>NZ_JBEUMH010000019.1:0-53710 GCF_041080745.1 Stenotrophomonas sp. JAG2 | reverse complement strand
CTTCTTCGCAACTGCCTTCTTCGCAACTGCCTTCTTCGCAACTGCCTTCTTCGCAGCTGCCTTTTTTACCGCCTTCCTCGCAACCTTCTTGGCAGACGTTTTAGTCGCCTGTCTACTGGAACTCTTCATCAGCCCTCCTTGATGCAGATCCAATGAAACTGAAATTTCTCTCGCACGACAAAACGATGCCACGAAACTCAAGCGGCAGCCAGCCCTCCCCGGCTCCACTCCCGACAGCAGTCACGAACAAACAGTTTCGTACACGCAATTGAGCAGCGCGGCCACGTCAGTCCTCGGCGCTTGTCTAACGATCGCGTGCACCGCCTCGGCGGGCGGACCTTTGGCGCCCCGCCTCTTCATCCGCGTGTACGGCCCAGCCTGAGTTCAACGATCCGTTACTACTTCACCTGCCTTCCACGCCGCGACCTTCTCTTTCGTCTGCGTCAGCAGCGCATCCAGTGCCTTGCGGTCATAACCCTGGCCGCGCAGCACCACGTACTGGATGCTGCGCGTGGCGTCGATGTCCTCCAGCGGATTGCGCTCCAGCAACACGAGGTCGGCCGCTTTGCCGGGCGCGACCGCGCCGTAGCGATCCAGCGTGCCGAACCAGGCCGGGCCAGCGCGCGTGGCCGCTGACAGGGCCTGCGCCGGGGTCAGCCCTTCCTTGACGAACAGCGACAGCTCGTCATGCAGGCCGATACCCGGATAGTTGAACGAATTGAGGAAGCCGGCATCGGTACCGGCCATGATCGTGACGCCGGCCTGCTGCAGCATCGGCAGCACGGCGGCGACCTGGTGGTATTCCTGGTGGCGGGCCTGGATCTGCGCGGGCGTCGCCTTGGCCGCGCGCTCGACGCGCCAGGCATAGGTCGCCTGCAGTTTCGGTCCGATGTAGGCCAGGTATGGATCGTCGCGATGATCGTCCTGGTCGAGGAAGTCGAGGATGCGGCCGCCATTGAGGGTCGGGGTCACGAACACCCCCTTGGCCGCGAAGCCACGGTAGGCGGCCATGGCGGTATCGGGATCGAAGCCGGCATCGAGGCGTGCGGTGGCCTGCGCGCGATCAATGCGCTTGGCCGCGAAGTCCGCGGCGATGCCGGCTTCATCCTTGACCCCGGCCTTGTAGGCATAGTCCAGGTGCTCGATGGAACTGATGCCGGCATCGACGGCCTGCTGCACGGTCAGCGCCATCGGAATATGCCCGGACGCCCGCAGGCCGTTGGCACGCGCTCCGCGTACCGCGGCCAGGAACAGCTCCGGCGTCAGCGTGCTGTCGGTGATCTTGACGAAGTCGACGCGGTCGCGCTTGAGGCGCACGAAGGCCGCATCCAGATCGGCCTGCGAGCCCACTTCGAGAGTGCCCTTCCAGACCGGTTTGATCCCTTCGATCTTGGCGCCCGAGGTGAACAGCTGCGGGCCGGCCAACTGGCCGCTGGCGATCTCGCCACGCCACTGCAGCACCTGCTCGGGCAGATCGCCCGAGGCGTCGCGGATGGTGGTGATGCCATGGGCGATGTACAGCGGCAGCAGCGCCTTGTTCTCTTCGATGAGCGCCGGCCCACCACCGAAGTGCACATGCATGTCCCACAGCCCGGGGATCAGGTAGCGCCCCTTGCCGTCCACCTGCTGCCTGGCCTGCCATGCCTTGCGCATGGCCCGGTCACTGCCCACCGCGACGATGTCCTGGCCCCGCACGACGACAGTCTGGTCGGCCCGCGTGGTGGCGTGCTCCACGTCGACGACGGTGGCATGGCGGATCATCAGATCGGCCTGCTCGGCCGCGAACGCGGCGGGGGCCAGTGCAAGCAGCACCGGAATGGCAAGACGCAGGGACATGGGCAGTGCACCGGAAAATGAAGAACCGGGCCACCTTACGGTCGGGCCCGGTGCATTCACCAGTTAAATTTTGGAATGCGCGTCATGCACATTCCCGATCCAAGGCGATGCGTCAGACCTCGCCCTGCATCGCGGGCCGTGCCTGCACCTGCTGCAACCAGGCCGCCACGGCCGGATGCGCGTCCACCGCCGCACCCATGTAGGTGCCGTAACCCACTACCTGGCCCACGACCAGATCCACCAGCGAGTAAGCGTCACCAAGCATCCAGGACTGCTGCGACAGGCGCGCCTCCAGCAGGTCCAACAATGCGTTGGCGGCGCGGATGCCGGCCGCCGCATGGTCGGCACTGCGCAGCCCGTCGTCCATGGTGGCCAACCACACCCGCCCGATCACGGCACCATAGGTGACATACGCCCAGGTGCACCAGGACATCGCCTCCAGCCGCGCCGGTGTTCCGTCCTGCGGCCACAGGCCCTTGGCCACGCCGTAGTGCTCGCCCAACCACAGGTGGATCGCCAGGCCTTCGAACAGCGGCGTGCCATCCACCACCAGGCACGGCACCTTGCCGTTGGGGTTGATCGCCAGGTACTCGGGGGTGCGCTGCTCGCCGGCGCGGATGTCGATCTTGACGCGCTCATGGGGGACCGCCAGTTCGGCCAGGGCGCAGGCGATCGGGGTGGCGCTGGACATCGGGTGCCAATAGAAGACGAGGGACATCGGAAACTCCTTGAGGGTGGTGAGGGGTGCGACCGGAGCGGTCCTGCACCGTCGCCTCAAGGCTAGCCACCCTTGCGGACAGAACCCGCCCGCAATGGCTGCTACGCTTTGCCCATGCTGACCGCCTCCGCTCGCCTGCTGAGTCTGCTGTCCCTGCTGCAGTCGCGCCCCCACTGGAGCGGCGCCACGCTGGCCGAGCGCATGGAGATCCATCCGCGCACCCTGCGCCGCGACATCGACCGGCTGCGCCAGCTCGGCTATCCGATCCACGCCAGCACCGGCGTGGCCGGCGGCTACGCGTTCCGCGCGGGGCGTGCCCTGCCGCCCCTGCTGCTCGATGACGAGGAAGCCCTGGCGGCGGCGATCGCCCTGCGCACGGCGGTGACCGGCACCATCAGCGGTATCGAGCAGACCGCGATCACCGCGCTGGTCAAGATCGAGCAGGCCATGCCGCCACGCCTGCGACCACGGTTGGAGGCGCTGCGTTCGGCGATCCTGCCGACGGGCCAAATCGGCCCGCTGGTGGATGCCGGCCGGCTGACCACACTGGCCGCCGCCTGCCGCGACCAGGTGCAGCTCGCGTTCGAGTACATCGATCGCGAAGGCCAGCCCAGTTCCCGCCAGGTCGAGCCGCAGGGCGTGGTGCACACCGATCGACGCTGGTATCTGGTGGCCTGGGATTGCCTGCGGGCGGACTGGCGCACCTTCCGCATCGACCGCATCGCCAGCGCACCGGTAGTGGGCGCGCACTTCGCGCCCCGGACGGGCCCAGGCGATGGCGATCTGCGCCGGTGGGTCGCCCGCTCGCTGTCGCTCGGGCAGTACCCCGATGAGGCCCGGATCATCCTGCATGCACCGCTGGCCGCGCTGCGCCAGCGCATTCCCGCGTCGGCCGGCGTGCTGGAAGTGGTCGATGGCCAGCGCTGCCTGCTGCGTTGCGGCGCCAATCCGATGGGCTCGGTGATCTATTGGCTGCTGGCCATGGACCTGGAGTTCGAGGTAGTGGGCCCGCCGGCACTGATCGAGCGGCTTCGCGAGACCGGCGAACGCGTGGCCCGCAGCCTGACACATCATGCTGCCGAGGCCGCGCCGATCCCCGGGAGCGCTTAGCCGCCCGGCGTCGCCATGGCGGACCTCGCCATCGCGCTTCACAATGGCAGCATGACTGCCAGTGAAAAACCGAATCGCACCCTATTCGACCTGGACCTGTTGCGCGCGATGGTGATGGTGGCCGACTGCACCAGCTTCACCACCGCCGCGGCGCGCCTGCACTCCACCCAATCCACCATCAGCCAGAAAATCCGCCGGCTGGAAGAGATGGCGGGCCATCCGCTGCTGGTCCGCGGCAACCGCGACGTGCACCCGACCGACGCGGGGCAGCTGGTGCTCGGCCATGCCCGCCAGCTGCTCGCGCTGAACGACCAGCTGCTGGAAGCGCTGGCCGGCACCACCGTCGCGGTAACGGTACGGCTGGGCGTTCCGGAAGACTTCGTCAGCGAGGCCACCAGCCAACTGCTGGGCGCCTTCAACCGTGACCACCCGCAGGTGAAGTTGGAAGTCACCAGCGGACTGAGCCGTGACCTGGCCAATGCCTACGATCATGGCGAGCTGGATCTGGTGCTGGTCAAGCAGCGGCGCAGCAGCCGTGCCGCAGTGAGGTGCTGGCCGGAAACCATGGTCTGGATCGACAGTGCGCGCCACCCGAGCATCGACCTGGATCCGGTGCCATTGGTGACCTTTCCTCCCCGCGGGCTTTACCGCGATGACATCATCGATGCCGTCGAGGGCATGGGCCGCCGCTGGCGGATCAGCTTCACCAGTTCAAGCCTGAGTGGCATCCAGGGCGCAGTGGCCGATGGCATGGGCATCAGCCTGCTGCCGGCGCGCGCCTTGAGCCGCGAGCACACCGTGCTGGGCATCGAACAGGGACTGCAGCCGATCGACAGCTTCGAGATCGCCCTGCTTCACCGCGCCACGGCCGACCCGCTGGTGAAAACGCTGGCGTCGCGGCTGTCCGGCCTGATCGACCAGGAACGTGCGGGCGCGATTACTTGAGCTGCAGCGGGTAGCGCTGCCACAGCACGTGCACCAGGAATCCGGTCAGTTCCGGGTCCTTGCTGGTGATCGATGCGCGGATCTTGTCCAGCAGCACCATGTCGCTGCAGTTGCGCACGTCCGCATGGCCGGCCTGGCCGGCGCGGCGCGCACGGTAGCGGGCAGCACGCTGTGCATCGGTCATCGCGTAGCCGAACGTGGGCGGACGGCCGCGCTTGCGCGGCAGCGTCAGTTCCAGTGTTCCGGGGTCTTGTTCATCGCGCATGACGGACGAGGATGCAAACGGGGGCGCGCACGATATCGTGAGACATCACTTTAATCCAGCGTTTTCAGCGGATTTCTGCGTTTGCGCAGCGTGGACTCAGCGCAGCGCCTCCGCCGCGCGTGCTCCCGCCCACACCAGCAGCATGCCACCCACCAGGCTGACGCCGAGGTACAGCGGCACCATCAGGCTCCGATCCGTGCGGGTGAACACCAGCGATTCGAGCATCATCGACGAGAACGTGGTGAGGCCACCGACGATGCCGACGATCAGGAACGCGCGCCAGTACACCGCCGCATTGCCGCGACTCTGCAGCCAGATCATCACGTATCCGGCGACGAAGGCGCCGATCAGGTTCACCGTCAGCGTGCCCCACGGGAAGCCCTGGCCGAACTGGCGCAGCATCGCATCGCCGACCATGAAACGCAGCGCAGCGCCCAGCGCGCCGCCCGCCATCACCAGGCCGAGCTGCTGCCACCAGACGCCGATGCCGTCCATCACTCCGCGCCCTTGTCCGCGCGTGCCTGTGCGCGCGCCGCACGCAGGCGGTCCAGCTTTTCTTTCAGCTTGATTTCCAACCCGCGCGGCACCGGCTCGTAATACACCCGCTCGCCCATCGCATCCGGGAAGCCGGTCTGGTCCAGCGCGATCCCGCCGTCGGCGTCGTGATCGTATTGATAGGTCTTGCCGTACCCCAGCTCCTTCATCAGCTTGGTCGGCGCGTTGCGCAGGTGCAGCGGCACCTCCTGGGTACCGGTGTCGCGCACTTCCTGCTTGGCCCTGTTGAAGGCGGCATAGCCGGCGTTCGATTTGGCGGTACTGGCCAGGTACAGCACCAGCTGCGCGAACGCGAGCTCGCCTTCGGGGCTGCCCAGCCGCTCGTAGATGTCCCAGGCCTCCAGCGCCATCGACTGCGCGCGCGGATCGGCCAGACCGATATCCTCGATCGCCATCCGGGTCAGGCGCCGCGCCAGATAGGACGGGTCGCAGCCGCCATCGAGCATGCGGGTGAGCCAGTACAACGCGGCATCCGGATTGGAGCTGCGCACGGACTTGTGCAGGGCCGATATCTGGTCGTAGAACTGCTCGCCGCCCTTGTCGAAACGACGGGTGCGGTCAGCCAGCACCTGCACCAGCATCTCCGGGCTGATCCGCCCGCCGTCGCCTGTCGCCAGTTCGGCGGCGATCTCCAGCAGGGTCAGTCCACGGCGCACATCGCCATCGGCGGCGGTGGCGATCTCGAGCAATGCCTCCGGCGCGACCTGCAGATGCTCGCCGCCCAGACCGCGCTCGGTGTCCTGCAGCGCACGCTCCAGCGCCTCGACGATGTCACTTGGCGACACCGACTCCAGCACGTGCACACGGCAGCGCGACAGCAGCGCCGAGTTCAGTTCGAAGGACGGATTTTCCGTGGTGGCGCCGACGAACACGATCGTGCCGCGTTCGATGTGCGGCAGGAACGCATCCTGCTGGGCCTTGTTGAAGCGGTGCACCTCGTCGACGAACAGCACCGTGCGTCGCCCCTCGGCGAAACGCTGGGCGGCTTCGGCCAACACCTGGCGTACCTCGGGCAAGCCCGACAGCACCGCCGAGATCGCGCGGAACTCGGCATCGGCGTAATGCGCGAGCAGCAGCGACAGCGTGGTCTTGCCGCAGCCCGGCGGCCCCCACAGGATCATCGAGTGCACATGGCCGGACTCGACCGCGCGGCGCAGCGCGCTGCCCGGTGCGAGCAGGCGCTTCTGGCCCACCATCTCATCCAGCGTCTGCGGGCGCATCCGCTCGGCGAGCGGACGCATGTTGTCCCGATCCACGGTCAGCAGATCAGGCCCATTGAAAGTCGTTCGGTTTCTGGCCACGTGTCTATTGTATCGCGGCAGATTGCAGGGGGATGCCGGCCAGCGGCCGGCACTACACCGTCATTCGCCGATGACGTCCACGCCCTTGGCCGGGGTGAAGCTGAAAGTGCCCGAGGCGAAGCTCGGGTTGCGCTTCCAGCCGGTGAAGTTGATCACCGTGCGCTGACCCACGGCATCGACCACTTCCATGCGGGCCAGGCCCTGGCCATTGAAGCCCAGCGCGGCGTACTGGAAGGCGGTATCGGTATCGCGCTTCGGGCTCAGCGCCAGCCACTGCAGGCCATCGCGAACGGCGGCTTCTTCGCTGACGTCGTACTGCTTGTCCAGCAGCGCCGGATTGATCAGGGCGGTCAGCGGGCTGTTCTGCTCTTCCTGGCCCTGCGGGCGCACGCTGGCCTGCTCCAGGTCCGGCTCGTAGACCCAGACTTTCTTGCCATCGGCCACGATCAGCTGTTCGTGCGGCTTGATGTACTCCCAGCGGAACAGGCGCGGCGCGGAGAGCGCGACACGGCCGCTGGTGGTTTCCTTGACCTTGCCCTTGCTGTCGAACACCTGCTGGCTGAACTGTCCGTCCAGGCCCTTCAGGCCCTGGGTGAAACGGTTGAGCTCATCACGGGCGCCCGCCCAGGCCGAAGCCGAACCAACGCTGGCCACGACCAGGGTGGCGGCAAGCAGGGAGCGGCGGAAGGTGGTGTGCATGCGAGGTATCCAGGCGAATGGGAAGGATGAAAGGGAGTGTGCCCATTCAATCCTGAATGGGCGATCAGGGGCACATTATGCGCTGGAACCAGCGGGTCCGAACGCCCGTCACGGCCCCGCCTGGACCATCTTCAGGTCGCCATAGACCACCTGCCCGCGGAAGCCGCGCCGGACCTGCTGGTACAGCGCGCGGAAGGCGGCGTAATCCTGCGGCTGGCACAGCGCATCCGCCCCGCGCACGGCGCGCTGGTGCAGGCGGTGCTGCACGGTGACCACCTGCCCTTCGCGCGACCAGTCCACCCGGTACTCGCCGGCGGCATTGTCGAAGCGCTGGCTGCGCGGGATCGCGACAATCGGCACGTTGGCCGGGAAGGTGAGCTGGTAGCGCTCATCGCGCAGGCTGTCGTTGCAGTAGAACGGCGTGGCGTTGTCCGGCGCCGAGGTACTGGCGTAGAGGTCTCGGAACGAGTCGCCACCCGGTGCGTCGGGCAGCACCATACCGCCGACCACGCCGAAATCGACGTAATCGCTGGCCCGGAAGTCGTAGCGGAAATTGAATGGCCGGGTCAGGTCCTGCGGATCGCCGAGCAGCGTCAGCGCGCCACTGCCATCGAAGCCGGAGGCGGCCATCATCGACTCTTCGGCCCGCGCCCGGTTCTGCGCGTTGAGCCGTGCGAACGCCGCCCGCATGCCGATCTCGGCCACGCTGCTGGGCTGCTGCACGGTCTGTCCGACCAGGTTGCCGGCGGCGTCGAAGCGGAAATCCACCTCCAGGCCGGTGCCGTTGCGGGTGGCGTCGTTGGCAGGCGTCCGCGCGACCTTCGCCTGCCGAGTGTGCAGCACCGGCGCACCCAGGTCGCCATCGGGCAACTGGCCGAACCGCGCATAGGCGGTGGTCGAATCCAGGTACAGGTCGAACTCGGGCAGGTAGGTGATCGCGTGGTTGAAGCGGCCCAGCAGCGGAATCGCCGGCAGGGTCGGCCCGCCTCCTGCGCCGATCAGCACCGGGGTGCTCTCGATGCCGCGCGCGGCCAGCAGCGCTTCCAGGATCACCACGTGGTCCTTGCAGTCGCCGTAGTGGTTGTCGAGGATGCTCTGCGCGGGATTGGGCTCCAGCCCGCCGTTGCCGAGGTAGACGGCGACGTAACGGATGTTCTGCGACACCCAGCGGTAGAGCACGGCGGCCTGCTCGCGGCGGTCGGTGATGCCCCGGGTGAGATCTTCGGCCAGTGCCTGGATCTGCGGAGTCACCGTTGCCGCCTCGCCGCCCTTGCGCTGATAGGCCTGCGCCACCTGGGCCCAATCCCGATACGTGCTGGCCATGATCCCCGGGCTGTACTCCCACGGCGCGGCCGACCAGTTCTGCGCGCTCAGCGGCTCGCTGCGCCGGTACTGCCACTCCCAACGCGCCAGCCCGTTGCGGATGCGCGGTGTCGTGCTGCCCTGCACGCCGCGCTGCTCCACCTGCATCGGCAGGCTGGCCGGCGCGGTCAGCGTCACCCGCGCGTCGTCGTACGGCGTGAACACGCTGAAGGTTTCCCACAGACCGAAGTAACCGGGAAAGTACGGCGTGTTCTGGGTCCGGCGGGTTTGGTAGACCACCCGCGTGCCGGGCGCCAGATTCGGAAACACGACCACGCGCACCTTGCGGTCGGCATACATCGCCGCGGCTGCGCTGGAGTAGCTTTCCTGGGTGTAGATACGGTCGGCCGGCACGTCCCGACGCTGGCCGTCGGCGGTCAGGGTGTAGGCCTGCAGCACCTCCAGCGTTTCCATCTTCTCGCTGTAGCTCAGCCGCACCTGGCTGAACTGCTCGACCGCCGATTTGGTCTTGAGCAGGATCTCGTACTCTTCGGTCTGCGTGTTGCCCGCATCCGGGCGCACCACGTAATCGGCGCGATAGCGGACGAAACTGAAATTGTTGCTGGCCTGCGCGTCAGCGCCCGCGGCCGGGCCGCCCTGCCCGCCCGGGGTGGTCGGGGCCACGGGTGTCGCGGGTGGCGGCACGGGCTGGGCATCGGCCCACGCCACTCCCGGCGCGAGCGTCATGGCGCCCAGCATCGTCCAGATCATCGGCTTCATTGCAGGTTCCTTGTGCTCGGCAACACCCGGGCGGCGCCCGGGTGCCATGCAGCCAGTCCGAGGCCGGCGTTACTTGGGCGGCGGCGGCGCCAGCACGCTGCGGTCGCCGTTGTGCTCGGGCGGGCTGACCACGCCCGCTGCTTCCATCGCTTCGATCAGGCGCGCGGCGCGGTTGTAGCCGATCTTCAGGCGGCGCTGCACGCCGGAGATCGACGCGCGACGGGTTTCGGTAACGATGCGCAGGGCCTCGTCATACAGCGGATCGGACTCATCGCCGCCACCGCCGCCCGCCTCCGGCAGGCCGCCGGGGCCGACCACCACGCCATCGCCCATCATCTGCACTTCGTCCAGCACGCCGGTGATGTAATCGGTCGGGCCGCTGGCCTTGAGGTGCTCCACCACCCGATGCACTTCCTCATCGGAGACGAACGCACCATGCACGCGGTCCGGCAGCGCCGTGCCGGGCGGCAGGTACAGCATGTCGCCGTGGCCGAGCAGGGTTTCCGCGCCGGACTGGTCGAGGATGGTGCGCGAATCGATCTTGGAACTGACCTGGAAGCCGATGCGGGTCGGGATGTTGGCCTTGATCAGACCGGTGATCACGTCCACCGAGGGACGCTGGGTAGCCAGGATCAGGTGGATGCCGGCCGCACGCGCCTTCTGCGCCAGGCGCGCGATCAGCTCTTCGACCTTCTTGCCGACGATCATCATCATGTCGGCGAATTCGTCGATGAAGATCACGATGAACGGCAGCGTCTCCAGCGGACGCGGGGCCTCGCCGAGCTCCGGATTCGGCTTGAACAGCGGGTCCATCATCGGCTGCCCGGCGTCCTGGGCGTCCTTGACCTTCTTGTTGAAGCCGGCCAGGTTGCGCACGCCCACCGCGCTCATCAGCTTGTAGCGGCGCTCCATCTCGGCCACGCACCAGCGCAGGCCGTTGGCGGCCTCCTTCATGTCGGTGACCACCGGCGCCAGTAGGTGCGGGATGCCCTGGTAGACGCTCAGTTCGAGCATCTTCGGGTCGATCATCAGCATCCGCAGGTCTTTCGGCGAGGCCTTGTACAGCAGGCTCAGCACCATCGCATTGACCGCCACGGACTTGCCCGAGCCGGTGGTGCCGGCGACCAGCAGGTGCGGCATGCGCGCCAGGTCCGCCACGGTCGGGCGGCCGGCGATGTCCTTGCCGAGCGCCAGGGTCAGCACGCTGGCCGACTTGTCGTATTCCTTGGAGCGCAGCAGCTCGGAGAGATAGATCATCTCGCGGGTCACGTTGGGGATCTCCAGACCCACCACCGACTTGCCCGGGATCACATCGACCACGCGCACCGACTTCACCGACAGCCCGCGCGCGATGTCCTTGTCCAGCGAACTGATCTGGCTGACCTTGATGCCCGGGGCCGGCTCGATCTCGAAGCGGGTGATCACCGGGCCCGGATACGCACCGACCACCCGGGCGTCGATGCGGAAATCCTTGAGCTTGAACTCGATCTGGCGCGACAGCGTCTCCAGCGTGCCCTCGTCATAGCCCTTGGGCTGCGGCTTGGGATCGTCCAGCAGCGCCAGCGGCGGCACGTCCGAGCCATCGCCGTTGACCCCGCGGAACATCGGAATCTGGGTCTCGCGCTTGGCGCGGTCGCTCTTCTCCAGCACCGGCTCCGGGCGCGGCTCGATCTTGACCGGCTCGCGCTTGGCGCGGACCTCGGCGTCGACCTTGCGCACTTCCTGGCGTTCCTCGCGCATCGCGCGGGTCTGCTGCCACTCGGTGGCCTGCTCTCTCTTCTTGTTGAACAGCGGCGGCAATGCCAGCACCCAGTTGCCGATCTTCTCCATCACCACGAACCAGGAAATACCGGTCGCCAGGGTGATCGAGGCCAGCAGCAGCACCAGCACGAACAGATTGGCGCCCAAGGCGCCGAAACCGACACTGAGCGAGCTGCCCACCAGTTTGCCGAGGATGCCGCCGGCATGGGCCACATCGGCGACGAACAGGCGCAGGTGCAGGAAGCCGGTGCCGGCGATCAGGAAGCCGACCAGGCCGACCAGGCGCAGCGCGGGATCGAGATCATGCTCGCCCTTGGCCTCGCGCTTGAGGCCGAACATCGCGATCCAGGCCAGTGCGCCCAGCACGATCGGCAGCACGAAGGCCATGTAGCCGAACAGCTGCAGCAGCACGTCGGCGATCCAGGCGCCGGCGCGGCCGCCCATGTTGTGGACCGGCGCGACCACGCTGCCGGTATGCGACCAGCCCGGATCGGTGGCCGAGTAGGTGAACAGACTGGCCACCAGATACAGCAATGCCGGGGCGACCGCGATCAACCCCAGATCGCGCCACAGGCGCTGCCGGCGCGGATTGTCCACGCTGGCCGGTTTGCGCGGCGCTGCCTTGCTGTCGGACGCCTTGGCTCGTTCCGGGACCTGTTTCGCCACCTTAGACCACACCTTGGGAATGCACTGTTAGTGCTTGATAATAAACGACTGGACCCTACCCCGGTAGGTGTCGGCCGCCGGCCGGCACGGCCCGCGTCAAAACACCGGCGCAGGGAGGTCAGTCGCGCTCGGCGGGTCGCCGCGTTCCACTGCGCGCCTTGAATCGCCCCGCCCCTGCCGCCACTCTATGACTTCGCTCGGATGCCGCGCAATCACTGTGCAGGCACCCCGTCCTACCTTCTATTGCGAGCTTACATGAGCAACTCCAAGCACTCCCGCCTGTTGATCCTTGGTTCCGGCCCGGCCGGCTGGACCGCCGCCGTCTACGCCGCGCGCGCCAACCTCAAGCCCGTCGTGATCACCGGCCTGCAGCAGGGCGGCCAGCTGATGACCACCACCGAGGTGGACAACTGGCCTGGAGATGCGCACGGCCTGATGGGCCCGGACCTGATGACCCGCATGCAGGCGCACGCCGAGCGCTTCGAGACCGAGGTCATCTTCGATCACATCCACACCGCCGATGTCTCCCAACGCCCGTTCAAGCTGATCGGTGACAGCGCCGAGTACACCTGCGACGCCCTGATCATCGCCACCGGCGCCACTGCCAAGTACCTGGGCATCCCCAGCGAAGAGGCCTTCAAGGGCCGCGGCGTGTCGGCCTGCGCCACCTGCGATGGCTTCTTCTACCGGGACCAGGACGTGGTCGTGGTCGGCGGCGGCAACACCGCCGTGGAAGAGGCCCTGTACCTGTCCAACATCGCCCGCAAGGTCTACCTGGTCCACCGCCGCGACACCCTCAAGGCGGAAAAGATCATGCAGGACAAGCTGTTCGCCAAGGTCGAAGCCGGCAAGATCGAGACCGTGTGGCACCACCAGGTCGAGGAAGTGCTGGGCAACGACGCTGGCGTGACCGGCGTGCGCGTGAAGTCCACCCTGGACGGCAGCACCCGCGACATCGAGGCCCACGGCTTCTTCGTGGCGATCGGCCACCACCCCAACACCAGTCTGTTCGATGGCCAGCTGACCATGAACAACGGCTACCTGGACATCCGTTCGGGCCTGGGCGGCAACGCCACCCAGACCTCGGTGGAAGGCGTGTTCGCCGCCGGCGACGTGGCCGACCAGCACTATCGCCAGGCGATCACCTCGGCCGGCTTCGGCTGTATGGCCGCGCTGGATGCCGAGCGCTACCTGGACGCGAAGGGCAAGCTGGACTAAGGCAGGCCGGGCCTGGGTAGAGAAGAAAGGGCCGGCGAGGTTTCGCTGGCCCTTTCGTCGTGCGTTCGCGTGGAGCCCATCCGCAGGATGCGCAGGCAGCTCCGTGGGCCGCCTAGCCAGCGACAGCGCCCCCCGCCGCGACAGATACGTCCAGATCGGCCCGTCCGGTATTGCGGATGCACACAACGGAGTGCCGAACGGGGGGAGATTTCACCCCGTCGGCATCCACCACCGAGGTGTGCCAGATGACGGGGGCGGTGCCGACGTTCTCGCACCGAATCGTGATCCTGTACGGCTGGTCGCCCGGTGCATGGATGCGGACCAGACCGTCCCGGCACGTCCAGGTTGGCGGGCACGCGATGTTGGTGGTAACCAGCTCGATCGGGTATTGCGGATAGCCCTCGAACGGGACATCCACCTCTTCGGACATACCTTGAGGTAACTGGAGGCCCCTTATCGGGCCCGCTTTGAGAGGTGCGCAGTCCCTGCCCTCGCGATGGAGGCGATAGCCCTTCTCCACTCCTTTCATGGCTGCTGTACGAAAAAGTGGATCCTGCAGCGCCATAGCGTCAGCTGCATTCGTGTGAAAGGCGACTTCAACCACGGCCGCAGGCATGGTGGCGAACCCATTTTCACCGTGGTTGCCGCTGGAGGGCGACGTCGAAACAGGGAACTCCGAGTAACCGTCCTCCGCGGTGATCAGCTCTTTCATGTAGCAGAGCAACATTGCTGCCAGCTCACGATCTTGCGGCTTTCCTCGATGGAAATACACCCGGCTGCCGCGCGCCACCCCACTGTCGTCCCCATTCGTGTGAATGCTGATCATGCCCTCGGCACCAAGATGGTTCGCAAAGTAGGGCCTTGCCCTGATATCGTCGAGCACCTCCCGATCTCGCGCAGTGCTGCCTGCAAAGTGGTTCCAGATGTCGACCCGCTCAGGCAGCAGTGCCTTCAGGTGATAGCGCGAGGACATCTGTTCCCACGGCTGGAGTGCTTCCGGATGAGGCTCGACGCCGTCACGCCGGGCTCGATGCACCACCACTTGACTGCGGTCCTGCATCAACTGTTGGAGCTCATCCGCATATCCAGGCGTTATCAGATCTTCCCGTACTCCGTGATACACGCGGCGTTGGTACTCCCATTCCCCACCCGGGTGGACCCGGACCAACCCATGGCCCGCCGAGACCAGGACGATCCCATTCAGCACACGCGCTGTCTCTGCGCGGTGGTCTGGATCATATGGCCATGGAAAGTAAAACTCGAACGGCTTGCCTTCGTACAAAACCTGCACCTGCACCTCGTGAAGGCCTGCCTGCCCAGCATAGGCAGCCAAGGTATTACTGATGTACTGCACAATCTCTTCCGTGGAGTGATCCTGCTCGGCAGGCAGAAATCCAGCACCAAAATCAATAACCAGAAGATTCTCTGCGATGTCCGCCTTTACTCGCACGGTGACGCTTGGCGTCTTTGAGGACCTGAGGCGGTCCGCATCAAGCAGCCGCTGCGCTTCACGGGTCAGCAGAGAATCCAGCGACGCATCGGTCTCCGCCAGGGCCGGTAGTGCCGCCTCTTTGGCGGCCACCCATTCGGAGGCAAAACCGCAGAATGCAAGTAGAGCAAAAAAAGCACTTCGCCCAAAACGGTCTATCTTCATGACCCTTACCTGATGATGGAGGGAACGCTACGAGGCGCGTCACGCAAGTTTGCTTCCGGCACCCGTTGGCGGGGCTGCACTGACGCACAATCGCGGGCAGCACTGGGCCTGCGATTTGATCGAACCTGGAAACTGCATTGATGATCCCTCTGGCGCCCGACTACCCATCACCGTGCCCTGTCCTTTCCCCATGCCCGATACGCGCTTCCTGCACCGTCTCTCAGATGTGCCGTCCGCCACGTGGGATGCCCTGCACGATGGCAGCAACCCCTTCGTAAGCCATGCCTTTCTGTCCGGTCTTGAAGAACACGGCTGCCTGCGACCGGAATGGGGTTGGCGGCCGCGGCACTTCACCCTGTGGGACGGCGGTTCTCTGTTGGCGGCCCTCCCCGGTTACCTGAAGGACAACTCGCATGGGGAATTCGTGTATGCGCGGCACGGGCTGGAGCATTTCCCGAAGTGGCTGGGCGCGGTGCCGTATTCGCCGGTGACCGGGCCGCGCCTGCTGGCCTGCAACGAGGGCGCGCGCGCCACGCTGCTGCGCGCCCTTACCGGCGAGGTCCAGCGGAGGGGGGATCTCACCCCGTCGGCAGCCGCCTCTTCGGGATAGTGTTCTTCGAAACTTCTCCCGGTGTAACGGAACTCAATGCCGGAAGCGGGATAGATGAGGCGAGCCTGATCAAGGACTTCATTCATCAACTGGCCCTGAAGGTCTTCCAGCTCTGCCCCTCCCGTTTCCGGCAACCACCCTCTGAGTTCGACCGTTACACTACCAGTCGATACATCAAACCGGGCGACGGCCTGATCTGGCGCCTGAGAGCCCGCCTTCATCCTGTACTGGTCGAGCGTTTTCTGAGCAACGCTGGACAACAAAGCATCAAAGGCCATCTCCGCTTCGATATCGACAGACGCTCGCGAGGGCAGTCCGCGCGCATCCGACGCAGCGGGTACAAGAAGAAACAGAGCGCAAAAGCCGCCCACTAGTGCTTTGCTTATGCACTTCATGCCTTCCCCTCAGGTTGGTGCTTCTGCCGCCACGTTGGCGACACCACCAAGCTTCCTCACCCGCGGGACATCGTTCCAAGCATCACGTCTCAGTGCGCCATTGAACCCAAGACGTAGTTCCGATCGCACTTTGACCCTTGATAGACGGGGGCTTGGAACGCACACGCGCCAGCGATCCTGACCTATCCTTGCAACATGCCAACGAGCCGCTTCCTTCACAATCTGCAGGAAATCCCTCCCGACGATTGGGACGCCCTGCACGACGGACGCAACCCGTTCCTGTCGCACGCCTTCCTCGCCGGTCTTGAAGAACACGGCTGCCTGCGCCCGGAATGGGGCTGGCGGCCGCGCCACTTCACCCTGTGGGAGGGCGACGCCCTGGTGGCGGCGATCCCCGGCTACCTCAAGGACAACTCGCACGGCGAGTTCGTGTTCGATCACGCCTGGGCCCACGCCTATGCCCAGCATGGGCTGGAGTACTTCCCCAAGTGGCTGGGCGCGGTGCCGTACTCGCCGGTGACCGGCCCCCGCGTGCTTGCGCGCACGACCGAAGACAGGGGCGCCCTGCTGGCACTGTTGGCGGGCGAAGTGGCGCGCCTGGGCTGGTCCTCGGCCCACGTCAACTTCCATCCTGCCGACGAGGACGCCAGCTTCAGCCCGGACTGGCTGCTGCGCGAGGACATCCAGTTCCAGTGGCACAACCCCGGTGGCTGGCAGACCTTCGACGACTTCCTCGGCGCGATGGATCACAAGCACCGCAAGAACATCCGCCAGGAGCGCGCCAAGCTCGCGCGCAGCGGCGTCACGTATCGCATCGTGCAGGGGGATGAGGCCACCGAAGCCGACCTGCGCGCCATGCACGGCTTCTACCTGCAGACCTTCGCCGAGTACGGCAACTCGCCCGCACTGACGCTCCCGTTCCTGCAGCACCTCGCCCGCACGATGCCGCGCGCGCTGGTGATCTTCCTGGCCCTGCTCGACGGCGAGCCGGTCGCCGGCGCGCTGTGCCTGCGTGGCGCGGATACGTTGTACGGCCGCTACTGGGGCGGCGCCACCCTGCCCGGGCTGCACTTCGAGACCTGTTATTACCAGGGCATCGCCTACTGCCTGCGCGAAGGCCTGGCCCGCTTCGAACCGGGCGCACAGGGCGAGCACAAGCTGGCCCGCGGGTTCCTGCCGCACACGGTGCGCAGCCGCCACTGGATCGCCGAGCCCGCCTTTGCCGAAGCCTTGGTGGCGTGGTGCGCACAGGAACGCGCCGAGGTCGCCCACTATGCGCGGGTGCTGGCGGCGCACAGCCCGTTCAAGGCCGACAAGGTCGACCCGGCATGAGCCGCCGCTTGCCCTGGCGCCTGGACGATGCATCCGACGCCCCCTTCCCGCCCGCGGAGACCGCTCTCCGCGATCCCGACGGCCTGCTCGCGCTCGGCGGCGACCTCTCCCCGGTGCGGCTGCTCAATGCGTACGCGGGGGGCGTCTTCCCGTGGTTCTCCGAGGGCCAGCCGCTGCTGTGGTGGTCGCCGGACCCGCGCATGGTGTTCCGCACCGACGCCGTGCACCTGTCCAGCCGCTTCCGTCGCTCGTTGCGGCAGAGCACCTGGACGCTGCGGGCCGATACCTGTTTCGAGCAGGTGATCGATGCCTGCGCGGCCAGCCTGCGCCCGGGCCAGGACGGCACCTGGATCACGCGGGACATGCGCGATGCCTATGTCCACCTGCACCGGCTCGGCTTCGCGCACTCGGTGGAGGTGTTCGACGACGCGCGGCTGGTCGGCGGCATCTACGGGGTGGCGATCGGGCGGGTGTTTTTCGGCGAGAGCATGTTCAGCGCAGCATCCGGCGGCTCCAAGGTCGCCCTGGCCGGCCTGGCCCATCGGCTGGCCGGCTGGGGCTGGCCGCTGATCGATGCGCAGGTGGAAAACGACCACCTGCTGCGCATGGGCGCCGAACACTGGCCGCGGCAACGCTTCCTCGCGTTGGTGCGTGAACAGGTCCAACAGCCAGCTGCCGCAGGCGATTGGAGCGATCTGTTCGGTAAGCTGGCCGCCGCCGCCCTGGCCGATCCTGGCGCGCCTTAACCAAAACTTTGCATCAAACGCCCGACCCGCGTAAAATGCCCGCTCTTCAGGCCAGCTCGGCCGGTTACAGAACTGCACAGGACTACATGTCGAAAGACGACTCCATCGAGTTCGAGGGCACCGTCAGCGAGACGCTGCCGAACACCACTTTCCGCGTACGACTGGAAAATGGGCATGAAATCATCGCCCACATCTCCGGCCGCATGCGCAAGAACTACATCCGCATCCTGACGGGCGACCGCGTCAAGGTCGAAATGACCCCGTACGACCTGACCAAGGGTCGCATCACCTACCGCATGAAGTAAGCGGTCCGGGGGTTGTTCCCGCCAGAAGGCCAGCCAGGTGCTGGCCTTTTCGCGTGGGCGGCATTCAGGAGACAGCCCCCACCCTGCCATGCGGCACCCTGACCCAGTGCACCCTGACGTCGGTCAGGATGCCTTGATGCAGATTCGCCCTGGCACGCAACGGTCCACTCTGGCTCTCGATCCAATCCGGATCCCGACCCGATGGCCCCCGCCATGAAGCGCCCGACCTCCCTGTTCCTGCTCGCCACCTGCCTCGCGGCCGCCGCGTCCGTTCAGGCCGCCGAACCGGCCGCGCCCGCCGACTGCATCACCCTGTCCCCGGACAAGCAGGTGGTGCGCAACCGTGCCGACCGCGATGTGCTGCTGCGCAACGGCGACCAGCACTATCTCGTCCGTTTTGACCGCTCCTGCAGCAGCGCCGCCATGTCGTCCAAACTCGACTTCGCCACGCCGGGCCAGGACGGCCAGCTGTGCGGTGGCGGCGTGAGCAAGCTGCACACCAACAGCCAGAGCTGTGACGTGGCCGCGGTGGAGCCTCTCACCGCAGAGCAGTTCAACCGCAAGGCCCGCGCCCGCCGCTGAGCAGGCGCCCGGTCCGCGCACAGAAAAGCCCCCTTGCGGGGGCTTTTCGATTCATCTCGACAGCGCCGGCCGCGCGATCACACGGTGGCCGGCAACAGGCGCTCCGGCTCGGCCTCGGTCTCGACGAACAACTGGTCGTCGCGGACGTCGATGCTGACCCGACCGCCGTTGACCAGCTTGCCGAACAGCAGCTCGTCAGCCAGCGGACGCTTGATCTTGTCCTGGATCACGCGGGCCATCGGGCGGGCACCCATCAGCGGGTCGAAGCCATGGTGGGCCAGCCAGTCGCGCGCGGTCGGCGTGGCAGACAGGCTGACGTGCTTTTCCTGCAGCAGCATTTCCAGCTCGATCAGGAACTTGTCCACCACGCGCAGGATGTGCTCGAAGCCCAGTGCCTGGAACTGCACGATCGCATCCAGACGGTTGCGGAACTCCGGCGTGAAGCTCTTGCGGATCACTTCCATCGCGTCGGTGGCATGGTCCTGGCGGGTGAAACCGATCGACCGCCGCGAGGCCTGCGCCGCGCCGGCATTGGTCGTCATCACCAGCACCACGTTCTTGAAGTTCGCCTCACGGCCGTTGGTGTCGGTCAGCACACCGCGGTCCATGACCTGCAGCAGGATGTTGAAGATGTCCGGGTGGGCTTTCTCCACCTCGTCCAGCAGCAGCACGCAGTGCGGGGTCTTGACGATCTTCTCGGTCAGCAGGCCACCCTGGTCGAAGCCGACATAGCCCGGAGGCGCACCGATCAGGCGACTGATCGAATGCGATTCCATGTACTCGCTCATGTCGAAGCGGACCAGCTCGATGCCCAGCTGCAGCGCGAGCTGCTTGGTGACCTCGGTCTTGCCCACGCCGGTCGGGCCGGAGAACAGGAAGTTGCCGATCGGCTTTTCCGGATTGGCCAGCCCCGAGCGGGCCAGCTTGATCGCCGAGGACAGGGTCTCGATGGCCGGGTCCTGGCCGAAGATCACCATCTTCAGGTTGCGCTCCAGGTGCTGGAGCACGTCCTTGTCGGTCGCGCTGACCTGCTTGGCCGGAATCCGCGCCATCTTGGCGACGATGGTCTCGATCTCCTCGATGTCGATCAGTTCCTTGCGCTCGCCGTCCGGCAGCAGGCGCTGGCGGGCACCGGCTTCGTCGATCACATCGATCGCCTTGTCCGGCAGCAGGCGGTCGTTGATGTGCTTGACCGACAGATCCACCGCGGCCTGCAGCGCGTCATCGGCGTAGGTCACGCCGTGGTGCGCTTCGTACTTGGGCTTGAGGCCCTGCAGGATTTCGTAGGTCTCGCCCACGGTGGGTTCCACGATGTCGATCTTCTGGAAACGCCGGGCCAGCGCCCGATCCTTCTCGAAGATGCCGCGGTACTCCTGGAAGGTGGTCGAGCCGATGCAGCGCAGCTCGCCGGAGGCCAGGGCCGGCTTGATCAGGTTGGAGGCATCCATGGTGCCGCCCGAGGCCGAGCCGGCGCCGATGATGGTGTGGATCTCATCGATGAACAGCACCGCGTTCGGCAGCTTCTTCATCGCGGTCAACACGCCCTTCAGGCGCTTTTCGAAATCGCCGCGATACTTGGTCCCGGCGACCAGGGCGCCCAGGTCCAGCGAATAGATCACTGCATCGGCGAGCACGTCCGGTACCGAGCCTTCCACGATGCGCTTGGCCAGGCCTTCGGCGATCGCGGTCTTGCCCACGCCGGCCTCGCCCACGTACAGCGGGTTGTTCTTGCGGCGGCGGCACAGGACCTGGATGGTGCGCTCGATCTCATCGGCGCGGCCGACCAGCGGGTCGATCTTGCCGTTGCGGGCCTGGTCGTTGAGGTTGCTGGCGAACTCGGCCAGCGCATCGCCCTTGCCCTCGCCTTCTGCGCCCTCGGCGCGGCCCTCGCCATCGGCGGCAGGCGGCACTTCGCCCTCCTCGCCCAGCTTGGCGATGCCATGGGAGAGGTAATTGACGATATCCAGCCGGGTCACGTCCTGCTGGTTGAGGTAGTACACCGCATGCGAGTCCTTCTCGCCGAAGATCGCCACCAGCACATTGGCGCCGGTGACCTCCTTCTTGCCCGAGGACTGCACGTGGTACACGGCGCGCTGCAGCACACGCTGGAAGCCCAGGGTCGGCTGGGTATCGCGCCCGTCATCTTCGGCCAGGCGGGAGACCGAGGCTTCGATGGCCTGTTCCAGTTCCTGGCGCAGGCGCTCGGCATCCGCGCCGCAGGCCTTCAGGACAGCCTGGGCGGACGGGTTGTCGAGCAGGGCCAGCAGCAGGTGTTCCACCGTCATGAATTCATGCCGGGCCTCACGGGCGCGCTTGTAGCACTGTCCGATGGTGTGTTCGAGGTCTTTACTGAACATGATTAACTCCGGCGGCTGTTGGGAACAATATGCGGCCAACCATCACGATTTCCATCACCCTAGCGGATCAGTGCGTTCATACGGCGTTAGCACTCCGCCGATCGCGCCCCTCCATTCGACGAGCCTCCATCATGCACGAACTTCCGGCCACGAAATGGCAGCTTCACCGTGACGGCGATGTCATCAAGACCCCGCGGGGCCGGCTCTGGCCGGTACGCCTGCCTGACGGCACCCCGGCGATGTTGAAGATGAGCACGCATGCCGAAGAACCCAACGGCCACCTGCTGCTGGACTGGTGGGACGGCGACGGCGCCGCGCGGGCCCTGGGCCATGAGGGCGACGCCCTGCTGATGGAGCGCGCGGTACCGGGCGATTCCCTGCGCGCGATGTCCATCGAGGGGCGCGACATGGAGGCGACGGCCGTGTTGTGCGCGGTGCTGGAAAAGCTCCATCGGCCCCGCGCGGACCCACCGGAAGGCCTGGTGCCGCTGCACCAATGGTTCAGGGAGCTGCTGGCGCCGACGGTGACGCTGTCGCCATTGCTGGAACAGTGCAGATCGCTGGCGGAGGGGCTGCTGGCCGATCAGCGCGAGCAGCGCCCGCTGCATGGCGACCTGCACCACGACAATGTGCTGGCATTCGGCGCACGTGGCTGGTTGGCGATCGACCCCAAGCGCCTGCAGGGCGACCGCGCCTTCGACTACACCACGCTGTTCACCAATCCGGACCTGTGCGGGCCCGGCATCCACGTGGCCGTGCGGGAGGACCTGTTTGAACGCCGGGTCCACCAGGTCAGTACGCTCGGCGGGCTCGACAGGACACGGCTGCTGCGCTGGATCGCGGCCAGCGCAGGCCTGTCGGCGGTGTGGTTCCTGGGCGACGGCGATCCGGCGCAGGTCGATCTGGCCGTGGCGCGGATGGCGCTCGAGCGGCTGTAGCGGAGGGCTTCCGGCCTCAGCCGCTGGCCTTTTCCATCGTGCACAGCAGCGGATGCTGGTTCATGCGCGAGAACTCGTTGACCTGGGCAACCTTGGATTCGGCGACCTCGCGGGTGAACACCCCGCACACGCCGCGGCCGCGGGTATGCACGTGGAGCATCACCTGGGTGGCCTTGTCCAGGTCCATGGAGAAGAAGTGCTGCAGGACGGTCACCACGAAATCCATCGGGGTGTAGTCGTCATTCAACAGCATCACCTGGTAAAGCGGCGGCGGCGCGACCTCGGGACGTGCAGGCTCAAGCAGCACGCCGTGGTCGTGATGAGTTTCGTGGGAAGTCTCGCGGGGCATCCCCACATTATAGGGCCCCGCTCCCCCGGATTGGACGTCGCCCCCTGCGGCCCTTCACAATCTGCACTCTCCAACCGACGTTCACAGGGATTTCATGAAAAGGATTGCTGCCGCACTGCTGCTGGCCGTGACTGCCACCGGCGCCAACGCGGCCGAGCCGGACAAGGCCGTCGGGCGTGCACTGGACACGCTCGACTACACCTACGAGGTGGACGAGGACGGCGACTACAAGATGGTCTTCGACATGGACGATGGCCGCAGCCAGCTGGCCTTCGTGCGCTCCACCGTCGAGGAGTTCGGCAAGCACACGATCCGTGAGATCTGGTCGCCGGCCTACAACGCGCCGGGCAAGCAGTTCCCGGCCGCGGTGGCCAACCGGCTGCTCGAGGATTCCCAGGACGCCAAGATGGGCGCCTGGGTGAAGCAGGACCAGCTGGCGATGTTCGTGGTCAAGGTCGACGCCAACGCCACGCCGGAGGCGCTCAGCGACGCGATCGATGCCGCGGTCCGCACCGCCGATGCGATGGAGCTCGAGCTGACCGAGCAGGACGAGTACTGAGGTGAGCGCCGTGCAGGAACCGCGCTGGACGCCCCATGTCACCGTGGCCACCGTGGTGGCCCATGACGGGCGTCTGTTGCTGGTCGAGGAGGCGATCGACGGTCGCCAGGTGCTGAACCAGCCTGCTGGGCACCTGGAGCCGGACGAAAGCCTGGCCGCTGGCGCGGTCCGCGAAACGCTGGAGGAAACCGGCTGGACGGTGCGCCTGAGCGCCTTCATCGGCACCTACCAGTGGACCGCCCCGGACGGCACGCCGTTCCTGCGCTTTGCCTACGCGGCCGAAGCGCTCTCGCACGATCCCGCGCGTCGCCTCGACGCCGGGATCCTGCGCGCGCTCTGGCTGACCCCGGCCGAGCTGAAGGCCGATCCGACCCGCCTGCGCAGCCCGCTGGTATGGCAGGTGGTCGCCGACTACCTCGCCGGCCAGCGCCATCCGCTGTCGCTCGTGAAGGAGGTCGCATGAGCACCCCACGCATCATGGTCGGCGTCTCCGGCGGCGTGGACTCCTCGGTCGCGGCCTGGCGGCTGGTCCAGCAGGGCGAGCCGGTGGCCGGCCTGTTCATGCAGAACTGGGCCGACGACGGCAGCGGCGACTGCCGCGCCGAAGATGACCGTCGCGACGCCGTGGCGGTCTGTGGCCTGCTCGGCATCCCGTTCCACTTCCGGGATTTCTCCGGCGAGTACTGGCAGGGCGTGTTCGAGCACTTCCTGGCCGAATACGCGGCCGGGCGCACGCCCAACCCGGACGTGCTGTGCAACCGCGAAGTGAAATTCAAGCATTTCCTCGACGCCGCGCGTGAGCTCGGCGCCGAGCGCATCGCGACCGGGCATTACGCCCGCATCGCACAGGTCGGCGGGCGCTGGGCGCTGCTGCGCGGTGCCGACCGCAGCAAGGACCAGAGCTACTTCCTGCACCAGCTGGGCCAGGAACAGTTGGCCGCCACGCTGTTCCCGATCGGCGACCTGCAGAAGAACGACCTGCGCCGGATCGCCCGCGACGCGCGGCTGCCGACCCATGCGAAAAAGGATTCGACCGGCATCTGCTTCATCGGCGAACGCGACTTCCGCGAGTTCCTCGGCCGTTACCTGCCGGCGAAGACGGGCGAGATCCGCGATCCTGATGGCGCCCTGATCGCCGAACATCCCGGCGTGTTCTACTTCACGCTGGGCCAGCGCGAGGGCCTGAACATCGGCGGCGTGCGTGGCCGGCCGGCCGCGCCGTGGTACGTGGTGGGCAAGGATGTCGCCAGCAACGTGCTGTACGTCGACCAGGACCGCGAGAGCCCCTGGCTGCAGTCGACCCGGCTGCATTCTGAAGTCGCCCACTGGATCGCCGGCGCTCCGCCTGCGCGCCGGTTCGACTGCACCGCCCAGACCCGCTACCGCCAGCCGGATGAACCGTGCACGGTCACCGTGCGCGACGATGGCACCCTGGAGGTGCGCTTCGCCCGGCCGCAGCGTGCCGTCACCCCTGGTCAATCGCTGGTGTTGTATGACGAGGAGGTCTGCCTTGGAGGCGCCGTCATCGCCGCCACCGATGCGCCACTGGAACAGCGCCTGCGCGCCACCCCTTCTCCTTTCGAGGTATCTGCTGCATGAGTTTTTCCGTCGACGACCGCGTTCTTGCTCTGGCCGGCATCGCCCAGGCCCTGCAGCAGGTGCGCCGCATCGCCGAAACCGGCCACTCCGAAGCCGCCGTGGTCCGTACCGCGGTGGACAGTGTGTTCCGCATCGACGCGGCCAGCCCGCAGGAGATCTACGGCAGCGCCAGCAATGTCGCCCCGGGCCTGCGCCTGCTGCACAACTACCTGAGCAGCCAGGGCCAGGACGAGCACGTGCCGCGGCTGGCGCTCTCGGTCCTGCAGCTGGAGCGCCGCTTCGTGCGTGAGCACGAGATCGTGGCCAAGGTCAGCACCGGCATCGAGCGTGCCCAGGCGCAGGCCAGCGAGCTGGGCGACAGCGCCCATCCCGACGTGCTCGCCGCGCTGGGCGGCCTGTACGCCGACACCATCAGCAACCTCAAGCCGCGCGTGATGGTCCAGGGCAACCCGCACTACCTGGGCCAGGCCGGCGTGGTTGCCGAGATCCGCGCCCTGCTGCTCGCCGCGGTCCGTTCGGCGGTGCTCTGGCGCCAGACCGGCGGCCAGTACTGGGATTTCCTGTTCTCCCGCAAGACCATGCTGGAAGCGATCGCCCGCCAGCTGCGCTGACCTGTGCAGCCACCCATGGGGTGGCTCTACATGGGGGCCGGAACGTGCGGTTTTTGATCGAATGTGTGGTGCAGGACTAAAGCAAACCGGGGTACGGCCGATACAGCATCCGTGCACCTCCCCGAGAACGTCCATGTACTCACGCCTCTTCATCCGCCTGGCCGCCCCCCTGGTCCTGACCCTTCTGCTTCCGTTTGCCATCGGCTTCGAGTGGCCAGCCGCCCTGCGTTGGGCGATCCTGACCACGATGACGCTCAGCTGGCTCGGGTTTGCCTGGTGGTCGGCCCGCGCCCAGACCCAGCGTTCGCCTGAACAGGCCCGCATCCTGCGCGAGCAGGACCAGCTGCTGACCGAGCTGCGCTCGTTCGTCGGCAACGAAATCGACGGCTCGCGTGGCGAAGTCGAACGTGCCCGCGACCTGATCCGCCACGCGGTCAGCGGCCTGGGCAGCAGCTTCGATGCCATGAACCGCAAGTCGCGCCAGCAGAGCCAGGCATTGGCCCGCATCGTCGACCGTGCCGGTGAAGACGGCGGTGCCGGCGTGGACGTGGCCCGTTTCGCCCAGCATGCCAGCCAGCGCATGGAGCAGCTGGTCGAAGCGCTGGAGCAGGTCAGCGGCCAGAGCAGCAACACCGTGCAGCACATCGACCAGATGGCGCAGCACCTGGATGGCATCTTCGCGCTGCTGGAAGACGTCAAGTCGATCGCCGACCAGACCAACCTGCTGGCGTTGAACGCCGCCATCGAAGCAGCGCGTGCCGGTGAAGCCGGTCGCGGTTTCGCGGTGGTTGCCGACGAGGTCCGCAACCTGTCCGAGCGCTCGACCACCTTCAACGAGCAGATCCGCAAGCTGGCGCACAGCTCCAAGGACGCCATCGCCAAGGTCCGCGAGACGGTTTCGCACATGGCCTCCCGCGATATGGACCGTTCCCGCGAAGCGCGCCACGAAGCCGCGCAGATGCTGGACAACGTGGCCCAGATCAACGCCTCGCTGGGCGATGGGATGCGCGAGATTTCCGAGTGCGGCCGTGCCATCGACAGCAGCGTCGCCGAAGCGGTCCGCGCCCTGCAGTTCGAGGACATCGCGACCCAGGCCCTGGGCGGCGTGCATACCCACCTGGATCGCCTGACCGCGATCAACCGCGAAGCCGTGGCCCTGCAGGAACTGCTGCACCGCAGTGGCGGCGTGTTCGACGAAGAGGTCGTGACCGCCCTGCAGCGCACCGGCGCCCGCCTGCGCGACATGCGCACCGAGTGGGAGCGCCCGCCGCACAAGGCGGTCGCCCAGCAGAGCATGGCCGCAGGCGCGGTCGAACTGTTCTGATCCAGCGGTAACGTGCCGCACGCGGCACACCCTGCGGCCCCGGTACCCCCGGGGCCGTTGCGCTTGCACTCCCCGCCCTGGCTGCAGATGATGGTCCGATGTTGAATGCGTCCGTGTTGTCCGTTGCATCCGTTGTCCCCGCCGAGCTGGAACCGGCGGTGCAGAGCAGTGACGGCGCAATTCCCGTCGCCCTGCCTGACGCCCCCGCGGTGCCGGCCACCCCGCTGCAGGGGCGCGCCCTGATTGAACGGCTGGAGCAGCTTGCGCTGAAGGAACTGGCGCAGCTGGCCAGGCATCCCTCGCACGCTGTTGCCACCCTGCCCTCCGCCATCGATCCCGCCATCGCCGGCCTGGCGTGGGACCTGGGCTTGAGCGGTGATGATCTGGACGCGGCTGCGCGCTGAGGCACGACAACCCGATATCCTCCAGCCCTGCATCGGGTGAGAGCGTATGAAGGTTCGGCTGAGACGGCTAGCAGTGCACGCCCAGGGACTGGGATCCTCCTCTCGCTTCAGTGCGGGGATCGATGGCGCGCTTCAGGCCGTCTCGCATCTGGGTTACGTGCAGATCGACACCCTGTCGGTCATCGAGCGCGCGCATCACCACGTGCTGTGGAATCGGGTTCCTGGCTACGACCCGGCATGCCTGAACCAGCTCATCGGCGAGAAAAAGCTGTTCGAGTACTGGTTCCACGCCGCTGCGTACCTGCCGATGCACGACTATCGCTTCGCGCTGCCGCGAATGTCCTCGATACGCACGGGGGAAAGCCGTTACTTCTGCAACGGCGATCCACGCCTGATGAAGGAGATCCTGGCGCGGATCCGCTCAGAGGGTCCGCTCAGGCTGCGGGACCTTGAGACGGGTGACACCAGCAGCGGCAGCTGGTGGAGCACCGGCCCGGGCCGTCGTGCCGTCGAAACGCTCTTCATGCGCGGCGATCTGATGGTCTGCGAGCGCCGCGGCGCCGAGAAGCGCTACGACCTTGCAGAGCGCTGCCTGCCGGATGATCTGGACCTGAGCATCCCCGATGATCACGAGTACGCCACCCATCTTTTCGATACCACGCTCAGGGCACACGGCGTCTTCACCCCGTCCCAACTGCTGCATCTCCGGAGCGGCAAGACGCTCCGCGTCGCCATGCGCGACGTTGTCCATGATCGGATCACTGCAGGCAGCATCCAACGGCTGAAAGATCTCAAGGGTCTGGACGTCTACGTCGACAGTGCTGTGCTGGAATCCGCACCTGCCTCCCGCGAGGAGGTGACGATTCTCTCGCCCTTCGACAACCTGGTCATCCACCGTGATCGCCTCAGTGCGCTGTTCGGCTTCGACTATCGGATCGAGTGCTACACCGCCGCCCCTAAACGCGCGTTCGGCTACTTCTGCCTGCCCGTCCTGTTCGGAGACAGGCTGGTGGCGCGGGTCGACTGCAAGGCCCATCGCGGAGAAGCGCGGTTCGAGGTGATCAGCGCACACTGGGAAGCGGCCGCGGATCGGAATGAGGTCCTGCCGCATCTCGCCAATGAGCTCCAGCGCTTCGCCAGGTTCAATGGCTGTACCACGCTCGATGACGCTGCCCTGAGGAAGCGCGCAGGTCGGCCGAGGGCGCCTCAACGGGGCTAGCGACACCCTTGGCGCCGCCCCCGCCTGGCCGGCAGTGCCATGCCAGGCGCATGGCCCGTCAGGAGGCGACGCGGGCCATCCTCAGACGCTTTGCGTCACCGCCACATAGCTCTCGCGCGAGGGCGTCTGGGTACCGAGCTTCAACCACTGCGCCAGATCGCGCGGCGCAAGCGGACGCGAGTACAGGTAGCCCTGGATCTCGTCGCAGCCCTGGCGGCGCAGCATCGCCTCTTCCTGCTCGGTCTCCACGCCTTCGGCGACTACCTTCATGCCGAGCGCGTGGCCCAGGTGCACGATCGCCTGGGTGACTTCGGCGGTGCCGGCGTCGTGCAGCATGCCCTGGACGAAGCTGCGGTCGATCTTCAGGCGACCGACCGGGAAGCGGTTGAGGTAGTGCAGGTTCGAGAACCCGGTGCCGAAGTCGTCCACCGCCAGCGGCACGCCGTGGCGCTCGAGGACATCGAAGCAATGCCGCAGCACATCGGTGTCGCGGATCAGGGCGGACTCGGTCAGCTCCAGCTCCAGGCGCTGCGGTGGCCAACCGTGGGCGTGGCAGATATCGATCACGCGCTCGGCGAAGCCGCGGTCGCGCAGCTGCACGGCCGAGACATTGACCGCCACGCGGTCGAACTTCAGGCCGGCGGCGTCCCACGCGGCGGCCTGGCGGCAGGCTTCGGCCAGCACCCAGTCGCCGATCCGCACGATCTCGCCGCACTTCTCGGCAATCGGAATGAACTCGGCCGGGCTGCAGTAGCCGATGCCGGGACGATGCCAGCGCAGCAGCGCCTCGATCGCCGGGGGCTGGTCGTTCTCGGCATGCAGCAACGGCTGGTAGGCCAGGGTGAACTCTTCGCGTTCGATCGCGCCCAGCAGCGCGTGCTCGATCTCCAGCTTGCGCTGGATCTTGGCCAGCGCGTCCTGGCTGTAATACTGGTAGGTATTACGCCCGGCTTCCTTGGCCGCGTACATCGCCGCATCGGCGGCGCGCAGCAGTGATTCGAAATCCTGGCGGCTGTCGTCGAGCATCGCGATGCCGACGCTGGCACCGACCTTCAGCGTGCTTTCCCCGCGGTGCAGCGGCTCGGCCAGCGAGGCGATCAGCTTGCGTGCCACGTGGCCTGCATCTTCCGGCGCCGCGAGGTCACGCAGCACGACGATGAACTCGTCGCCACTGAAGCGGCCGAACAGATCGTTGTTGCGCAGGCTCTGGTGCAGGCGCGAGGCAGCCGCCTTCAGCAGCGCATCGCCGGTGGCGTGGCCGAAGGTGTCGTTGATGGTCTTGAAGCCGTCCAGATCGATGAACAGCATCGCCAGCGGGCTGCCGCGATCGCGGGCTTCCTCGATGGCGTCGGCGGTCTGCTCGCGCAGTAGCATCCGGTTGGGCAGGCCGGTGAGCAGATCGTAATGGGCCAGCAGTTCGATGCGCTCGTTGGCCTCGCGCTCGCGGGTGATGTCACGGAACAACACGACGAAGCGCGTCGGCAGGCCATCGCGCCTGTCCAGTTCGATCAGCACCTGGACCCAGATGCGCAGCCCGGACTGGCGGTAGAAGCACAGGTCCAGCTGCTCGGGCAGCCCGCCGTCGGCGATACGCAGCAGGGCCGCCTCGAAGGCGTCGCGCGAGTCCTGGGTGTAAAGGCCCAGCGCCTGGTCCAGACTGATCGGCTCCTTGCGCAGCCCATGGATGCGGTAGCACTCCTCGGTCCACTGCATGTGGCGCGTGCCGACCTCGATCTCGCAGCCGCCAATGCGGCCCAGCGCGGAGACCCGGTTGAGCAGCTCGGTGCGCCAGCGGATCAGCGCGTCGGTCTGGTGTTGTTCGGTGATGTTCTGGACCTGGCCCAGCAGGCGCTGGATGCGTCCGTCGGGGCCGATCAGCGGCTGCATCCACACGCGCAGGTGCAGCGCGCCCGTGCCACGGACCAGCTCAAGCTCCAGCGTGGTCGCCGCGCCATCGCGCCACATCCGGCGCCAGGCGCCGCGCAGCCGGCCACGCGATTGCGGCTCCAGCTGCCGCAGCCAGTGACGTCGGCCGTGCATGGAATCTTCGCCCATCTCCAGCAGCGCCCGGAACTCGGGCGACCACCAGAACCGGCGTGCTTCCGGATCCCACGACCAGCTGCCCATGCTGGCGATGCGCTGGGCTTCGCGCAGGTGCACCTGCTGCTCGCGCAGCTGGGCTTCCATCTGCTTCTGGGCCTGGATGTCGGTATGGGTGCCGACCATGCGCAGCGGCTGCCCGTCGGCGGTGCGGGTCACTACCCGGCCGCGGTCCAGGACCCAGCGCCACCCGCCGTCCGGGTGGCGCGCGCGGAACTGGGCGGTATAGGCGTCGCTCTCGCCGCGCAGGTGCGCGTCCATCGCCACGCGCACCGTCGGCTGATCATCCGGGTGGACGTTCTCCAGCAGCGCGCTGACGCCCTCGGCGCGGACATGGGAGTCTTCCACGGGCTGGCCGTCCCAGCGTCGTGAGCGGCGCACGCTGTCGCTGGGCAGGTCCCAGTCCCACAGGCCATGCCCGGCATGGTCCAGCGCCACTTCCCAGCGGCTGCCCGCGTAGGCGGCGACCGGCTCGGGCACGCTCAGGGTGAAGGCCAGCAGGTGCCCATCCGGATCGTGCACGGCGCGCATCCACCCATCGAACCGGCCGCCGGGCCCACCGGGAAGCTGGCAGGGCACCAGGCCGCCGTCGGCGGCGAGCAGGCGCAGGTCTTCCAGTACCTCGCCGTATGCAGCAATCGTGGCCGGCAGGCCATGCTCGCGCGCGGCCGGGTTGGCGGCGATCGGACGACCGGCACGGTCGAGGATCACCAGCGCCGAGGCCAATGGGTGCTGCAGCAGACTCGCGATAATCCCTTGGTCCACGCCCTGTAACTCCGATAACGCACCCGACAACCGGGGAACGCAATCGTTAACGGCGGGCGCCGCGGATTATTGAGTTCCCTCGCGCCCTGCATCCTCACCCGGGGCAGGTAAGATGACGCTTGCCTTGTCCGATTGGCCCCGCCCTGCCCCATGTCCACCCCTTTGCCAGGCCCTTCCGAACGCGCTGCCGAACCCCCTCTCGCCCGCGATCTGCGCCGCGACCGGTGGCGCGTGGTCGTGGCCTACCTGGTCCTGGCCCTGGTCTGGATCCTGTGCAGCGACGCGGCGGTCAAGATGGTGGCCGGTAATCTGCAGACGGCCGCGCAGTGGCAGACCATCAAGGGCACGTTCTTCGTGGTCGCCAGCGCCGCACTGATCTATCTGCTGCTGCGCCCGCTGGCCCAGCACGTGCTGCATACCCACGCGCGGCTGGAGCATTCGGAAACGCGCCACCGGCAGATGTTCGAGGGCAACCCCGGCCCGATCCTGGTCTATGACCTGGAATCGCTGGCGATCCTGGACGTCAATCCGGCTGCCGCAGGGTTCTTCGGTTTCAGCCGCGAGGCCTTCACCGCGATGCCGATCACCGCGTTGTGGCCGCCCGGCCACGAGGCGATGCTCGAAGCCAAGCTGGAGCATATCCGCGCCCATCCCGAGCAGCTGTGCGTGATCACCGCCGATCTGCGCTTGAGCGATGGCAGCACAAGGCGCATGGAGATGCGCAGCAACTTCATCGATTACGGTGGCCGCCCCGCGCGCCTGCTGATCGCGATCGACCGCACCCGCGAAGACCAGGCCCTGCTGCGCCGCGACCAGGCCCTGGCCCGGGTCGAGGAAGCGCACGAAATGGCGCGCATCGGTGCCTGGGAAATCGACCCGGCCACGGGCCTGGGCCGCTACGCCAACCAGGTCTATCGCCTGCTCGGCCGGCGCCCGCCCGAGGCCCGGCGCTGGCACCGCTTCGACGAGCTGCTGGTCCCGGCCGATCCGGCCACGGCGGCGCTCAGCGAACAGCTGCTGCAGGAGATGAGCTCCGGCGAGCCGGTGCAGATCGATGTGCTGCTGCCACTGCTGGCGATGGACGGGCGCGCCCTGATGGTGCACCTGCGCGCGGAAAGCGGCCAGGATGATGCGGGGCGCCCGCGCGTGCTGGGCACGCTGCAGGACGTCACCGAGCGTGAGCAGTCGCGGCGCCTGCTGCGCGAGCGCGAAGAACAGTTCCGCGAGCTGGTACGGGTGCTGCCCGACGGCGTGGTGATCCTGTCCGAAGAGCACGTGCTGTATGCCAACGCGTGCGCGGCCACCCAGTTCGGCTATGGCCACAACACATTGCTGGGCGAGCCACTGGCCGCACTGGTCACCGCCGATGACCTGCCCCGCGTGCGCGCCCAGCTGTTCGCGCAGTTGCCGCCGCAGAGCGCGGGGGCTGGCGAGGTGATCGGCATGCGGCGCTTCAACGGCCACGCCTTCCAGGCCGGGCTGGCGGTCGGCGACGTGCGCTACGGCGGGCGCGACTGCAAGCTGCTGATCGTGCGCGACCTCAGCGAGCCCGAGCGCATCCGCGAGGCGCTGGAAACCAGCAACCGCGAGCTGCAGGCCATGGCCGGGCGGTTGTTCTCGCTGCAGGAAGACGAGCGCCGGGCCATCTCGCGCGATCTGCACGACGACATCGGCCAGGCGATCACCGCGATGAAACTGTCCGCATATGCCGCGCAGGACGAGCAGGATGCCGCCCGCCGCGACGAGGACCTGGCCCAGATCATCCAGTTGGCCGACGCCACCGTCGGCAAGCTGCGCGACATCTCCACCCTGCTGCGCCCACCGCAGCTGGACGCGCTGGGCCTGGAAGCGGCACTGCGCTGGCAGGCCGGCGTGCTGTTCCGCTCGGCGGCGATCGAGCTGCTGCCGGATATCCAGTCACTCCCGCGGCGGCCGGCCGGCGACATCGAACAGGCCTGCTTCCGCATCGCCCAGGAAAGCCTCACCAACGTACTGCGCCACGCACGCGCCAGCCAGGTCAACCTGCACCTGCGCGATGTCGACGACCATGGCCTGCACCTGCAGGTGCGCGACGACGGCGAGGGCTTCGACCCGGACGGCCCGCGCGGGCTGGGCCTGATCGTGATGCGCGAACGCGCGCAGAGCGTGGGTGGCACGCTGCGCATCGAATCGGCGCATGGTGCCGGTACCCTGATCGACCTTTACCTGCCGTACCGCGCCACCGGCGCGACGGCTCACGACGCACTGGAACACTGAGCTCATGTGGAACCCTTCTCTGCCCCTGGTCAGCATCGAAGATGCCCCGCCCCGCCTGGGGGCCGGCAATCCCGAACTGCAGGCGATGGTGACCGAAGCCGCCTCGGGCGGAACGCCGCTGATGCTGATGCACGTGGATATCGACCACTTCGCCTCTGTCAACGAGAACATGAGCGCCGAGGTCGGTGACCAGGCACTGGTGCTGGTCGCCCAGCGGCTGCAGCACCACCTGCGCGGCCGCGGCAAGCTATGGCGGCATGGCAGCGACGAGTTCCTGCTGGCGGTACCACGCACGGCCGACATGCCACTGCCGGAGGACCTGGCCGAGGAGATCCGCCAGCAGCTGGAGCTGCCGCTCTCGGTGCTGCCGTACACGCTGTTCATGACCGGCAAGCTGGGCGTGAGCCTGTGCCCTGAGCATGCCACCGGGGTGTCGCGCCTGCTCGACCATGCCGAGGACGCGCTGTACCAGGCGGCGCGCGAAGGCGGCAACGCGGTGCGCATCCATGCGGTGGACACGCCCTCCAGCGCGCACAGCGAGAGCATCATCGCGCGCCAGATTGTCGATGCCATTCCCAATGGCGAGCTCAAGCTGCGCTACCAGCCGCTGGTCAGTGCCCGCGACGGCCACGTGGTCGGCATGGAGGCGCTGCTGCGCTGGCAGTCCCCGACCCTCGGCATGCTGGTGCCGGAGCGCTTCATGCGCACCGCCGAACGCCTGGGCATCATCGTGCAGATCGGCACCTGGGTGCTGGAAGGCGCGCTCAAGCAGGCCAAGCTGTGGCGCGACCAGGGCTTCGATGACTTCACCATCGCGGTCAACGTCTCCACCCTGCAGTTGCTGCGGCCCAACTTCTTCGCCGAGGTGATGTCGCTGATGCAGGCCGCCGGCGTCCCGGCGCAGATGCTGACGCTGGAGATCAACGAAAGCGCGCTGACCAACAACGTCAACTTCGTCCACGAAACCCTGGTCAACCTGCGCAATGAAGGCATCAGCCTGAGCCTGGACAACTTCGGCACCGGCGACTCCAGCCTCAGCGCGCTGGTCCGCTATCCAGTGGACAAGCTCAAGATCGACCGCAGCTTCATCAAGAGCGCGCCCGCCGGCAACCGCGAAGCGGCCATCGCGCGCGCGATCATCGCGATGGGCCACCAGCTGGGCATGACGGTGATCGCCAACGGGGTGGAATCGCAGGCACAGCTCGGTTTCCTGCGCCGCAACGACTGCGATGTGTTCCAGGGCTATCTGTTCGGTGAACCGATGTCGGCCGATGCGGCCGGCATGACCCTGCGCCGGCGCTACCTGCGCCCGGAGGCCTTCGCCGAGACGCGTCCGGACCGGACGCTGCTGCTGCTGGACGACGAAGAGAACGTGCTGCGCTCACTGGTACGCCTGTTCCGTCGCGATGGCTACCGGATCCTGGCCGCGGGCAACGTGCGCGATGCGTTCGACCTGCTGGCGATCAACGACGTGCAGGTGATCCTGTCCGACCAGCGCATGAGCGACATGAGCGGCACCGAGTTCCTGGGCCGGGTGAAGATGCTCTATCCGGATACGATCCGGCTGGTGCTGTCCGGCTACACCGACCTCAACACGGTGACCGACGCGATCAACCGCGGCGCGATCTATCGCTTCCTGACCAAGCCGTGGAACGACGACGAACTGCGCAAGCACATCCACCAGGCGTTCCGCACGCACGAAGAACAGCGGCGTGCCAACACCGCCCCGGTGGCGGCCGCACCGACCGCCGACTGAAAGGTGCGCGCAACCCGGGTAGTGCCGGCCGCTGGCCGGCTCCAGGCGATCTGATGGTAGTGCCGGCCGCTGGCCGGCTCCAGGCGATCTCCGATGTCTGCGAGGAGCCGGCCAGCGGCCGGCACTACCCGTGTCTTATCAGCGCGGCTGCTTGATCGGCAGCACCAGCCGGAACCGTGAACCCACGCCTGGCGTGCTGTCCAGGTCGATGCGGCCGTGGTGTTTGTTGATGATGCTGTAGGAGATCGACAGGCCCAGCCCGGTGCCGCTGCCGACCGGCTTGGTGGTGAAGAACGGATCGAAGATGCGCTGGCGCAGGTCCGGCGAGATGCCGCCGCCGGTATCTTCGAACTCCACCCAGACCGTATCGCCGTCCACCCCGGTGCGCACGTTGATCGTGCCGCGGTCCGCGATGGCGTGGCCGGCGTTGAGCAGCAGGTTCATGTAGACCTGGTTCAACTCGGACGGCAGGCACTCCACCAGTGGCAGTTGGCCGAACTCGCGGTGCAGGGTCACCTTGTACTTGAGCTCGTTCCAGATGATGTTGATCGTGGATTCCAGGCCCGCATGCAGGTCGACCAGCTTCCACGACTCATCGCGGCCGGAATACGAGAAGTCCTTCAGGTCGCGCACGATGCGCGTCACCCGCTCGATGCCCTCGCGCGATTCGGCCATCAGCTGCGGCAGGTCGCGGCTGATGAAGTCGATGTCGAAGCGCTGGCGGATGTCGTCGATTTCCGGGATCAGCGCCTTCGGGTCCGGCGCACGCAGGGCCCGCTCGTAGGCTTCGATCACGGTGAACAGGCTGCGCAGGTACTCCTGCAGGCTGCCCAGGTTGGAGTGCACGTAACCGATCGGGTTGTTGATCTCGTGCGCCACGCCGGCGGCGAGCTGGCCGATCGAGGCCATTTTCTCCGACTGCAGCAGTTTTTCCTGGGTGCCATTGAGGCGCAGGTAGGCCTGGCGCAGCTCGGCATGGCGCTGCTGCAGCTCGCGCTCGTAGTCTTCCTGGCCTTCGATGCGCCGGAACAGCGCCAGGTAATGCCGCTGGCCGCCATCGTCGTGATGGTAGACATGCGCGATGACCATCCGCTCGCCGACCGGCAGGCTGCCGTTCCAGTGGCCGTTGAGGCGCGCCTGTTCCAGCGCGTCGGGCGGCAGCAGTTGGCGCAGCCATTGCGCCGGGGTCAGCTCGGCGTCGCGCTCGGCCTGGCCGAGGATTTCGCTGACCGCGGCGTTGGCCAGGGCCACGCTGCCGTCTTCGCGGAACAGCAGCACGCCCTCCTTGATCCGTTCAAACAGGGCAAGCAGGACCGGATGCGGAGGCAACGGCGCGGTGACAAGGGCGGAAGTTACGGTCACGGTCACATCGAGGCAGCAGGAAACAGGCGCTCAATATACGCGGTGACGTTCACATCGGCAGCACGGGGCCGCCAGACGGGGGAGATCAGGCGACCGCGAGCGGCCGCCGGGTGTTGAGCGTGTGCGACTGGCCCTTGGCATCGTACGCCGCAGCATCTTCGCTGCGGCCGAGCTGGCGCAGCGCCCAGTTGACCTCACGGCGGCGCCGCGAGAGCAGCACGCCGTTGGCGCGGTTGCGCTCGGCCAGCTCCTGCACGCGCTCGGCCTGGCCGAGCGGCAGGGCCGCCTCGAGGGCCCGCAGCGCCTCCAGCTTGGCGCCGGTCGCGCGGATCAGGGCCTGCACATCATGCTCGACCAATGCCTGGCGTTCGACGTCCAGGGCATCGCTGAGGCGCTGCAGCGGCTCGCTCATCGCCAGCTTCATCCCTGCAGCTGCTGGTCCAGCTCAAGCATGCGCGACGCGATCGCGTCGGGGTTGATCTTGTAAGTGCCGTTCTGCAGCGAATCGCGCACGGCCTGGACACGGGCCGCGTCGATCGCCGGGGCCGTGGACAGTTCGCGCTGCATCGCCTGCAGGCTGGTGGCTTCGCCGGTCAGGCGCAGGCTGTCAGCGGCTTCCACCGGGCGGGCCGGTGCATCGGTGCTGACGCTCGGCTTGTTGCCCGGAGCGACGCTGCGCAGATGGGCGGTGGCCTGCAGGTTGCCGTCGATTTTCTGGCTCATGGAGTTGTCCTGGGAATGCGGTTCACAAGGGATAACGGCCGGTCGGGCGCCATCTTTAGGGGAATATTGCAGGTTTTACGGGAAATGTGGCCCGTATTCACAATCGTGTTCAGCGCGTCACTAAAACGTCACCGCTGGCCGCGACGGTGCCCTGCACGATCTTGCGCGAGGAAAGGTTCTCGACCGAGACCCGCTCGTTCTCGCCGGCATCGGCCATGGCGCGTCCGGCTACCCGGACCTCCACCCCGCCCCGCCGCGACACCAGCGCGACACTGTCGCCCCGGCGCACCAGCCGCTGCGCGACCAGATCATTGGCCGAGAGCAGGCTGCCGGCGCTGAGGGTCCTGCGCGCCACGCGGCCGACGGCGGCGGCCGGATCGGCCAACGCAGCACCGGCGATCCGGGCCGCATCACGCTGGCCGGTAGTGATATCGGCCGCCGACAGGGTTTCTCCAGCGGCCACGCCCCGGTTGAGAATGAGTACGGTCTGGTTGCGGCGCACCTTGACCGGCACGAACAGGCGCCAGCCGCCCGCATCGGGGCAGCTGACCTCCACGGTGCTGGTGCCGGTCGGCTGGGCTGCCAGCGGCTGGCCACAGGCGGGCAGGCGCAAGGCCGAGTCCAGCGTGGTGTCGCCTTCACTGCCGGCCGGCAAGGTGCCCAGCGCCGCCTGGCGGATGCTGTCCACGGGCTGCCAGGCACCGGCCGCCCAGGCGGGTGCCGCCAGCAGCAGCGCGGCAAAGACAAGAGAACGCATGGGCACTCCAAGGGCAAGGAACATGCGCAGCACGATGCAAGCCGCATGCCGAACCGGGGCGCACGCCGCGCTCAAGTCATCGCCACCGCCGCCGATACCAAGCCCATGTCCCATGACCTGCTCAACCGCATCGACCAGCGTACGCGACTGGCCGGCCACAATCGTCTGGCCCTGCTGCTGTTCCGGCTGGGTGGACGTCAGCTTTTTGGCGTGAATGTCTTCAAGGTGCAGGAAGTCCTGCGCCGTCCGGGCCTGTTCCAGGTACCCGGACTGCCCAGCCAGTTCGCCGGTGTGGCCGATGTACGTGGCCGTTCGGTGCCGGTGCTGGACCTGGGCCTGGCGATCGGCCACCCCGAGCGTGAGCCCGATGCCGACAAGGCGCCGGGCTATCTGGTGGTGACCGAGTTCAACCGTTCGATCCAGGGATTCCTGGTCAGCGGTGTGGAACGCATCGTCAACATCGCGGTGGAGGACATCCACCCGCCGCCGGAACTGGGCGCTGAATCGAGCTACCTGACCGCGGTCACCCGCTTCCAGGGCGAACTGATCCAGGTGATCGACGTGGAAAGCGTGCTGGCCGACATCGCCGAGATCCGCGGCGAGGCAGTGCTGGACCCCTCCATGGCCCTGCCCGCCGACGCCCCGCCGATGCAGGTGCTGGTGGTGGACGATTCGCGCGTGGCCCGCCAGCAGATCCGCAGCGTGCTCGACCAGCTGGGGGTCGGGGCGACCCTGCTCTCGGACGGCAAGCAGGCGCTGGACCACCTGCTGCAGATCCACGCGTCGGGCGAAAACCCCGCCGAGCGCTACGCCATGGTGATCTCCGATATCGAGATGCCGGCGATGGATGGCTACACCCTGACGACGGAAATCCGGCGTCACCCCGGCCTGGCCGGCCTGTACGTGCTGCTGCACACCTCCCTGTCGGGCGTGTTCAACAACGCGATGGTCGAGCGGGTCGGGGCGAACGCCTTCGTGGCCAAGTACTCCCCGCATGAGCTGGCGGACTTCCTGCTGGACCGCCTGCGCAAGGTGGCGATGGCGGCGTAACCGGCGGTCGACTGGCCGTCGGTCCGTCGTCCCCGGTTGGTTTGCGTCATCCACGCTTGGCGTGGATTTACCCGGCCCCTCCCCTCTGGCACGCCGCTTGCACTGCCCCAGGCATCGTCCCGTGGGAGTGCGTCATGCCCAATCTGATTTCGAACTATCTGGGTGTCCATGCCCAGGCCATGCCGTTGCGCGAGCAGCGGATGAAGCTGATCGCCAGCAACCTGAGCAACGCCGACACCCCCGGGTACAAGGCCCAGGACCTGGACTTCGATGCCGCCCTGCGCAACGCCCAGGGACTGGATGCCAATGGTCTGATGAAGACCACCAGCGAGAAGCACTATGAGATCGGCGGCGGGTTGAACCCGTTCCAGATCGCCAAGGACGGCGTGCAGCCGAGCATCGACGGCAACACCGTCGACCCGGATGCCGAACGTGCCGCCTACGGCCGCGCCGCGCTGGAATACCGCGCTTCGCTGAGCTTCGTCGAATCCAAGGTGCGCTCCATGCTCACCGCGATCACGGGGCAATAAGCCATGAGCAACCTGCCCATCTTCGATATCGCCGGCTCCGCGCTGCAGGCGCAGTCCGTGCGCATGAGCACCATCGCCTCCAACCTCTCCAACGCCGATACCGTCGCCGGCTCGGCCGATGCGGTCTACAAGCCGCTGGAGCCGATCTTCCAGTCGGTGACCAGCCGCACCGACCCGAACATCACCACGGTGCAGGTCAAGGAGATCAGCCAGAGCAACGCCGCGCCGATCCAGCGCTACGAGCCCGGCCACCCGCTGGCCGATGCCGACGGCTACATCTACCAGCCCGACGTGGACCCGGTCGCGCAGATGGTCAACCTGATCTCGACCTCGCGCAATTACCAGGCGGGCGTGGAAATGCTGACCACCGCCAAGGAACTGGCGCTGGCCACGCTGACCATGGGTCGCTGACCCTCTTACCGCAGGAATCCACTCCCATGAGCAGCACCAACGGCGTTGGCCAGAACAGCAGCGACATCTACACCGCGCTGGGCCTGAACGCACCCAACAGCGATACCAGCAAGAAGAAGAGCACCCTGGACCAGGCCGATTTCATGCGCCTGATGACCGAGCAGCTGCGCCACCAGGATCCGCTCAAGCCGATGGACAACACCCAGATGGTCGCGCAGATGGCGCAGCTGTCGCAGGTCCAGGGCATCACCGACCTCAACAACACGGTCAAGGGCTTCCAGGATTCGATGTCCAGCGACCAGATCCTGCGCGGCGCGGCCCTGGTCGGCCACGAAGTGCTGGTGCCGTCGGAGAAGCTCGCGCTGGAGAAGGAAGGCGATGTCACCGGCATGGTCGCCGCGCCCGGCGCCGGCTTCGTGACGGTGGACATCACCGACGCCAACGGCGTCAAGGTCAACCAGATCAGCGTGGAAGCCAAGGCCTCCGGCGAAGTCACCTTCGACTGGGACGGCAAGGATGCCAACGGCAACCGCATGGCCGAAGGCACCTACACCATCGCGGCCTCGCACACCGATACCGCCGGCACCAAGACCAAGCTCAACACCTACGTGCAGGCCCCGGTGGAGAGCGTCACGGTCGGTACGGACGGCCTGTACCTCAACCTCAAGGGTCTGGGCACGGCCCCGATCGACTACGTGCTCCGCATCAGCTGAGCCGCCCCACCCGCATCCACAGGAGCATCCCATGGGCTTCAACGTCTCGTTGTCCGGCATCAACGCAGCCAATGCCGATCTGAACGTCACCGCGAACAACATCGCCAACGTCAACACCACCGGCTTCAAACAGTCGCGCGCCGAGTTCGCCGATCTGTTCTCGGCCACCAGCTACGGCCTCTCCAAGAATGCGGTCGGCTCGGGCGTGCGCCTGACCAACGTCGCCCAGCAGTTCTCGCAGGGCAACAACGAACAGACCGGGCGCAGCCTGGACATGGCCATTTCCGGTGAGGGCTTCTTCACCCTGAACATGAACGGTGCGCGCGTGTACTCGCGTGCCGGCAACTTCCAGACCGACCAGGCCGGTTATGTGACCAACCCGCAGGGTGCGCGCCTGCAGGTGTTCGCCCCGAACGCCGACGGCACCAACTTCGATGCCGGCCGCCTGACCGACCTGCAGCTGCTGACCACCGACAGCCCGCCCAAGCAGACCGGCAAGGTCGATGTCAGCTTCACCCTGCCGGCCAACGCCAAGGAACCGACGGTCGACACCTTCGACCCGACCGATTCCAACAGCTACAACCACTCCACCGGCGGCATCACCGTGTATGACTCGCTGGGCGTGAGCCACACCCAGACCTCCTACTTCGTGAAGACCGGAAACCCGAACGAGTGGCAGGTCTACAACTATGTGGACGGCAAGGCGGCCGGTACCCCGACCACGCTGCAGTTCTCCGACGGCGGCGCACTGACCAGCCCGGCCAACGGCCAGATCGTGATGGATCCGTTCACCCCGACCACCGGCGCCGGCGTGCTGTCGATGTCGCTGAACCTGAGTGGTTCGACCCAGTACGGCGAGAAGTTCGCGCTGCGCAACACCCAGCAGGACGGCTACGCGGCGGGCAAGCTCAACGAGATCACCGTCTCCGAGGAAGGCATCGTCTACGCGCGCTATTCCAATGGCGACGACAAGCCGCTGGGCCAGGTCGCACTGACCACCTTCAACAACGCGCAGGGCCTGGAAGCCAAGGGCAACAACCTGTGGACGGAGAGCTTCGCCTCCGGCACGCCGCGTACCGGTTCGCCGGACAGCTCCAACCTGGGCAAGATCCAGGCCGGTTCGCTGGAAGCCTCCACGGTCGACCTGACCGAGCAGCTGGTCAACATGATCACCGCCCAGCGCAACTTCCAGGCCAACTCGCAGATGGTCTCCACGCAGGACCAGATCACCCAGACCATCATCAACCTGCGTTGATGAGCCACTGACCGCAACACGGGAAAACACCGATGGACAAGGCACTCTACGTCGCGATGACCGGTGCACGTGCGTCCCTGCAGGCGCAGGGCACGCTGTCGCACAACCTGGCCAACACCGACACCCCCGGCTTCAAGGAGGCGCTCGCCAATACCGAGGCTTTCCCGATCAAGGGGACCGGCTACGCCTCGCGCGTGGATGCCCTGCACGTGGACGCCGGCTTCAACCGGCGCATGGGCGCACAGCAGATCACCGGCAACCCGCTGGATCTGTCCCTGCAGGCCGGCAACTGGCTGGCCGTGCAGGCGCCCGGCGCCAATGGCGGCGAAGCGTATACCCGCGGTGCGGCCCTCTCGATCACGCCCAATGGCCAGCTGGTGACCGCCGGCGGCCATCCGGTCCTGGATGAGAACAGCAACCCGATCGCGATCCCGCCCCACCAGGCGATGGACATCGGCAACGACGGCACGATCTCGATCATTCCGCTGGGCGAAGGCCCGCAGACGATGGCCAACATCGGCCGCATCCGCGTGGTGCAGGCCGAGGATGCGCGACTGGAGCGCGGCCTGGACGGGCTGATGCGCAACACCGACCCGCAGCAGGCGTTCGTACAGGCCCAGGGCAAGTCGCTGGAAAGCGGCCAGCTGGAAGGCAGCAACGTCGATGCGGCCGGTGCGCTGGTGCAGATGATCCAGCTGCAGCGCCAGTACGAAATGCAGGTGAAGGTGATCAAGCACGGCGACGACAACGCCCGCAGCGCCAACAGCCTGCTGCGCCTCGGCAGCTGATCGCCCCGGTGACGTAATCCCGGCGCAGTTGTGGCACGCGCCATGCATTGCCCTTCGCAAGGGCCGCACCACGCGGCCATCCGCTACAACACAGGAATGACGCCATGAACCAGGCATTGTGGATCGCCAAGACCGGACTGGATGCGCAGCAGACGCGCATGTCGGTGGTTTCCAACAACCTCGCCAACACCAACACCACCGGTTTCAAGCAGGACCGTGCCAGCTTCGAAGACCTGCTGTACCAGCAGGTCCGTCAGCCGGGCGGTGCCTCGTCGGCGCAGACGCAGCTTCCCTCGGGCCTGCAGCTGGGTACCGGCGTGCGCGTGGTGGCCACCTCCAAGAATTTCGAGCAGGGCAGCCAGCAGCAGACCGGCCGCGCGCTGGATGTGATGGTCAATGGCCGCGGCTTCTTTGAAGTGCAGATGCCGGACGGTTCCTCGGCCTACACCCGTGACGGCTCGTTCCAGCGCAACCAGGATGGCGAGCTGGTCACCAACAGCGGCTACCCGGTGCAGCCGGGCATCCAGATTCCGGAAGGCGCGCAGTCGCTGACCATCGGTACCGACGGCACCATCAGCGTGAAGATGGCCGATGACGCCGCCTCGGTGGAAATCGGCGCGCTGACCCTGACCGATTTCGTCAATCCCGCGGGCCTGCAGGCCCGTGGTGAAAACCTGTTCCTGGAAACCACCGCCTCCGGCCCCGCGCAGAACGGCAATCCCGGCCTCAACGGCCTCGGCACCGTGGTGCAGGGCGCGCTGGAAGGCAGCAACGTCAACGTGGTGGAAGAGCTGGTCTCGATGATCGAAACCCAGCGCGCCTACGAAATGAACGCCAAGGCGATCTCCACCACCGACGCGATGCTCGGCTATCTCAACCAGAACGTCTGATCGGTCGACCCGGGAACCTGCCATGTCGCGTCTTGCCCCTACCCTCCGCCTGCTCGCCGCCGCCGTCATCGTCGCCACCCTGAGTGGCTGCGTGATCGCCGGCGATGTGCGTCCCTACCCGGCCATGGCCCCGGTCGAACCGGTCATGCCACCGTCGGCCCAAGCCACGGCCGGCGCGATCTACGCCGCCGGCCCGGGCCTGCAGCTGTACTCGGACCGTCGCGCACGCGATGTCGGTGACCTGCTCACGATCACCCTGACCGAGAACACCACCGCGCAGACCACCGCCAACACCTCCACCTCGAAAGAGTCGGAGCTGAGCATCGGCACGCCGACGATCTTCGGTGCACCGGTGACGCTGGGCGGCAAGGACATCCTCAGCGCCAGTGCCGCCGGTTCGCGCGATTTCACCGGCAAGGGCACCAGCGCGCAGAGCAACCGCCTGCAGGGCAGCGTGACCGTCACCGTGATCCAGCGCCTGCCCAACGGCAACCTCGTCGTGCAGGGCGCCAAGAACCTGCGCCTGAACCGTGGGGATGAGCTGGTGCAGGTGCAGGGCATCGTTCGCGCGGCGGACATCTTCCCGGACAACACCATTCCCTCCAGCCGTGTTGCCGATGCCCGCATCGTCTACGGCGGCCGCGGCGCGATCGCCCAATCCAATGCGATGGGCTGGTTGAGCCGCTTCTTCAACTCGGCCTTGTCGCCGTACTGAGCCTGACATGACTTTCTTTCTCTCCCTGTTCGGGCAGCGACGCATGGCGTCGCGCTACAACACGACGCGGGCGGTGCTGGCGCTGCTGGCCGTGTTCGCGCTGGCTGCGCCTGCTTCCGCCGAGCGCATCAAGGACCTGGCCCAGGTCGGCGGCGTGCGCGGCAACGCGCTGGTCGGCTATGGCCTGGTGGTCGGTCTGGATGGCAGCGGCGACCGCACCAGCCAGGCGCCCTTCACCGTGCAGAGCCTGAAGAACCTGCTCGGCGAGTTGGGCGTCAATGTGCCGGCCAACGTCAATCCCCAGCTGAAGAACGTGGCGGCCGTGGCCATCCACGCCGAACTGCCGCCCTTCGCCAAGCCGGGCCAGCCGATCGACATCACCGTCTCATCGGTGGGCAACGCGGTCTCGCTGCGCGGTGGCTCGCTGCTGATGGCGCCGCTGCGCGGTGCCGATGGACAGGTCTATGCGATCGCCCAGGGCAACCTGATCGTCGGCGGCTTCGGGGTGCAGGGCAAGGATGGCTCGCGGGTCTCGGTCAACGTGCCCAGCGTCGGCCGCATTCCCAACGGCGCCACCGTGGAGCGTGCCCTGCCGGATGTGTTCAGCGGCGGCGGCGACATCACCCTGAACCTGCACAAGAACGACTTCACCACGGTCTCGCGGATGGTGGCGGCGTTGAACAATGCCTTTGGCGACGGCGCTGCGCGCGCCATCGATGGCGTCACCGTGTCGGTGCAGTCGCCGTCCGATCCGGGCGCCCGCATCGGTCTGCTGGCCCGTATCGAAAACCTGGAACTCACCCCCGGCAGCGCGCCGGCCAAGGTGGTGGTCAATTCGCGGACCGGCACGGTGGTCATCGGTTCGCAGGTGCGCGTCGGCGCGGCCGCGATCTCGCATGGCTCGCTGACGGTGACCATCAACGAGAACCTCAACGTCAGCCAGCCGGGAGCGTTCAGCGGCGGCCAGACGGCGGTCACGCCACAGTCGACCATCACCGCGACCAACGATGGCAGCCGCATGTTCAAGTTCAACGGCGGCACCACGCTGGATGAAATCGTGCACGCGGTGAATGCCGTGGGCGCCGCCCCGGGCGATCTGATCGCCATCCTGGAAGCCCTCAAGCAGGCCGGCGCGCTCAGCGCCGAACTCGAGGTGATCTGACATGCGCATCCAACCGGCCCTGGAACTCAATCCCGCCCAGCCCAACAGCCCGGCCAAGGTCGACAAGGTCGCCCGCCAGCTGGAGGGCCAGTTCGCGCAGATGCTGATCAAGAGCATGCGCGAGGCGAGCTTCGGCGATTCGCTGTTCCCCGGCGAAAACACCATGTTCCGCGAGATGTACGACCAGAAGATCGCCGACGCGATGACCCGCGGCCGTGGCCTCGGCCTGTCGAGCATGATCGCGCGCCAGTTGGGCGGCGCCGAAGGCGACGCGGCCAAGCCGGTCGACACCACGCTCAACCCGGCCGCCGCCCTGCGCGCCTACCGCCTCAATGCACCCGCCGCGGCCATGCCGCTGCCGGCCAGCGCCGCGCCGTCGGTGCCGCGCGAGGTCGATCTGCTGCAGCAACTGGGTGGCGGTGAGCCTTCCGCCGTGCTGCAGCCGATGGAACGCGCCCTGGACCTGATTGCCGGCCGGGAAAGCAGCCAGATGCATGAGGCCATCGGCCGCAATGATCCGTACGCGGCGGTCGCGGAAACCGATCCGGCCGCGGCCGACTGGGCGATGGCCGATGACCGCTGGAGCGGCGTCAACCGCACCGCGACGGCCGGCCCCAGTGCGGTCGACAGCCTGGCCGCCTCCACCGCGGCCGCTGAACTCGGTCCGCACACCCCGGCCGGCTTCGTCGCCAGCATCTGGGGTCACGCCCAGCAGGCCGCGCGCGAACTGGGCGTGGATGCCAAGGCGCTGGTCGCCCAGGCCGCACTGGAAACCGGCTGGGGCCGCAAGCTGGTCCGCCGCAGTGGTGGCGACAGTTCGCACAACCTGTTCGGGATCAAGGCCAATGGCTGGCAGGGCGAGCGCGCCACCAGCGGCACCCACGAGTACGTCAACGGCGTGCGCCGCAACGAAACCGCAAGTTTCCGCGCCTACAACTCGGTGGGTGAGAGCTTCGCCGACTACGTGCGCCTGCTGAAAACCAGCCCGCGCTACCAGAACGCCCTGCAGGCCGGCAGCGACGTGCGCAGCTTCGCCCAAGGGTTGCAGCGCGCCGGCTATGCCACCGACCCGACCTACGCAGCCAAGATCGCCGCGATCGCCGGCGGCCCGACCATCGAGCGCGCCGTCGCGGCGGTGAGCGATGCCGGCCAGCGCCTGGGCCGCACTTTTGCCAGCACCGCCAGTCCGACCGGGCTGGGTGTCATCCGTCGTTGAGGTAATCCATGTCCAGCGTACTCTCCACCGGCACCAGCGCCCTGCTCGCCTTCCAGCGGGCGCTGGCGACCACCAGCCATAACGTCGCCAACATCAAAACGCCGGGCTACAGCCGGCAGAAGGTGGACTTCGCCACGGCCGACCCGCAGAACTACGGGTACGGCGACGTGGGCAATGGCACCCGCATCACCGATGTCCGCCGCGTCGCCGATCAGCTGGCGATCTCGCGGCTGCTCGATGGCAGCGGCGAACTCGCGCGCCTGAAGCAGCTCTCCACCATGGCCGACCGTGTCGATGCGATGTTCTCGGACAAAGCCACCAACGTCGCCGGGGTCTGGTCGAACTTCTTCGATTCGGTCAGCGGGCTCTCCTCCAATGCCTCCGGCAGCGCCGACCGGCAGAACATGCTGGACAGCGGCAAGACCCTGGCCAACCGCTTCCAGCAGCTCAATACCCAGCTCAACAACCTCAACGGCGAGGTCAACAACGGCCTGATCGCCGGTGCCACCGAGATCAACCGGCTGGCCCAGGAAATCGCCCAGCTCAACGGCGCGATCGGGGGCAATGCGGCGACCGCCGCACCGGACCTGCTCGACCGCCGCGACCAGCTGATCGCCAATCTCGTCGGCTACACCGGCGGCACCGCGGTGATGCAGGACGGCGGGCTGATGAACGTCTACACCGCCGGTGGCCAGGCGCTGGTGGTCGGCACGACGGCCTCCAAGGTCACCACCGTCACCGACCCCTACCAGCCCGAGCGGCTGCAGCTGGCGCTGGAAAGCCAGGGCCAGAAGATCACCATCGAGGGCAAGACGCTCGGCGGCCAGATCGGCGGCCTGCTGGAGTTCCGCGACACGGTGCTGACCCCGGCCCAGGCCGAGCTGGGCAAGCTGGCGATCGGCATGGCCAGCAGCTTCAACGATGTCCACCGCCAGGGCGCGGATCTGTACGGCAACATGGGCGGTGACTTCTTCACCATCGGCAACCCGCGCATCACCGCCAACAGCGCCAACACCGGCACGGCCAGCATGAGCGCCAGCTTCGGTGATCTGTCCAAGCTGGACGGCCAGAACATCGTGATGAAGTTCGATGGCACCCAGTGGCAGGCCACCCGCGCCGACACCGGCGCCAGCATTCCGATGACCGGCAGCGGCACCGCGGCAGACCCGCTGGTCCTCAATGGCGTCTCGCTGGTCATGAGCGGCACGCCGGCCAAGGATGACCGCTTCCTGCTGCAGCCCACCGCAGGCGTGGCCGGCAGCATGGAAGTGGCGATCACCGACACCTCCCGCATCGCCGCGGCCGCCCCGATCAAGGGCACCGCCGCGATGGCCAACACCGGCAGCGGCAAGCTGACCGGCGTCAAGGTGACCGATCCCGACAACGCCGCGCTGCGCACTCCGGCGGCGATCGTGTTCACCAGTGCCACCGAATACACCATCAACGGGGTCGGCCCGAACACCTACACCGCCGGCCAGACCATCACCGCGAACGGCTGGAGCTTCGTCCTGGATGGCGCGCCCAAGCTGGGCGACACCTTCAACATCGGGCCGACCCCGGCCGGCTCCTCGGACAACAGCAACGCCCTGCTGCTGGCCAAGGTCGAGCAGGCCAAGACTTTCAATGACGGCACGGTCACGCTCAGTGGCGCGCTGGGCGGCCTGACCACCCAGGTCGGTGCGGCCGCCCGTTCCGCGGAGTATTCCCTGCAGGCACAGCAGGTGATCACCGACCAGGCCCAGGCCGCACGCGACTCGATCTCCGGCGTGAACCTGGATGAAGAGGCCTCGGACATGCTCCGCCTGCAGCAGGCCTACCAGGCCGCCTCGCAGCTGATCTCCACCGCCGACAACATGTTCCAGACCATCCTCGGAGCCGTCTCGCGATGAACAACCGCATTTCCACCGGCATGATGTTCAATCAGTCGGTGTCCCTGATGCTTGCCTCGCAGGCGAAGATGAGCCACCTCGAGCGCCAGATCGCCACCGGCAGCAAGATCGTGTCGGCCAAGGACGATCCGGTCTCGGCCGGCAGCGCAGTGGGGCTGGACCGCACCCTGGCCTCGCTGGACCGCATGCAGCTCAATGCCGGCAACGTGCAGAACCGGCTCGGCCTGCAGGAAAACGCGCTGGCCCAGGTCGGCGACATGATGGGCCGCATCACCGAGCTGACCATCTACGCCAACAACCCCGGCCTGGCTGCGGCCGACAAGCAGTCCCTGGTCACGGAAATCGAGGCGATCCGCGGCAATCTTCTCGCGGTGGCCAACAGTACCGACGGCACCGGCCGCTATCTGTTCGGTGGTACGGATGATGGCAGCCCGCCGTTCAGCCAGGTCGATGGTCGCGTCGTCTACAACGGCGACCAGAACCAGCGCCAGGTCGAAGTCGGTCCGGACACCTACGTGCAGGATGCCCTGCCCGGCAGCGAGATCTTCATGCGCATCGTCACCGGCGACGGGCATGTGGACGGCAAGGCCGGCACTGGCAACACCGGCAGCGGCGTGCTGACCAACGTCACCCGCGACAGCGATGGCAGCTGGAACGGCGAGGGTTTCAGCGTGCGCTTCACCGCCGCCGATGCCTACGACCTGCTCGATGCGGGCGGCAACGTGGTGTCCAGCGGCACCCTGAAGGCCGGCGACGACGTGGTGGTCAACGGCGTGCGCCTGCATATCGACGGTGCGCCGGCGGCGGGCGACACCTTCGAGGTCAGTCCGGCCGCCAGCCGCGACATCTTCGGCACGCTGGATTCACTGATCGGCGCACTGAAGATGGATACCGGCACCCCCGCCCAGCAGGCGGCCCAGCAGAACCTGCTGCAGAGCGGCCTGCGCGACGTGGCCCGTGCCTCGGAGCGCATGATCGACTCGCGCGCCGCCGGCGGTGCCCAGCTCAAGGCGCTGGACAACGCGTCCGACATGCGCGAATCGAACGTCGTCACGCTCAAGACCACGCTCTCGCAGATGCGCGACCTGGATTACGCGGACGCACTGAGCCAGTACCAGCTGGAGAAGACCGCCCTGCAGGCGGCGCAGACCCTGTTCTCGCAGATGCAGTCGATGTCGCTGTTCAACACGATCCGCTGATCGCTCCTACAACCTGGTTTGGCCTGAAGGCCGCGATGCTTTGAGCATCGCGGCCTTTTTGCGTTCTGGGGCGGGCGCGCCGCCTGCCCGGCGTCCCGTGGCACTGCCGGAACGCCCTTGGCACCGGTCTCCGCGGGAGACCTGCCCGGCATTTCCAGACCTGCGGCGGCCGAACGCCCCGCCCGGCCCCGCTGCGACCCTTGAAAGCCAGGCGCCTCCCGCTCCCCTGCAAATCCGCGTGAATCTCCGCCTAAAGGTTGTTGACAAAGCGCCGTTATTGATTTGGCAACAGCGAAGCACACAGCCAAAAACAAAAAAACGGCGGCGCTTCGTTCCATTCAGCACCGGGATTCCATTAAGGGAGACGACCCATGGCACAGGTAATCAACACCAATACGATGTCGCTCAACGCTCAGCGCAACCTGAGCACCAGCGGCAACTCGCTCGCTACCACCATCCAGCGCCTGTCGTCGGGCCTGCGCATCAACAGCGCGAAAGACGACGCCGCCGGCCTGGCCATCAGCGAGCGCTTCGGCACCCAGATCCGCGGCACCGATGTCGCGATCCGCAATGCCAACGACGGCATCTCGCTGGCTCAGGTCGCTGAAGGCTCCCTGAGCGAAATCGGCAACAACCTGCAGCGCGTCCGCGAACTGGCCGTGCAGGCGTCCAACGCGACCAACTCCGCCAGCGACCGCAAGGCCCTGCAGGCCGAAGTCACCCAGCTGGTCAGCGAAATCGACCGCGTCGCCAAGCAGTCCGACTTCAACGGCACCAAGCTGCTGGATGGCAGCTTCACCAGCCAACTGTTCCAGGTCGGCGCCAATGCCGGCCAGGCCATCGCCATCAACAATGTCGTCGATGCCAAGGCCAGCTCGCTGGGCAACGCCAAGTTTGCCGCACCGGTCGACAGCACCGCCGACGTCGGCACCATCACCGACCTGGCCGGCGTCACCATCAACGGCGCGGCCATCGGCACCATTACCGGCAAGACCACCGCCGATTTTGCCGCCTCCGCCGCCGCCCAGATCAACAGCAAGATCGGCGAAGCCGGTGTCTATGCCGAAGTGGTCACCACCGCCGGCACCCCGGACACCCACCGCCTGAAGCTGACCTCGGTCCAGGCCGACCGCGACCTGGTCATCGACGGCGCCGCCCAGCTCGGCCTGGCCGATTCCACCGCCGCCGCGCCCAGCTCGGTTGCCGCCACCGCGACCTCCAGCTTCGTGCAGGACCTGGACGTCTCGTCCTACGTCGGCGCACAGAAGGCCCTGGAAATCGTCGACAAGGCACTGGAATCGGTCAACAGCGTGCGCGCCGACCTCGGCGCCATCCAGAACCGCTTCACCTCCGTCGTCGCCAATCTGCAGACCTCCTCGGAAAACCTGTCCGCTTCGCGCAGCCGCATCCGCGACACCGACTTCGCCAAGGAAACCGCAGAGCTGACCCGCACCCAGATCCTGCAGCAGGCCGGTACGGCCATGCTGGCCCAGGCCAACCAGGTGCCGCAGAACGTGCTCAGCCTGCTGCGCTGATCCCGTTTGATCCGAAGGCGCCGGGCAACCGGCGCCGCTTCCACCGCAACACGCTCCACGTACGCCTGAAGGAAACCCCATGGCACAAGTCATCAACACCAACACGATGTCGCTGAATGCTCAGCGCAACCTGAGCACCTCCGGCAGCTCGCTGGCCACCACCATCCAGCGCCTGTCGTCCGGTTCGCGCATCAACAGCGCCAAGGACGACGCGGCTGGCCTGGCGATCTCCGAGCGCTTCGGCACCCAGATCCGCGGCACCGACGTGGCCATCCGCAATGCCAACGACGGCATCTCGCTGGCCCAGGTCGCCGAAGGTTCGCTGACCGAAATCGGCAACAACCTGCAGCGCGTCCGTGAACTGGCCGTGCAGGCGTCCAACGCCACCAACTCGGCCAGCGACCGCAAGGCCCTGCAGGCGGAAGTGACCCAGCTGGTCAGCGAAATCGACCGCGTCGCCAAGCAGTCCGACTTCAACGGCACCAAGCTGCTGGACGGTTCGTTCTCCAGCCAGCTGTTCCAGGTCGGTGCCAACGCCGGCCAGGCCATCGCCATCGACAAGGTGGTGGATGCCAAGGCCAACGCGCTGGGCGGCGCAAAGTTCGACAGCAACTCGCTGGCGCTGGCAAATCCGACTGCCAATGCGGACTTCAAGATCACGGGCATGAAGATCAATGGGGTCGACATCGCTGACATCGACGTCAAGCAGGGTGCCGATCTTGCGGCCACCGGCAAAGCCTCGCGTGAAGCCGTGGTCAGCGCGATCAATGCAAAGATCGGTGAAACGGGCGTATTCGCAGAGGTCAACGGTGCAGGCACCGCAGTAACCCTGACCTCGGTCAAGGACAGCGTCAACACCGACGGCACCTTCAAGGCCATCACCGCGACTCCGGGCACCTGGACCGGCGGCGCCACGGCGCCGACGTTTGTCGCCACCCTGGCGACCGCCGCACCGGCCAACAAGTTCGCCAGCGACCTGGATGTCAGCACCGTCAAGGGCGCGCAGCAGGCACTGGAGATCGTCGACAAGGCGCTGGGCTCGATCAACAACACCCGTGCCGACCTTGGTGCCATCCAGAACCGCTTCACGTCGGTCGTGGCCAACCTGCAGACCTCCACGGAGAACCTGTCCGCATCGCGCAGCCGCATCCGCGATACCGATTTCGCCAAGGAAACCGCAGAACTGACCCGCACCCAGATCCTGCAGCAGGCCGGTACGGCCATGCTGGCCCAGGCCAACCAGGTGCCGCAGAACGTGCTCAGCCTGCTGCGCTGATCCACGCCTGCCGCGTCGGCGCCGGTCTGACCGGCGTCGACCCCGACGTCCCGTGTTCCACCCACGCCTGAAGGAACTCCCATGGCACAAGTCATCAACACCAACACGATGTCGTTGAATGCTCAGCGCAACCTGAGCACCTCCGGCAGTTCGTTGGCCACCACCATCCAGCGCCTGTCGTCCGGCTCGCGCATCAACAGCGCCAAGGACGACGCGGCTGGCCTGGCGATCTCCGAGCGCTTCGGCACCCAGATCCGCGGCACCGACGTGGCCATCCGCAATGCCAACGACGGCATCTCGCTGGCCCAGGTCGCCGAAGGTTCGCTGACCGAAATCGGCAACAACCTGCAGCGCGTCCGTGAACTGGCCGTGCAGGCGTCCAACGCCACCAACTCGGCCAGCGACCGCAAGGCCCTGCAGGCGGAAGTGACCCAGCTGGTCAGCGAAATCGACCGCGTCGCCAAGCAGTCCGACTTCAACGGCACCAAGCTGCTGGACGGTTCGTTCTCCAGCCAGCTGTTCCAGGTCGGCGCGAACGCCGGCCAGGCGATCGCCATCGACAAGGTCGTGGATGCCCGCGTCGAGTCCCTGGGCACCAGCACCTTCGCCACCGGCGCCACGGCTGCCGTTGCCGCGGTCGCCACCGACGTGCGCTTCGGCGGCAAGGTGATGGGCGTGGATATCGGCACGGTCGAGGTCAAGAATGGCGCCACCGTCGGTGACGCCGCCAAGGCGATCGCCACCGCGATCAACGGCAAGATCGGCGAAGCCGGCATCTACGCCGAAGCCAACACCGACGGCACGCTGAAGCTGTCGTCGGTCAAGGAAGGCAAGGCTGTCGTTGCCGCAGACATCGCACTGACCCGCAGCAATTACCAGGCGGCGACCACCGACTGGAGCACCGCTGCGGCCACCAGCGCGTACACCGCCGGCACCGCCACCGATGCCAATGCACAGAAGCTGGATGTCAGCTCGGTGCTGGGCGCACAGCAGGCGCTGGAAATCGTCGACAAGGCGCTGGGTTCGATCAACAACACCCGCGCCGACCTCGGTGCCATCCAGAACCGCTTCACCTCGGTTGTGGCCAACCTGCAGACCTCCACGGAGAACCTGTCGGCGTCGCGCAGCCGCATCCGCGATACCGACTTCGCCAAGGAAACCGCAGAGCTGACCCGCACCCAGATCCTGCAGCAGGCCGGTACGGCCATGCTGGCCCAGGCCA
>NZ_JBEUMH010000018.1:0-60521 GCF_041080745.1 Stenotrophomonas sp. JAG2 | reverse complement strand
GCCGGCCCGCGGCCGGCACTACGGACATCCCGCCGTCGGCGTTCGTCACCCATACGCCCCACAAGGGTGACGAACACCCCCACATCCTGTTAACTTGCGCGCCCCACATGAAGTTGACAGGGTGTCGCGCCAACACGCGCCCTGTCGACACTGATAGCGCGCACGAATGACTGTCCTCCCGAATCGCTCCACCGCCCCTGCCCTGTCCCTGCTCGCCGCCGCCCTGCTGGCCAGCTTTGCCGCCACCGACACCGCCCGCGCCGCCCCCGCTGGCCAGGCCGTCACCCTGGACGCGGTAAACGTCACCGCCGCCGATGCAACCGAGGCTGCGCGCCGCGCCCTCGACCGGGTGCCCGGCGCAGGCAACGTCGTCGATATGACCCAGGTCGGCCAGGGCCGCGTCGCCGGTACCGCCGATGTGCTGGCCTATCAGCCCGGCATCAGCGCGCAGAGCGCCGGCAATGAAGGCGTCAAGGTTTCCGTCCGCGGCTCGGGCCTCAACCGCGCGCCGGGTGCGCATGCCTCCGGCCTGTCGGTCTCGCTGGATGGCCTGCCGCTGACCGGCCCCGGCGGCACGCCGTACGAGCTGCTGGAGCCGCTGTGGCTGAGCCGCGTCGAGGTCCTGCGCGGTGCCAACGGGTTCGAGCGCGGCGCCCTGGCGCTGGGCGGTGCGATCAACTACATCACCCGCAGCGGCCGCGATACACCCGGGCTGGAGCTGCACTACGAAGCCGGCGCACGCGGTTACCAGAAGCGCGGCATCAGCGTCGGCGGCGTGCACGACGCTGTCGACTATTTCCTGGCCTACACCGATACCGAGTACGACGGCTATCAGCAGCACGCGGCCGGCAAGGGCAAAGGTGCGGTGGCCAACCTCGGCTGGCAGCTCACCCCGGATCTCGAAACGCGCTTCTTCCTGCGCTACCGCGAAACCGATCACGAAACCCCGGGGCGCCTGACCCGCGCGCAGATCCGCAACGATCCACGCGCGGCGAATCCAGCCAACCTGGCGATCGACGCGCGCCGCCCGCAGCCGGGCAGCACCTGGATCGGCAACACCACGACCTACACCATCGATGACGATTCGTCGCTGCAGGCCGGCCTCGTCTATCACACGTACCCGATGGACTTGAACGAGAGCCTGTACCGCCAGCAGCTGGACTACGCCAACCTCAACGGCACGCTCGACTACCGCCGCCGGCACGCGCTGTTCGGGCATGACAGCGTGACCACGATCGGCCTGCGCGTCACCCACGATCTGGATGCCAACGTGCGCGAGACCCTGCGCTTCGCCAGCAACGGGTACGCGGCCGGCACGCACACCCGCGACTTTGAGCATTACGGCACCGACAGCGTGCTGCACGTCGGCAATGATCTGGCGCTGAGCGACACGCTGCGCCTGCAGACCGGGCTGGCGTTGATCCACACCCGCCGCGATGTGCAGGTCACCTGGCCGGCGACGCCGGAGAAACTATCCGAGCGCCAGTGGGACTACGCGCCGCGGCTGGGCTTCACCTGGCAGCAGACGCCGCAGACGCAATGGTTCGGCAACCTCAGCCGCTCGGTGGAACCGGCCCACCCGTGGTCGATGATCTGGGGATCGAACCAGTACTTCGCCGCCGGCAATGGCGCCTCCACCGGCCGCCAGCGTGCGCCGGTGAACCTGGACAACCAGACCGCGACTACGCTGGAACTCGGTGCGCGCGGCGACAGCGCACTCGGCCGCTGGGAGCTGACGGGCTACTACGCGCGCCTCAACCACGAACTGCTCACCGTGGAAGTGCAGCCGGTGCCGAACCTGTTCATCGCCGAATCCAACGCCAGCCCGACCGTGCACCGCGGCATCGAAGCCGGCCTGGACAGTGCGCTGTGGCAGGGCGTCGGCGGGCGAATGTCATTGCGCCAGGCCTACACCTTCAGCGACTTCCGCTACCGCGATGATGCACGCTTCGGTAGTAACCGCCTGCCCGGCCTGCCGCGCCACTACTATCAGGCCGAGCTGCGCTACGATCACCCGGCCGGCTTCTACGCCGGGCTGAACACCGAGTACGCGTCGAAAATGTTCGTCGACTATGCCAACAGCATGGCCGCCGACAGCCACGTGATCTTCGGCACCCGCATCGGCTACGACGCCCCCGGTGGCCGCTGGCAGGCCTGGGCGGAACTGCGCAACCTGAGCGACCGCCACTATGCCGCCACGGTGACCCCGGGCTACGACGATGCGGGCAAGGATGTCGCGCGATCGACGCCGGGTGATGGGCGCGGTGTGTATGCCGGGGTGCGCTGGCGCTTTGACTGAGCGCCGCGGCCCGCTACGGCATGCCGCGCTAGGCCGCCTGGTTGCGGACCTGCACGCCGGCTGCAGCGCTCCGCCGCATCGGGTAGGCGGCCGCCATTGCCTGCAGGCGGTCGCGGCCTCGCACTTCGACATCGCGCCCCTCTACAGTCACCAGCCCTTCCGCCTGGAAGCGGCGCAACAACCGGCTCAGGGTTTCCGGTGCGAGCCGCAGGTAGCTGGCGATATCCATCCGCGACATCGTGAGCTGCCACCGGTTCGCAGCATAGCCCCGCGCCGCCATGCGGTCGGCCATGTCGATCAGGAACGCGGCCAGCCGCTCGTCGGCCATGCTGTTGCACGCCAGCTGGGTGGCGCGGGCGATGTCGCGACTCATCAACCGGAACAACGTGGCCTGCAGCATCGGCATTCTCGTGGCCAGTTCCGCGATCTCGTGGAACGGCAGCCGGCACAGGCTCACGGTATCCAGCGCCACCGCATTGCAGGGGTAGCGCTCTTCATCGATGGCACTGAGGCCGAGGAAATCACCCGGCATGTGGAAGCCGAGGGTCTGCTCGCGGCCTTCGCGATCCACTGCATAGGTCTTGACCGTGCCCAAGCGGATCGCCGTGAGGTACTGGAACCGATCACCTTGCCGGAACAACAGATGGCCGGCATGCACGGGCATCGTGTGCTCGACCAGCCTCTCCAACTCCTGCAGATGGGCCGCATCGGCGGATCCCGGAAAGCACCCCGGACCCAGCGGGCAGGAACAGCATGCGCAGCGCAGCGCCGACGGCGTGCCAGAGAGGATGCGCATGATCGTGGGCCTCCTGCGATGCTGCGTCACCCGGTGCGCGGGCGCGTCTGGCAGGTACTGCACCTGCCGCCTTTCCCCCTGTGACTGACACACCCCATCCGCACTGATACTGCTGCCCTTGCCGGTGGCGGATTCATACTGTTTTGAGCCGCGGCGTTGTGCAATATCCGAACGACCAGTATTTCTACTGGTTTATGCCGTCGAGCCCTCTCCGGGCGCGCGCCAGGCTGAAGCGTTCAGTCCCGCCGTCGAGGAAATCCGGCGAAGCGCTGCGCGCTTGACCCACATCAAGCTGACCGTTCCCAGGCGGTCGTAACGTGTCCCCTACCGGGCGCAGCGGGGTACGGTCCGGACGTCCTGTCCTTTCCGGAGTCGATCCCATGAAGCCTCATTCCCTTCTTGCCCCCCTTGCTCTGGTCGGCGCCCTTGGCCTCGCCGGGCTCGCCCTGGCGCAGGCGCCCACCGTCAACATCGGCGAGCGCCATGGCAACCTCCGCACCGCACAGGAACACATCGTGCAGGCCTACCAACTGATCGGCGTGGCACAGCAGGACAACAATTCGCGCCTCGGCGGCCATGCAGAGCGTGCACGCCAGCTGTTGATCCAGGCGGATCAGGAATTGCGGATGGCGGCGAATTCGGCCAACGACCGCGGCCGCCCCTGATCATCGCTGCCGGGCCGCGTGCGCTCGAGGCGACGTCCCGCCCAGCCCGGCGGCGATATCGCCTGCCACCGCGGCTTCGTCGGCGGTGCGCCCGAAATGGTCGACATAGCGGCCCTCGCGATCAAGCAGGAACACGAACGTCGAGTGATCCATCATGTACTGGCCCTGCTTGCCGTAGGGCACCTTCTGGTAATACACGTGATAGCGATCGGTGACCGTCGCGATCTGCGCAGGGGTACCGGTCAGCCCGATCACATCGGGACCGAACAGCGATACATAGGCCTTCATTTTCGACGGCGTGTCGCGTGCGGGATCGACGCTGACGAAGATCGTTTTCAGCGGGGGCCCACCGAGTGCGCGCACCCGCTGCGCAATGCGCACCAGCCGTGCGAGGTCGGTCGGGCAGACATCCGGGCAGGCCGTGAAGCCGAAGTACAGCAGCACCGGCCTGCCATGGAAACTGCGATCGGTGACTACCTTCCCGTCCTGGTCGACCAGCGTGAAACCACCGCCGATCGGGTTGGCTGGCGAGGCTGACCACGCCGGTAGCGCCAGAAACGCGATCCCCACCCACGCCAGTGTCCACAGAGTGCGCCCCATCTCAGTGCGCCCCGTTGTAGGAGAGCGCCATGCCGACCAGGTTGGCCTGCTGCCCACCCACTGCCTGGCTGCCGATGGAGACCCCGATACTGAGTTGGCCAGTCACGCGATAGCCGCAGCTCACTTCATTGAGATAGTCATGCCGGCCCGCACCGGCCGCCCACGGGCGGCGCTTGTCGGTACGTGTCGCCCCGAAGACCCAGCGCCCGTAGTCGACGGTGACCGAGGTCGTCAGATAGCGCGTGTCATTGCCGGCGATCGCATTCTCATTCTGCACATCCGCGTACTCGACCAGCGGCACGATATCGAAATAGCGGAACCGCAACGTGGTATCCAGGTCCGCGCTGGAATCGGGCGCCCAGATGTAGCGCGCGGACACAATGCGGATCACTTCGTCATCGGCCGGCCCACTGTCGGGCTGCCCGACGCCGGCGCGGTTGCGCATGTAGCCGGCCTGCATCTCCAGGAACGGCAGCGCCGGAATCGCATCCCAGTTCACGGTGACCGCATAGGAATCGAGCTTGCCGGTGTTGGCCGGCCCGCCGTCCGAGCGCTGCGCCCGCGCACCGCTGCGCAGGAAAGGCCGGCTCAGCTCGGTGGTGTCAGCGGTGTACAGGTTGAGCCCCCCTTCGATCATCCCGACTTTCTGGCCGAACCAGCGGTAGGCGTACGTGGCGCCCAGCATCCCGCCAAGGTCGTAGGCGGCGACGAAATCATTGGTATACAGGCCGGGCGCAGCGTCCATCGCACGCCCGAACGGCACCTGCAGTTTGCCGATCTGCAGCTGGGTGTGCTGGGTCAGCTTGTAGTAGTTGAGTTCGTTCACCACCAGCCCGAGATCACCGAAAGTGCGCTTTTCACCGGCGGCTGGCGGATTGACCGGGTTGAACTCGGTGGACAGCCGCAGCTGGTCATTGGGGCTGAAGCGGATGTAGAAGCTGCTCTGGATGTCCGGATAGAAATCCGTGGTGTTGCGCGGGGAGGTCACACCACTGCCTTCCGTGCGGCTGACGTCGTACTGCATCACCACGTTGTAATCCATGCCCAGGTTCGGGTAATAGCCCTTGTCGGCATGCGCGCCCGCGCTGGCCAGCAGGCCCAGCCCGGCAACAAGCCCGGCACACAGAGGGGATCTGCACACGATGCGCATCACGGCACCTCCGCAGGCAGCTGCACGTTGGCCGGCAGCGCGAAGTCGCGCCCGGTGTTCCTGAGATAGCTGCAGGTCTGGTTGTCGCCGTAGATGCCACCAAGCGGCGCCAGCTTGACCGCCTGCGCGTAGTCCTCCGGGCGTACCACCTGGATCACCTGCATCATTCCGCCGTCCTCGTGCTCGAGGATGTGGCAGTGGTAGACGAACTTGCCCAGCATCACCGGATCACGGAACGGAATGCGCAACGTGATCGAACCGCGGGTCGGGATGAACACCGTATCGCGGTACCCACTGAACGGGACGGGCTTGTCGTTGATCGCCACCACCTGGAAATCGGTCTGGTGGATATGGAACTGATGCAGCTCCTGGGACGGGTTGTACAGGCGCCACTCCTCGACATCGCCGAGTTTGACGGTGGTGTTCACCCGGCGTGGATCGAAGCGCTCGCCATTGATCAGGAAGGCGTCGCCGTCAGTCGCCGAATCCTGGAAGGCGAACTGGCGGACATTGGCCACACGCACGTTGCTCAGATCTTCCAATACCGGATATGCGCTGGTGATCGCCCGGGTGGCCACAGCTGCTCCGCCGGCACGCAGGGTCGCGATGCGCGCGCCCTTGTACTGGTCACCTGCCGCACCCGTATTGCCGGCGGCCAGCTCGACCGGGTGATCGCCCGCGGACGGGCCGACCACCAGAATGCTGAAACGCGCGGACGGCCCGATCAGCAGTTCATCGGTCATCACCCGCTTGTTCACCGTATTGCCGTCGCGCGACAGGATCTGCACGTTCTGTCCGTTGATGCGGATGCGGAAGTACTGGTTGGCGGAGATGTTGAGCAGGTGCCACAGCTGGGTTTCGCCGGGCTGGATGGCGATCACTGGATCGCCCTGCCCGTTGACTGTCCGGATCGATGGCGCGCTGGTCACGATCTCGCTGGCCAGCCTGCCGGTACGAGTCTTCTGGAAATTGCGCAGGACCAGAACGCGCTCCTGGATGCCCTTCAGTTCCGGGAACGGATCGAGGATGCCGTCGACCAGGATAGGCCCGGCGATGCCCGACTCCACCTGGCGCTGCGCGCCGCCGTGGAAATGGCTGTGGTACCAATAGGCGCCCGGGCTGTGATCGGGGGGCAGCTTGAAACGGTACAGCCCTTTCTCGTGCGGGCCAACCTCGCGGAAGATGCTGTCACCCGAGTCCAGCGGCGTGACCGTCATCCCATGGAAGTGGAGATTGGTCTTCTCGTCCATCTGGTTGTCCAGTGTGATCGCCACCGTGCCACCGGGTCGCGTGCGGATCACCGGGGCGTCGTAGTTGCCGTTGAAGACCAGCGCGCGATATGGCTGCCCACCCACGGATACCGCCGACATCGCCGCGCGCAGCGTGCCCGCGCTGATGCCATCGGCCCCGTAGCGGATTTCCGTGGGGGCCTGCAGCGCTGCGCCCGGGTCCGCGCTGTCCGGCGGTGCCTGCGCCATCGTCGCGCCAACCCACAGCAGCATGCCGGTCAGGGCAACGAGACAGGCATCGAGCAGTCGGCGCCGCTGCCGGCTGCGCGGGGTGATCGCTGCGGTGCGGGACAGAGCCATGGCGATACCTGCTGGAGAGAAGAAGGGAACGGCGCGTCAGGTGCCGGCGATGGCCCAGGTGATGAAACCGGTGGCAATGGTGCTGACCACCAGGCCGGTCAGGAACAGCCAGTCGGCCATCCCCTCCAGGAACTGGTTGCGCCTGCGTCGCCGCGTACGCAGCGCCCAATAGGCGCTCAGGCACGCGGCCAGGTAGATCAGCGAGTTGATGCTGAGCAGGTCATCGCCGAGGGTGTCGACCTGGCGCAGTACCGTGACCACGTGCAGCACGCCGACCACGGTCATGCACACGCCCAGCATCGCGGCCGAGGTGGTGAAGATGTGGACGCAGATATCCTCGTCCAGGGAGGCCGCATGTGTTGGCGGCTTGTCCGCTGCAGGTGGGGGAGAGGCTGGCTCGTGCATGGGTCTCGCTCGGAGCATTCGGACCTGCGCCGGTCACAGGCCACCCCACGGTAGCGAGCGCTGCCGCCCCGACGCATGACCTAGATCAAGCCGGGACGCCTTGCCGTGCGCGACGGGCGCATTCAGCCCCTTGACCAGGATCAAGCCGCCTTCACCGCCGTGGTCGCATCGTAGGGCGCGGCTCCCCGCGTGTTGCGAGCACCCATGGCCATGTGGAACGACTTCAGCCATACCTTCCTGGTGATCTTCACCAGCCTGCTCCCGGTGACCAATCCGCCGGGCGCGGCGCTGATGGTCCTCGGCATCGTGCCTGAAGCCACCACCGCCCAGCGCAGCCGGGTGGCCCGCGCGGTGGCCTTCAACAGCCTGGTGATGCTTGCCGCCTCGATCGGCATCGGGGCCTATGTGCTGTCGTTCTTCGGCATCTCGATCCCGGTGCTGCGGCTGGCGGGCGGGCTGGTGATCGCGGTGACCGGGTGGCGCCTGCTGCAGGCACCCGCGCAGGGCGAGCATGGCTCGCTGGCCGGCGCCGCCCAGCAGGAGGCCCGCGACGATGCGGAGGCCTCGCTGGACTCATTGCTGTTCTATCCCTTCACCCTGCCCCTTACCGTGGGGCCGGGATCCATCGCGGTGGCCATCGCGGTTGGCACGAGCTCACCGGCACAGGGGCCGGAGGCCGTGCACATCGCAGCCGCCGCGTGCGCATTGCTTGCACTGTGCGCCTTGATCTACCTGTGCATGCGCTACGCCGGGCGGCTGCAGTCACTGCTGGGTCGCACCGGCACCCAGGTGGTGCTGCGGCTGCTGGCATTCGTGATTCTGTGCATCGGCGTGCAGATCGGGTGGCTCGGTCTGTCCGAGCTGCTCGCGCAGCAGGCGGCACGGTAAGCCGCGACCCCGGGGATTGCTTCAGCGCCCCTGTGCCCGGGCAATCGCCGCTTCGGCCAACGGCACCATCTTCGCGTAACCGGCCGGCGTGGGATGCACGCCATCGGCAGCCAGTTCCGGGTCGAGGCCGCCGTCTTTGTTGGTCATGGCCGTGTGGTAATCCAGATAGACCAGACCCTGCTCCTCCGCGTAAGCACGCAACGCCCGATTGAGCGCCGTCACTTTGCCCGCGGGCTGCACGCCGGGTTGCCACGGGTAATCGCTGACCGGCAGCACCGAGGCCAACACGATGCGGATGTTATGCGCCTGCGCCAGTTCCACCATCGCATGCAGGTTGTCTTCGATCATCGCCTGCGTGGTGGGCCCGGTGTTGCCGGCGATATCGTTGGTGCCGGCGAGGATCACGACCAGCGCCGGCTTCAGTGCGATGACGTCCTGCTGGAAGCGCAGCAGCATCTGCGCCGTGGTCTGCCCGGAAATTCCCCGGTTGACGTAGGGCTTGCCCGGGAAGAAACGCTCGCTGCCGGTCGGTCCCCAACCTTCGGTGATCGAGTCCCCGTAGAACACCACGCGCTTCGTCCCCGGCGCGACCGCCGCCAATGCGGCGTTCTCGCCGCGGTAGCGCTGCAGCTGCGGCCAGTCCAGCAGGCGCTGCTGCATCTCCGTGATCTGCGCGGGCGTCGCCTGGTCGGCAGGCACCCGATACAGCGGATTGGTCGCAGGCGATTCCTGCGCGTGCGCACTCGGATGCAGGACGCACGCGGCGAGCGTCGCGGCGAACACGGTGGAACGGATCAAGGCGGTCAAAGCGCGGCACTCCGGTGGCGGCAGGCCGACAGTCTCAGCGATCGGCGACCAGGGAAACAAGCTGCGCTGCGACGCGATCGAACGGGCCGATGTCGCGCGTGGCCCGGCTCATCGCCACCGCGCCCTCGATGCTGGCGATGATCATGGTGGCAATGCCGTTGGCCTGCTCGGGCGAGCGGCCACCGCGACCCAACGCTTCGGTCAGACGGGCTTCCCAGCGCGCGAATACCTCGGCCGCGGCCCGCCGTGCATCGTCGGGTGCATCGTCGATCGGCTCTTCGACCGCCGCCGCAAGGACCGGGCAGCCGACATGGAACGCCGAGCGGATCAGGCGCTCGCGCCACGCCGCCAGGAACAAGGACAGCCCGTCGGGGGCCGCTCCCTGCAGGCAGGTATCGAGCAGCGCATCCACCTTGGTGCCCGCCAATGTCGTGGCTTCGGCCAGGACCTGCTGCTTGCCGCCGGGAAAGTGGTGGTAGGTGGAGCCGAACGGCGCCTGCGCGCGCTTGGCGACCTCACGGACGCTGGAGGCATTGAGTCCGTAGGTGGCCAGCATTTCCGCGGCCGCAGCCACGACGCGCTGCGGCGCATCGGAATGACGTGCACTCATGAGCCGGACTCCTTGCTAAGACGAGTGTCATAGATTAGCGTATTTCCATTATGACACCTGTTATAGATGAGCGCCCCTGCCCATGAATCTCTGGTTCCGCCTCCTGTTCCTGCTGCTGTCCTCGCCATTCCGCCCGAAGCTGAGCGCGCCGTTCGCGGTGTCGCGCTTGAACTTCCGGGTGCTGCCCAACGACATCGACAGCAACCTGCACATGACCAACGGCCGCTATTGGACGATCTTCGACCTGGGCCGGCTCGATCTCGTGTTCCGCATGGGCCTGGGCCGGGTGGCATGGCGCTCGAAGTGGGCCCCGATCGTCAGTGGCGGCAGCATCCAGTTCCGGCGCGAGCTCAGGCCGTTCCAGCGCTTCGTGCTGGAAACGCGACTGGCCGGCTGGGTCGGCACGCGCATCATCATGGAGCAGCGGGTGCTGATCGGCGACGAGGAAAAGGTCGCCACGCGGGCCCTGCTGATCACCGGCATCTACGACCGCCGGCATCGCCGGTTCGTCTCCACCGATCAGATGATGGAGGCCATCGGTGCGCCGGTGGTGCCCTCGCCTGAGCTGAGCAAGGCGGCGCAGGCGCTGCTTGCCGCGGAACTGGCGATGAAAGAGGACTGAGGCGGCCCAGCCCGACCGGGCATCCCAGCGGTCACGCTGCGCGCCACGGCAGGATTTCCGCCTTCGTCATCAGTTCGTTTGGACAGCTTGTGCCCCCGTTAGAAAACGCCCTGCACCAGCAGCTTTCCATCGTCGGTAGGTGCAAGCACCAGACCGTAAGTCTCGTTCCCGCGGCCGTATCCTGCCGAGCAGATCGCATCCCAGCCCTGCCCGCAATCCACCTCGGGATGCGCGGCGAAGACGGGGTCGCCGTCGTTGTCGGGCGCAGATGCAACCCAGCCGGCCTTGATGAGCGCGACCTTCGCCTGCGCGTAGGGCATGCCGACAGTGATGCCGATCTCCGTCCAGGCCGCGGGCAGCGACGGTGCATCAGCGGCATGCGCGTGGCCGGCCAACAGCAGCAGCAACAATGACAGGAACATCGATTTCATCAGCATCACATCACGGTATGGGCTGCACAGGATAAAACGCGGGAAGGTCTGCGGGCACGGATCGCACGTGCCAACTCAGAACCCATCCAACGTCCGCAGCAATGAGCCGAAGGTCAAATAGAACGAGTCGTGCCCCCCCTGCGCGCGCCCATACCCCAGGAACACCGGCCCCAGGAACGTATCGGCACCGACGAACACGCTGCCCGCCGTCTGCATGCCATCGATGTTGACGTCCTCGCGGCGCTGCCAGAATCCGCCCCACTCCACGCTGCCGCCGACGTACAGCGGAATCGTCAGCAGGGAGTCGGCATGCGCGACGCGGCGGTAATACACCACCCGTGCCAGCGCGGTCTGCGGCGCGAAGATGGCCTCCTCTGGATAGCCGGACAGATTGCCCAGCCCGCCCAGGAAGCCGTAGGTGGCCAGCAGATCATCGCCGCCGTGTGCCGAGGTGGCGCGCACGCCGCCCAGCCAGCGGTTGTGGCCCTGCGCCCACGCGCCATCCCACTGCACCCGGGTGACCGCCGCCGAGTTGTCGGTGCCCAGTGCATCGAGATAGTGCTGCCGCGTGAGCGACAGGCGCTGGCCGCGGCTGGGGAAGGCCGAGCTGTCGATCGAATCGTGGCGCAGCTGCCAGCCGACGCTGCCCATGTCCGCGCGGTAATTGCCCAGCTCGGTCGGGTTGCCGACGTCCAGGCGCAGGCGCTCACGGCCGCGCTCGCCGAACAGCGCGATTTCCCAGTCCGGATGTGGCGAATACGCCCAGCGCAGTCCACCCAGCCACTGGCTGTAACGGAACTCGGCGAGTGCGCCCCCGCGCATCAGCGCCAGGTCCAGATCAGTGGCGCGGTACTTGGCATAGGTCGACAGCGCATGCCGGCCACTACTGCCGAACGGCCGGTAGTACTCGGCGAACGCCTCTTCCACTTCGCCCAGCCCGACGCGCAGTTTGAGCTCGGCGCCCTGCTCGCTGAGGCCGGTGCGGGTCAGCTCGGTGATGAGCTGGTAGTTGCTGCTGCCATCGAAATCATCGGACAGCCGCAGCGCGAAATGCAGGAAATCCGGGCCCCAGCGTTTGTCCTGCGGTGCGAGCACCAGGCCCTGCTGCCCGTCGCGCTCCTCCAGCCGCCACTGCACCTGCTGGTAGCGGCCTTCGCCGTACGCAGTGGCGACCTTCTGCTCGACGCGGTCCGGTTCCAGCGGCTGGCCCACTTCGGGCTGCAGGCGCTGCTCGATGTAGCGGGCAGTGCGGGTCCTGTCGCGCAGCACATCGATGAAGGCCACGATCGGCGTCTCGTAGGCCGGCGGCCGATGCTGGCGCTGGAACGCGGCGTAGCGGGTGTCGTCCACCTGGAAGCGCCGGACGGAGGCCACCTCGGCCTGCGCGGCCTGCTCACCGACGCCGACCGCCTGCGGCGAGCGGTTGAAATCCTGGCTGCCCATATCGCCCAGCGGTGGTGTGATCAGCAGATCCTGCGGCCCCAGCGTGGCCAGCTGCGCCAGTACTTCACGCTGCATCAGCACGCTGGCCATCTGGTGGCTGATCGCCAGCGGCGAATCCAGTTGCGCCTCGGTCATCAGCGGCGAGCCGACCCGCGAGACGATCAGCCGCTGCGCGCCCAGCCGGCGCGCTTCGTCGATCGGCACGTTGTCGACCACGCCGCCATCGACCAGCAGATGGTCCTCGTAACGGACCGGCGCGAACACGCCCGGCACCGACATGCTGGCGCGGATCGCCAAGGCCAGGTCGCCCTGCGCGAACACGACTTTCTCGCCGCTGACGATGTCCGTGGCAATCGCCCGGAACGGAATCGGCAGCTGGTCGAAATCGCGCACCTGCCAGGTCGGCAGCAACAGGCGGCGCAGCAGCATCTCCAGCTTCTGGCCCTGGATCAGGCCCTGCGGGAACGCGATCTTGCCGTTGCTCAGGCCGACTTCGACACCGCCCAGCAGGCGCAGGTCATCTTCCTTGCGGCGCATGCTGCGCTCATCGCGTGGCGGTTTGTCGCGCAGCACCTCGGCCCAGTCGATCCGGTCCAGCACCGCCTCGATCTCATCGGCGGTGTAACCGGAGGCATACAGGCCGCCGACCACCGCGCCCATCGAGGTGCCGACGATGCAGTCGATCGGCACGCGCTCGCGCTCCAGCACTTTGAGCACACCGATATGGGCCGCGCCGCGGGCACCGCCACCGCCGAGCACCAGGCAGGTGCGGGGACGGTCGGAATCCTGCGGTGCGGAATCAACGGACGCTGGAACGGTCTGCGCAGCCGCCAACAGTGGGGCGCACACCAGCGCCGCCAGGACAAACAGCCAGCGGCTGCAAGCACGCCGCGTGGCCCTGTCGGTGGTTTGTGTTTGTGTCTGCCGCATTCGATCCCTCGCTCCCCGCTACCCGTCATCCCCTTGAAGCGCACTTTGCCTGCCGGGCCCGACGAGGTCCACCCATCGGGCCTGGGGCCTGCATCTCAACTGCCGCTGGGAAGAAAGCCCACGAGCGCCACGGCCAGACAGACGAGGCCGCCAGCCAGCGGCAGATAGGTGGCCCACACCGGTGCCCCCTGGCCAACCGCGAAGGCGACAAACGCCTCCCGTATGTTTCGGCCGGTCAGAAGCGGAATGACGATCAGCGCCAGCAGGGGCAACAGCGAGGCGAACCCGAAGCCGAGGAACGCGGGCCGGTGATCATTGCTGGCAAATCCGCCCAGCGGGTACAGGGCCACGCCCCCCAGTAATCCCGCGAAGAAAAGAGTGTTGGCGACCCGGATCGTGGTGCGGTGACGGCGCCGCAGCGCGGCCCGGGACCAGCCACGGTCGTGCGTCTGCAATCGCCTCGCCCAATACGCCACCAACCCCGTTGCGATGATGCCGCCGACGACACCGCTGACCGCCGGTCCCCAAGGTGGTATCTCCATGCTTACGTCCCTGTGCCTTTCCGGCAGTGTAAGGCCGCGGCCGGTCGCGCATGCACGAACGGCCGCCCATGACGGGCGGCCGTTGGTCTGTTGCGCACCCCAGCCGAAGGACGGCGGATGCTACCGATGCCCCGCCTCAGCGCTTGGCCGGCGGCGCATTCTTCACATAGGTATCGAACCAGGTCAGCATTTCCGATACCAGCTGTTCATTCGATTCCAGCGCGGTGTACCAATGCGGTTCGTGCGGCAGCATCACCAGGCGCGTGGTGCCCCCATTGCCGCGGATCGCCTGGAACAGCTTGCGCGACTGGAACGGCTCGGTGCCCGGGTTCGCATCATCCTCGCCGTGGACCAGCAGCAGCGGCAGCTTGATCTTGTCGGCGTAGAAGAACGGCGAGGCCTTCAGGTACACGTCCTGCGCCTGCCAGACCGAGCGGCGCTCATTCTGGAAACCGAACGGGGTGAACGTCTTGTTGTAGGAACCACTGGTGGCGACGCCGGCCTTGAACAGATCGGTATGCGCGATCAGGTTGGCGGTCATCAGACCCCCATGGCTGTGACCGGTGACACCGATCCGGTTGCGGTCGACCACACCCAGGTCCACCGCCTTGTCCACTGCGGCCTTGGCATCGGCCTCAAGCTGTTCCAGATACGTGTTGTAAGCGGTTTTCGGGTCGCCGACGATCGGGAACGAGGCGTTGTCGATGATCGCGTAACCGGCCAGCAGCATCAGCCGGTACGGTGCCAGCCGGGTGAAGGTCTGCTGCGAACCGGACACCTGCCCCGCCTGCGCGGCGTTGGCGAAATCGGCCGGGTAGGCGTACAGGATGGCCGGCACGCGCTGGCCTTCCTTGTAGCCCGGCGGGGTGTACAGAGTGAACGACAGGTCCACGCCGTCGGCACGCGTGTAGGTGACCAGGCGCTTCTTGATCTGACGCACCTCCGGGGTGGGGTCGACCAGATGGGTCAGTGCGGCCGGCTTGGACATGAACTGCGCCTCGCCCGGCTTGGGGTCGGCGACATCCTCGCCCAGCAGGCGCACGAACGCATTCGGCGCATCGGTCACCGACTGGTGCCACGTGAGGAGGTGGCCCGGGAGGGCGCTGAAGCCGATGAACTGCTCGTAGGCATCGGGATCGCTGCGGAAAAGACGCTCCGTCTTCAGGCTGCGGAGGCTGAGCGCATCCAGGAACGGACGATCGCCCTGCGGCGAAGCGCCCTGCCCGCGCAGGAAGACCGTGTTGCCTTCCTGACGCACCACGTAGGCGCCATTGGGCAGGCGCTCGTATACGAAATTGCCCGGGTCTTCGTACAGTTCATCGCTGGAAAGATCCCACAGCAGGCGACCTTCCTGCTTCGGGCTGTCGACGTTGACGATGCGGGTCTGGCGCCAGTGCCGGTTCTCATCGTTCTCGTCGAGGAAGGCGACGTCGGGCTGCGCCGTCCAGGCCAGGCCTTCGAAGCGCTGCGCGGTGCGGGCGATCTCGGTGGGCTTGGCGGTGAACGGGGCCTTGAGCATCAGCACGCGGTCGCGGTGCGGGACGGTGACTTTCCAGTCGCCCTTGTCCAGCGCCTCGGCGTAGACCAGCGTGGCTGGATCGGTGGCGCGCCAATCGAAATCACGCGGACCTTCCGGCACGCCATGCACCGGCACGCGGTCGGCCAGCGGCAGGCTCGCGATCGGCGTACTGCGGCCGCTGGAGACATCCAGCACCGCCACGTCATTGGCGAAACGCTGGTAGGTCACCGCATGCGAGAACGGCGCCTTGAGCGTCTTGGTGAGCACATGCACGCCATCCGGTGCGGCCCCGATGCTGTCCAGCAGCGCCGGTGTGCCGACGGTGCGTACGGTGTTGGCCGCGGTATCCACCACCGCCAGCTGCGACTGGCCGTAATAGGCGAACAGCGCCTCGTCGTAGGCACTGGTCAGCGTATCGCGGGCTTCGTAGGTACTGCTTTCGCCCGCCGTCCCCAGCGACTCCTGGATATCCGGGCCGATCGCACCCTCGGCGCTCGGTGCCGGACCTTGCTTTGCAGGCACCAGCTTGACCAGCAGCTGCTGGCTGCCGCCGAGCCACTGCACGGTGCTGCCGAAGATCGGATTGAGCGCTACGTTGGGGACTTGCCGGACCTGACCGGTGACCGCATCGCCGACCCACAGCTGCACGCTGTCATCGACCACATTCTGGAACGCAAAGCGCTGGCCGTCGGCCGACCATTGCGCCATGCCGGCACACCCGTTGGGCAGCGCCACCTTGGTGGAGCGGCCGCTGAGGGTCTCCACCACGGTGAAGTCACCGACGCACGGTGGAATGCCGTAACCACCCGGGGTGTCGTGGCGGCTGCGGTTCTTCGGCTCCAGGCGCACGCCGGCCAGCTTCAGGTACGGCTGGGCAACGCGGGTGATCGACGGATAGGTCTGCACCGTCGTCAGCAACAGGCGCTGGCCGGTGGGGTCGACGCTGGGCGTCGGCGGCGGCGGCGCCTTGAGCACCTTGAGCAGGTGTTCCGGCGGAGTGGCATAACCGGCAAAGGCCGGTGCGGCTGGCAGCAGGCCGAAGGTGGCGACGGCAACGGCCGCAGCCAACGAGGTACGACGAATCAGCATCCTTATCCCCTTGCAGTGTCAACGAGTGCCCGCACAGGGGCATGGCCCGAATCTAGCACCGCTTGGGCCGATGGGAATGGGCCGGAAGGGCTAACCGCCCGACACCGCAAAGCCCGGCTAGAATGCCCCATGCGAACCGTGCAAGCCCTCCGATATGTCACCCCGCTGCGCGAAGGCGGCTCCCTGCCCGCCGTTGTCGAGACCGACGACGACGGCATGGTCGTACTCAAGTTCCGGGGCGCCGGCCAGGGACCGAAGGCGCTGATCGCCGAACTGATCGCCGGCGAAATCGCCCGCACGCTCGGCCTGCCGATTCCGGAGATCCTGTTCGTCGAGCTGGACCGCGAGTTCGCCCGGACCGAACCGGACCCGGAGATCCAGGACCTGATCCGCGCCAGCGAAGGCCTGAACCTGGGCAGCGATTACCTGCCCGGCGCGATCAACTACGACCCGGCCGCGATGCAGCCCGATGCGGAGCTTGCCTCGAAGATCGTGTGGTTCGATGCGTTCACCAGCAACGTGGACCGCACCGCCCGCAATCCCAACCTGATGGTCTGGCATCGCAAGCTGTACCTGATAGACCATGGCGCAGCGATGTATTTCCATCACGACTGGGCCAGTGCGGGCGAGGCCTGCAAGAAGCCGTTCGTGCTGATCCGCGATCATGTGCTGCTGCCGTTCGCCACGCAGATTGCGGAGGTGGATCCCGGTCTCGCGGTGATGCTGCCGGATGCGGAAATCGTGCGCATCGTCGGCCTGGTGCCGGACAACTGGCTGGTGGACGAACCCGCCTTCGACAGCCCGACCGCCTACCGCCAGGCGTACATCGATTACCTGCAACACCGTCTTCGCGTCCGCGCCGCCTTTGTCCAGGAGGCCGTCCGTGCCCACACTGCACACGTATGACTATGCGGTGATCCGCGTGGTGCCCCGCGTCGAGCGCGAGGAGTTCATCAACGTCGGGGTGATCGTGTCGTGCCCGGGCGCCAAGCATCTCGAAGCGGCGATCGAGCTGGATCTGGAGCGGCTGCGTGCCTTTGCCCCGTCACTGGATATCGAAGGCCTGCAGCCGTGGCTGGACGCGATCGTGGCGATCTGCCGCGGTGACGCGACCGCCGGGCCGATCGCGCAATTGCCTGCGCGCGCCCGCTTCCATTTCCTCACCGCCAAGCGCAGCTCGGTGGTGCAGATGTCGAGCACGCATGTCGGGCGCACGGCGGAGCCGCAGCGTGTGGTCGAGCATCTGCTCAACCGGATGGTGCGCGTTCCGCGGTAGCCACCCTGGGCGGTGCCGCACTACGGGCTTTGCCTGATCACGCCGACGGTGACGCCGAACGACGGTATCCGGTCCCAGTGTTCGCGCGGGAAGGACGGTGACTCCACGCCCATGCCGATGTCATACCTCACGCCGTCCGGACCTTCGCGCCAGGCGTGCGGTTCGCTGCCCCAACCGCAACAGACGTACACCAGTGACGGCATGTCGAAGCGCTGCCGCAGATAGGCTTCCACCTCCGCGGCGGCAGCGCCGCTCACGGCGTAGCGGGCGGTCATCGGCTTGAGGTAGGAATCGTCGTCCTTGTCACAGCCCAGGTAGTGAAGGCTGTCCGGCTTGCGGCCCAGGGCCGCCAGGAAATCCTGGCACGGGGTGTCCGGTCGCGCCAAGCCTTCAGCGCGGCCGTGGGCCTCCCACTCGGCCATGGCGCCGAGCGGCGCCTTTACCTCGGAGTGAGCAATGGCGGCCAACGGCAACAGCATGCAAAGGAGGATGCCCTGTGTCCGCCCGCGTGTTGGTTTGCTCATGATCGAATTCGGCGGACGTCAACAACGGAGCGTCATCCTATTCGATCCACCAGGCGCATCGCATGTCACTTCGGCAGCGCGTAGGCGATCACGTAATCGCCCGCCGGGGTTTCCATGAAGTGGTGGCCGCCTGCCATGATGACCACGTACTGGCGCCCGCCGAACTCATAGATCATCGGGTTGGCCTGGCCGCCGGCCGGCAGCTTGGCGTGCCAGAGTTCCTTGCCGGTTTTCAGGTCGATCGCACGCAGCAGATCATCGGTCGCCGCGGCGATGAAGATCAGGCCGCTGGCAGTGACCACCGAGCCGCCGTTGTTCGGCGTGCCGATTTCGATCGGCAGGCCGGAGCGGATGCCGAAGGGGCCGTTGCCGCGGGCGCTGCCGAACGGGCGGTCCCACAGGGTCTTGCCGGTACGCATGTCGACGGCACGGATGCCACCGTACGGCGGTTCCTTGCACAGCAGTTTGGTGAACGGGAGGCGCCAGCCGGCGTTGACGTCGATGGCGTACGGCGTGCCCACCTGCGGATCGCCCGCACCTTCCGCGCCGCCCTTGTCGGCGGTCACGTCCTCGCGCGGCAGCCAACCCAGCTTGTCCGCCTTCTCGCGCGGCACCAGCCGGTTGTAATTGGGCATGTCGTTGTAGTTGGCCACGATCACGCCGCGACGCGGATCCACGGCCACGCTGCCCCAGTCCGAGCCGCCGTTGTAACCGGGATACTCGATGGAGTGACGGTCCGCGGTCGGCGGAGTGTAGAAACCTTCGTAACTGGCCTTGCGGAACTGGATGCGGCAGACCAGCTGATCGATCGGGGTCATGCCCCACATGTCGCGCTCGGTGAGGTCCGGCTTGCGCAGCGTGTGATACAGCGAGAACAGCTGGGTCGGGGAACGCTGCTCCGGCTCGACGCCGCCGGTCGGAACCTTGCGCTCTTCGGCCGGGGTCAGCAGCCTGCCGGTGCGGCGGTCGAGGATGTACATGTCGCCCTGCTTGGTCGGCAGCAGCAGCGCCGGGACTTTGCCGGCGGCGGTCGGGTAGTCGATCAGGGTCGCCTGCGAGCCCATGTCGTAGTCCCAGACATCCTTGCGCACGGCCTGGAAGTGCCAGGCCGGCTTGCCGGTGTTGACGTCGATGGCGACCAGCGACGTGGCGTATCTGTTTTCGTTCTCGGTGCGCGAGCCACTCCAGTAATCGCCGGCCGAGTTGCCCATCGGCAGGTAGACCAGGCCGAGTTCGTCGTCGCCGGTCGCGGTGGTCCACATGTTCGGGGTGCCGCGGGTATAGGTCTCACCCGCCGGCGGTGCGCCATTGCGTTCCGGGCGGACCATGTCCCAGGCCCAGCGCAGCTTGCCGGTGACGGCGTCGTAGGCCTGGATCACGCCGGAGGGCGCGTCGCGGCGCTGGCCATCCAGCACCTGGTGGCCGGTGACGATCACGCCCTGCACGATCGCCGGCGGCGAGGTGATGGAGACATAGCCGGCCGGGCTGTCGCCCATGCCGACGGTGATGTCGACCTGGCCGTTGTTGCCGAAGCCTGTGCACGGCTTGCCGGTCGCGGCGTCGACCGCGATCAGGCGGCCATCCAGGGTGCCTTCGATGATGCGGGCAGCGCAGGCGCCACGCGGCACCTGGGTCAGCACCGGCACGCCACTCGGGACGGCGAGATCCGCTGCGACGTCATTGAATGCAGCATCCTGCGCGGTGGCCGGCACTTCGTAATAGGAGACCCCACGGCAGGCCGCGGTGTACGGAATGGACTTGTCCTTGATCTTCGGGTTGTAGCGCCAGCGCTCGGTGCCGTCGGCTGCGTTGAGCGCGACCAGCTGGTTGCGGGCGGTGCACAGGTACAGGCTGTCGCCGACTTTCAGCGGCGTGGTTTCCGCGCCCCAGCGCTTCTCGGGCAGGTCACCGGTGCGGAACAACCAGGCCTGCTCAAGCTTGCCCACGTTGTCCGGGGTGATCTGCTGCAGTGGCGAGAAGCGCGTGGCGGCATTGTTGCGGCCATAGGCGGCCCAGTCGCCGTCGACCGGGCGGTCGGCCGGCTGCAGCGGCGCATCGGCGGTCGGTGTCAGGCCGGTGCTGGTCATCGGTTCGGGGAACGCGCCTTCGGCGGCGGTGACGCCGTGCGGAACGAAGGCCAAGGTGAAGGCGGCGACGAACACCAGGGCCAGCATGCCGGCGATCCCGCGCGAGACCTTGCGCGAGACCGGACGATCCAGTGTCGGCAGCAGCAGCGACAGCACGAAGCCGATCGCCACGATCAGGCCCAGGCGCGGCACCCACCGCCAGTAGTTGCTGCCCGACTCCCACCACGTCCACAGCAGGGTGCCGACGAACACCAGCGCGAACCACAGCGCACCGCTGTAGCGGCCCCGCCACAGCTGCACGCCGGAGACCAGCAGACCGACACCGGCCAGGACGTAGTACCAGGAACCACCGAGGCTGGCGAGCCAGGCGCCCCCTGCGGTGAATACAACGCCCAGCAACAGAATGACAATCGCCAGCACAGCCACCAGCCAATGGCGGGGGTGGAGGGTCTGCGTCGTGGTGGACATCGGTTTCTCCTGAAGCGCGAAGATCGCCGACGTTGCTGCCGGCCCCGCGGCTCTTATCCCACCGGGGTCGTGAACGTTGCGCGTTCTTTGCGGCGGTCGCCAACGTCGGCACAGCCAACGATGAAACCCGGCACGTCCCTGCCCTCAAACGAAAAACGCCGGCGTTTGCCGGCGTTCTCCGTGTGACTCCCGCGGGGTGGCTTACGCCTCCGGCGGTGCCACCACCGGGCTGGCCTCGACGGCCGCCGGTGCCTCTTCTTCCACACCCTCGTCCAGCGAGGCATCCATGCGTTCGACCGCCTGGAGCTTCTCTTCCTTGGACAGACGGATCAGGGTCACGCCCTGGGTGTTGCGGCCGACGCGCGAGATTTCCGAACCACGGGTACGCACCAGGGTGCCACCGTCGGAAATCAGCAGCACTTCGTCGCGCGGCCCCATCAGCACCGCACGCACCAGCTTGCCGTTGCGCTCGGTGGTCTGGATGCCGATCACGCCCTGCGTGCCACGGCCCTTGCGCGGGTAATCCGGCAGCGGAGTGCGCTTGCCGTAGCCGTTCTCGGTCGCGGTCAGGATGTAGAGCGCGTTGTCGTCGTCAGCCCCGTTCTCGATCACGGCATCGCCGCTGTCGATCACGGTCTCGTCGACCAGGCTCTCATCCTCGTTCTCGTCTTCGCTGCCGCCGGCACTCTCGGCCACGATCAGGCTGACCACTTCCTCGCCCTTGGGCATCTTGATGCCGCGCACGCCGGTCGCGGTACGGCCCATCGAGCGGACCTTGTCCTCACCGAAGCGCACGGTCTTGCCGTTGGAGGCGAACAGCAGGATGTCGCGCTCACCGTCGGTCAGGCCGACGCCGACCAGCGCATCGCCCTCATCGAGGTTGATCGCGATCTTGCCACGCGCCAGGCGGAAGGCGAACTCGCTGAGCGGGGTCTTCTTGACGGTACCGTTGCGGGTGGCGAAGAACACGAACTGGCCTTCGGCATACTCGCGTACCGGCAGTACCGCCTGGACCCGCTCACCGGCTTCCAGCGGAATCCAGTTGATGATCGGGCGGCCACGGGCATTGGACCCGGCTTCCGGCAGTTGATGCACCGGCAGCCAGAACACCTTGCCGGCGCTGGTGAAGGTCAGCAGCGTATCGTGCGTGTTGACCAGCCACAGCTGCTCGATGAAATCCTCTTCCTTGGTCGACGCCGCGCTGCGGCCACGGCCACCGCGGCGCTGGGCCCGGTAGGCACTGACCGGCTGGCGCTTGGCATAGCCGGCGTGCGACAGGGTGACCACCACGTCTTCCGGGGCGATCAGGTCGAGGATGTCCAGGTCTTCTTCGCTGTGGCGGATCTCGGTACGGCGGTCGTCGCCGAACTCGGTGCGCACGTTGATCAGCTCTTCGCGGATGACCTGCAGCAGACGGTCGGGATCTTCCAGGATTTCGATCAGCCCGGCGATCACTTCCAGCAGCTGCTTGTACTCGTCGGTCAGGCGGTCCTGCTCCAGCCCGGTCAGGCGGTGCAGGCGCATTTCCAGGATCTGGGTCGCCTGGATCTCGGTCAGCTGGTAGCCGCCCTCGAGCAGGCCCACACCCTTGGGCAGATCATCCGGACGCGAGGCTTCGGCGCCGGCGGCGCCCAGCATCGAGCCGACCAGGCCCGGCTCCCACAGGCGGGCGAGCATGCGTTCGCGCGCTTCGGTGGGGTTCGGCGAGGTCTTGATCAGTTCGATCATCTCGTCGATGTTGGCCAGCGCGACGGTCAGGCCTTCCAGCACGTGCGCACGCGCACGCGCCTTGCGCAGCTCGAACACGGTGCGGCGGGTGACCACTTCGCGGCGGTGGCGCACGAAGGCCTCGAGCATCTGCTTGAGGTTCATCAACTGCGGGCGGCCATCGACCAGCGCCACCATGTTGATGCCGAACACCGACTCCATCTGGGTCTGCTGGTAGAGGTTGTTCAACACAACTTCCGCCGACTCGCCACGCTTGATCTCGATGAAGATGCGCATACCGTCCTTGTCGGACTCATCGCGCAGTTCGCTGATGCCTTCGAGCTTCTTTTCCTTGACCAGCTCGGCGATCTTCTCGATCAACCGGGCCTTGTTCACCTGGTACGGGATTTCGGTGACGATGATCGATTCGCGACCGTTGTCAGCCACTTCGACCTCGGCCTTGGCGCGGATGCGCACACGGCCACGCCCGGTCCGGTACCCGGCGACGATGCCGGCGGTGCCGTTGATGATGCCCGCGGTCGGGAAGTCCGGACCCGGGATGTACTCCATCAGGCCGTCGACGTCGATCTCGGGGTTGTCGATCAGCGCGATGCAGGCGTTGATCGACTCGGTCAGGTTGTGCGGCGGGATGTTGGTCGCCATGCCCACCGCGATACCGGCCGAACCATTGACCAGCAGGTTCGGGAACCGGGTCGGCATGACCGTCGGCTCCAGTTCCTTTTCGTCGTAGTTCGGCTGGAAATCGACGGTTTCCTTGTCGATGTCCGCCATCAGCTCATGGGTGAGCCGCGACATGCGCGCTTCGGTGTATCGCATCGCAGCGGCGGAATCGCCGTCGACCGAGCCGAAGTTACCCTGGCCATCGACCAGCATGTAGCGCAGCGAGAACGGCTGCGCCAGACGCACCAGCGTGTCGTATACCGACTGATCGCCATGCGGATGGTACTTACCGATGACGTCACCGACGATACGGGCCGACTTGAAGTAAGGCTTGTTGCTGTGCGCGTTCAACTCACTCATCGCGAACAGCACGCGGCGATGCACCGGCTTGAGGCCATCGCGCGCATCCGGGAGTGCGCGCCCCACGATCACGCTCATCGCGTAATCGAGGTAACTCTTGCGCATCTCGTCTTCCAGGTTGACCTGGATGATTTCCTTGGCGGTTTCTGCCATTCGGGTTCCGTTGTCTGGTAGCGGTCCAGTCCGTCGCGGCCGCCCTTTCGGGGCGGTTGCGCCGGAATCTCGATTAACCGTTGGATTCTACCACAGCGGGCCGTTCTCCGCCTGCTTTTACGGGGGTTTTACCGGCAAGAATCAGGAACTTACGGGGGCGTTGCCGGGAGGCGACCCGCGCGACGCACCCCCGGGTAGGCCACGACCATTGGTCGTGGCACGCGTCGTGGCACGCGACGCGCCAGTCCTCAGCCGAAGGCGGCCTGCATATTGGCCACCGTCGGGTTCAGGATCACCCCGCGCTCGGTCACGATGGCATCGATCAGGCTGCCCGGGGTGACGTCGAAGACCGGGTTCCAGGCCGCGATGCCCTCGGCGACGGTGCGGGTGCCGCCCACGCCATAAAGCTCGCCCGGGTCACGCTGTTCGATCTCGATCTGCTCGCCATCGGCGGTGTCCATGTCCACCGTGGAGGACGGCGCCACGACCATGAACTTCACCCCGTGGTGGCGGGCGGCGATGGCCAGCTGGTAGGTGCCGATCTTGTTGGCGGTATCGCCGTTGGCGCAGATGCGATCCGCACCGACGATGACCCACTGCACCGCCCCGGTCTTCATCAGGTGCGAGGCCGCCGAGTCGGCGATCAGGGTGGCGTCGATGCCGTCCTGCTGCAGCTCCCAGACGGTCAGGCGCGCGCCCTGCAGCCACGGCCGGGTCTCGCCGGCGAACACGCGCGCGATACGGTGCTGGGCCATGCCCGCGCGGATCACGCCCAGCGCGGTACCGAAACCGGCGGTGGCCAGCGAGCCGGTGTTGCAATGCGTGAGCACCCCACTCCCTGCGTCGATCAGGCCGGCGCCCAGTGCGCCCATGTGGCGGTTGGCGGCAAGGTCTTCTTCGGCGATGGCCTGGGCCTCGGCGGCCAGCACCTGGCGCCAGTCGCCACCGGCCGGGGCCAGCGCGCGGCGCATCCGGGCCAGCGCCCAGGCCAGGTTCACCGCGGTCGGGCGCGAGGCGTTGAGCCGCTGCAGGGCCGGTTCGAGCTTCAGCAGGGCCTGCGCACCGTCATCGGCCTGGACCTCGTTGGCCGCCAGCACCACGCCCCAGGCGGCGGCGATGCCGATGGCGGGCGCGCCGCGCACGGTCAGCGCGTGAATGGCCTCGGCGACCGCGTCGCTGTTGCGGCACTCCACGTGCTCGACGATGAACGGCAGTTTGCGCTGGTCGAGCAGCTGCAGGCTCTCGCCGGTCCACAGGATCGGGCGGATATGGTCGTAGCGGGCGTAATCGATGTCGGTGGATGCGTTCATGCGGCCATTGTAACGGCGCACCGTTGCACGCGGAATCGGGCGCTCAGTTGACCGCGAATTCGGCGCGGCAGCCCTTGTCCACCCACACGCCGCGGCTGTCCCAGCCCCAGCTGCTGCCCTGCTCGCACGGGGTGCCGGACAGCTGCTTGTTGAGGGTGACGCCGTGGGTGATGCCTGCTCCGCAGAAGCGTCGCTGGCGCGACTTGGATTCACAGACGAGGATGCGCGGCACGTTGAGGAAGCCAGTGCCATCGGCGGCGCCGACTTCGAATTCGCCCTGGCAGCCACGGGTCACCCAGATTTCGTTGCGGCGGTAGCCCCAGCTGTGGCCTTCGCGGCAGGGCAACGAGGTGAGCTGGCGAAGCAGGCGGACCGGCGCCCCCTGCAGCACGACCGGACAGTTCTGCGGACGGCCATTGGATTCGCAGCGGACCACGCGGCGGGTGCGGCGTTCGCCATCGGCGCGCGGCGCGGCGGCCGCGGTCCGCGCGCGGAACTCGGCACGGCAGCCCAGGGTGACCCACACGCCGGAGCGGTCAGTGCCCCACTCCGAGCCACGCACGCAGCTGTTGTCGGACAGCTGGCGGATCAGATCCACGCCACCTTCGGTCGGCACATCGCAATGCACCCACTCCATGTCACGGGATTCGCAACGCACGACCTGGCCGGCATACCCGCCCGCCTGCGCCAAGGCCGTTTCGGGCATCAGCGCAGTCCACAGCAACACCGGCCACAGGGGCATGCCCGCGCCTACCAACAGCTTCATCAACACGATCCCCGCCACGCCTGAACGATCACATGACCACCTTCGGACATCCCGTGTGATCAGAGCATCATCATGCACCCCGTGCAAGACGCGGATGCGTCAAATACACCTCAGGCCCGGGCGAAATCGAAGGCCAGCACATCGGCGATCCGGCCGGTGCGGTTCATCGCCATCAACAGGCGATCCACGCCGACCGCGACGCCCGCGCAATCGGGCAGTGCCGGCAGGGCTGCCAGCAGGTGTTCATCCAGCGACGGCAGTACATCGCCACGTGCCGTGCGGATCGCATGGTCGCGCTCGAAGCGGGCACGTTGTTCAGCCGCATCGTTCAGCTCGTGATAGCCGTTGGCCAGCTCCACGCTGCCCAGGTAGAGCTCGAAGCGCTCCGCCAGCGGCGGCGTGCCCGGCCGGATCCTCGCCAACGCCGCCTGGGTCGCCGGCCAGTCATGGACCACCGTCATCGTGTCGTCACGGAAGTGCGGCTGGATGCAGTGGGTCATCAGCAGATCGAGCCAGTCATCGCGGGTCAATCCCTCGGCGGCGATGTGCACGGCGGACAACGGCGCCTGCAGCTGTTCCAGCGTCGCCTCGAACGGGTCCAGCCCGACATGCTGCTGGTAGAGCGCACGGTAATCGATCACCTGCAGCGTGGCCTCGCGCTGGACCAGCCGGAGTGCGTCGCGTACCAGGGTGGCGGTCTCGTCGATCAGACGGTGATGGTTCCAGCCCACCCGATACCACTCCAGCATGGTGAACTCGGGATTGTGGCGACCACCGGCCTCGCCGTTGCGGAACACGCGGCCCAGTTCGTAGCAGTCGCCCACCCCCGCGGCGAGCAGCCGCTTGAGCGGGAACTCCGGCGAAGTGCGCAGCCACCGCTGCGGCGTGCCTGCATCGACATGCCCGCTGAAACGGGTATGGAAGCTGTCGATGTTCGGCTCGGTGTTGCCAGCGGCGGACAGGATCGGCGTCTCCACCTCCAGTACGTCACGCGCGGCGAAGAAGCTGCGGATCAGCGCGTTGAGCGCGGCACGCTGGCGCAGCGCAGCGATCATGCGCGCGCGTCCTTCAGGCGCTGCGCAAGCGGCAGGGTCAGCAGGTCGCGGGTGTCATCGACATACCCGGTCGCAAGGTACAACCGGCGCGCGAGTTCGTTGTGGTGGTTCACTTCCAGCCGCATGCGCTCCACGCCGCGTGCGTTGGCACGCTGTTCCAGGATGGCCAGCGCCTGCTTGCCGCGGCCGCGGCCGCGTGCGGCATGGCTCAGGTACAGCTCGTCCAGCAGCGCGAAGTGGCCGCCCTGCTCCAGGCTGAAGCCCATCGCCAGCGCGCCGTAGCCGACCACGCTGCCCGCCTCATCCAGCCACAACAGCACTTCGCCGTTGCGCGGATCTTCCAGCAGCGACGCCAGGGCCCTGCGCACGCGGGTGTCGTCGAAATCGAGTTTGTCTTCCGCGTAGAAATCACGCATCAGCCCGATCAGCAGCTCGGTGTCGGCCACGGTGGCCAGGCGGAAATCGAGGGGGACGGTATGCATGCGGGTTCTCTTTGAAGGACGGATCGCGGGGCACGACGGCCCCGCGACAGATTCAGTGCTGCGCGAGGAAGGCCACCAGCTGGTCTTCGTCCCAGATCGGCACGCCCAGTTCCTGCGCCTTGGTCAGTTTGGAGCCCGCCTCGGCACCGGCGACCACGAAGGAGGTCTTCTTCGACACACTGCCGGCCACCTTGGCGCCCAGCGCTTCCAGCCGTGCCTTGGCCTCATCGCGATTCATCTGCGCCAGCGTGCCGGTCAGCACGGCGGTCTGACCCTCCAGCGGGCCCGCGGCCTGCTCGGCCTGTTCCGGCGCCAGGGCCAGCAGCTTCCGGCGGTAGTCCTCGGCCTTGAGCAGCATCGGGCCATGACCGTCGCTGTCCAACCAGTCAGCCAGGCCGAGCGCCACCTCGTTGGGCAATCCGGCCGCCACGAAACGCACCGGCTCGGCATCCAGCACCGAGGCCGCATCCGGCAGCATGGCGACCAGCTTCTCGGCGCGCAGGCGGGTTATGCCCGGAATCTCGGCTTCGACCAGCAGCTGCGCGAAATCCAGCCCCTCGCGCAGCTTGGCGATCGGCGGATGCACATCGCTGATGCGCACCTGACCGACCTGCAGCAGCGCATCGATCGCCTCCTGGTTGCCGGCCTGCTCGAAGAAGTGGCCGAGCGAGCGCGCAACTTCGCCGCCGATGTCCGGCACGCGCTTGAACAACGGCCACGGCAGATGGCGGATCAGCTCGAGATCACCGAACCAGGTCGCCAGGGCCTTGGCGGTGCTCTCGCCGACGTGCTCGATGCCCAGCGCGAACAGCAGGCGTTCCAGCGTGGTGGTGCGGCTGGCATCGATCGCGGCGATCAGGTTGTCGGCCCACTTGGTCGCGATCTTCTTCGTGTTCCAGGTGAACGTGGCCGGCATCGCCAGCGCCTGCGCGCGCCACGCCTCGTCGCTGCCGTCCAGCTTGAGCAGGCTGCGGAGGTATTCGCCACTGCCTTCCGGCGGCAGGTGCAGGCCGACCTGGCTGGCCAGCGCCTCGGGCGACTCGGCATCCAGCACCAGCTTGAGCTGCAGCAGCTGGTCGCGCTGCAGACGATACAGATCGGCCACACCGCGCACGATGCCGGCGTCGACCAGCGTCTCGATGTATTTGCCGCCCAGGCCATCGATATCCATCGCGCGACGCGAGGCAAAGTGCGCGATGGCTTCCTTGCGCTGCGCCGGGCAGCTCAGCTCACCCGAGCAGCGCCAGGCCGCCTCGCCTTCCTCGCGGACGATCTCCGAGCCGCATACCGGGCACTGCGACGGCATCTGCCACGGCCGGGTCCCGGCGGGGCGGCGGTCGGCGATCACGCTGACCACTTCGGGGATCACATCGCCGGCGCGACGCACGATCACCGTGTCACCCACGCGGACATCCAGGCGCGCGATCTGGTCGGCATTGTGCAGCGTCGCGTTGGAGACGATCACCCCCGCCACCGCGACCGGCGCCAGGCGCGCGACCGGCGTCGCCGCGCCGGTGCGCCCGATCTGGATTTCAATCGCCTCCACCGTGGTGGTCTGTTCCTGCGCCGGGAACTTGTGCGCGATCGCCCAGCGCGGCGCACGGGCGACGAAGCCCATCTGTTCCTGGCCGGCGCGATCGTCGAGCTTGTAGACCACGCCGTCGATATCGAACGCCAACCCATCGCGGCGCTCACCGATGTCACGGTAATAGGCAAGCAGTCCCTCCGCGCCTTCCACCACCTGGCACAGATCGCTGACCGGGAAGCCCCACTCGCGCAGCTGGGCCAGCGTGGCCGAATGCGTGGCCGGCAGTTCACCGCCGTCGACCTGGCCGATGCCATAGGCGTAGAAACTGAGCTTCCGCTTGGCGCTCATCTTCGGATCAAGCTGGCGCAGCGACCCGGCAGCGGCGTTGCGCGGATTGGCCAGCACCTTGCCGTCATGCAGGCGTGCATCGGCGTTGTAGGCCTCGAAATCGGCACGGGCCATGTAGACCTCGCCACGCACTTCCAGCACGTCGGGCCAACCGGCGCCTTTCAAGGTCTGCGGGATCACGGCGATCTGGCGCAGGTTCGCACTGACGTCTTCGCCGGTGGCGCCATCGCCCCGCGTCGCGCCCTGCACGAACCGGCCGTTCTCGTAGCGCAGGCTGATCGCCAGGCCATCGAGCTTGGGTTCGGCGGAGAAATACAGCGTGCTGCGGCGCAGGCGCTCGCCGATGCGGCGCACGAAATCCTGCACTTCCTCATCGTTGAAGGCGTTGCCCAGCGACAGCATCGGCACCGCATGGCGGACCTCGGCGAAGCGCGAGGACGCCTTGCCACCGACCTGCCGGGTCGGAGAATCGGCGCGGGCGAGTTCCGGGTGCGCCTGCTCGATCGCTTCCAGCTCACGCACCAGCAGGTCGTACTCGACGTCGGGGATCAGCTGCTCGTCGCGCTCGTGGTATGCCTTGCCGGCATCCTCGATCTGGCGGCGCAGGACGTCGGCACGTGCGGCGGGACTGGGGGTCATGCGGAATGCAATCCTGGTGGGGCATTCAATTTTACCCCTCCCCCCGCGCCTGCGCGCGGTGAAGAACGCTTGCCGCCGCTCCGCAGGGGCGCTAGCGTGCGCCGAACCCCTCGTTTCCGGTGTCCCGTGACCCCTGCCCTCGCCGCGTCCCGTCGCTCCTTCCTGCAGCTGGCCGGTACCGGCCTGGCGTTGTCCGGCCTCGGCATGGTGCCCACGTCGGCCGCACCTGCGCGCGCCCTTCCGCACGCCGGCGGACCGGTGCTGCTCAACTTCAACGAATGCCCGTACGGGCCATCGCCCGCCGCGCAGGCAGCGGCACGCGACATCGTCGCCAGCAGCGGGCGCTATCTGTTCGGCCTGGCCGGCGAACTGCGCGACCTGTTCGCCCAGCAGGAAGGCCTCGGCAAGGAGCACGTGCGGCTGTATCCGGGCTCGAGCGAGCCACTGAACCGGGCGGCGGTGCTGTGGACCTCGCCCGCTGCGGGGCTGGTCGTTGCCGATCCCACCTTCGAGGCACTGGGCGATCTCGCCGCCGCGCGGGGCGCGACCGTGGCCAAGGTTCCGTTGCGCGCCGATGGTGCACACGACGTGCAGGCGATGGCGGCGGCAGCCGCGAAGGTCGATGCCGGCCTGCTGTACCTGTGCAACCCCAACAATCCCACCGGCTCGATCACTCCGGCGGCCGACATCACCTGGCTGCTCGCCCACAAGCCGGCGAAGACCCGGGTGCTGGTGGATGAGGCCTACCTGCAGTACAGCGAGCAGCGCTCGGTGATCGGCCAGGTGATGCAGCGCGACGATGTGATCGTGCTGCGCACCTTCTCCAAGCTCTACGGCATGGCCGGCCTGCGCCTGGGCGTGGCCGCGGCGCATCCGGACCGCTTGAAGGAACTGGCCAGCCTGGGCGACAACCCGCTGCCGGTGACCGCGATGGCGGCAGGGCTGGCGAGCCTGCGCGAGCCCGGGCTGGTCGCGCAGCGCAAGGCGGACAATGCGCTGGTGCGGCAGAACACCGTCCGCTGGCTGGGCCAGCGCGGCTTTGCGTGCGTGCCTTCGGAGGCGAACTGTTTCGTGGTCGACGTGCAGCGCGACGGCGCCGCGTTCTCCGCTGCCATGGCCGCGCGCGGCGTGGTGATCGGCCGAAGCTGGCCGATCTGGTCGCAGCGGGTGCGGGTGACAGTGGGGACCGAGGCCGAGATGGCGCGGTTCCGTGAGACGTTCGAGGCGGTGGTCAGCGAAAACGGCTAGGCCCGACCGTTGCGTGTCGGCCGGTGTGCGTATCGACCAACGGTCGATACCTACCGGTGCTGCTCCACGTCCCCGCCAAGCCGCGCTGGGTTCACCAACGCGGGGCTTTGGTCAGCGGCGGGGCCTGGTGCTGGCGGTCGTAGGCGCGCAGCTCATCGCGGATGTGCGCGATGCGCTGGCGGCCCAGGGCGTTGCGGCTGTCATCGAGCACCACGCCATCGAGCAGCTCGCCCATGCGCTGCACGGTCGGCAGCATCTTCTCCCAGGCATCCAGCGCGGTCAGCGGCGCCGGCAAGGTCAGGAAGAAGGCGATCGCCGGCGTTTCCATCTCGCGGATGTTGGCCATGTCGAAACTGCCCGGCTTCATGATGCTGGCCATCGAGAAGATCGGGCCGCGCTCGGGGTGGCCTTCGACCAGGCGGTGGAAGACATTCATGTGGCCGAACACCAGGCCGGTCTTTTCGGCCGCGACCACGATGTCTTCGCCCCGCAGCTGCTCACCCGCGCGGGCGGCAACGAACAGCGAGACGATCTTGTCGAAATCCTGGGTGGTGCGCTTGCCCAGGTCGCTGGCCGGACCGGCATCCACCTCGGGCAGGCCGAGTTCGGGCTGGGTCACGCCGTCTTCACCCACCACGGGCGCAGCGCCGTCGGCCGGGCTTTCGCCGTCGCCCAGCACGGGTTCGCGGCGCTGGCCGTTGGCGCCTTCGGCACCCTCGACGCGGCGGCCCTGCACTTTCTTTTTCGGACGGCCAAACAGGAAGATCGCAGCGATCAACAGCAGGCCGGCGGCCAGGATGCCGATGCGGAGCAGTGCCATGTCGGACATTCGGGAGGTTCTCCGGCTAAATCATTCAGGTACTTAAGGATGGCACGTCACGCCGCGCCCGCCAATCGTGCGGCTTCCTCCAGGTCGACACTGACCAGTCGGCTGACGCCCGGTTCGCGCATGGTCACGCCGGACAGCTGGTGCGCAGCTTCCATCGTGGCCTTGTTGTGGCTCACAAACAGGAACTGAACCTTCTCGCTCATTTCCTTGACCATGTTGGCCAGGCGGCCGACGTTGGCTTCGTCCAACGGCGCGTCCACCTCGTCCAGCAGGCAGAACGGGGCCGGGTTGAGCTGGAAGATCGCAAACACCAGCGCCACCGCGGTCATCGCCTTCTCGCCACCGGACAGCAGCGAGATGCTCGAAACCCGCTTGCCCGGCGGCCGCGCCATGATCGCAACACCGGTGTCGAGCAGGTCTTCACCTGTCAGTTCCAGGTACGCGTGGCCGCCACCGAACAGGCGCGGATACAGCTGCTGCACGCCGGCGTTGACGCGATCGAAGGTGTCCTTGAAGCGGCCGCGGGTCTCGCGGTCGATCTTGCGGATCGCGTCTTCCAGCGTTTCCAGCGCGGTGGTGAGGTCGGTGTTCTGCGCGTCCAGATACTCCGAACGCTGCGAGGCCTCGCCGTATTCCTGGATGGCGGCCAGGTTGACCGGCTCCAGGCGGCGCATGCGGCCATCGATCTGGTGCACGGCCTGCTCCCAGTCGGTGACGCGCGCATCCTCGGGGAGGCCATTGATCACGTCCTGCAGCACGAAGCCGGCTTTCTCCACCGAGGCCGACAGCTGGTCGGCACTGAGCACCAGCGCCTGCTGGTCGAGCTTGCGCTGGGAAATCCGCTCGCGCTGCGCCAGCGCCTGTTCGTCGCGCTGGTGGCGGGTCTGTTCGAACGTACGCAGTTCGGCATCGATGCCGTCCAGCAGGGTGCGGGCCTCACCCAGCACGCGGTCGGCGCGCACGCGCTCGCCCAGTGCGTTCTGGTGTTCGGCTTCCAGCGTCTTGACCGGGGAATCGCCTTCGTCGAGCTGCGAATGCAGTTCGCCCAGGCGGGTATCCAGCTGCCCGCGCTGCGTGCTCATGCGCTCCAGCGCCTGGCTGAGCGAGGCCATCTGCGCGCGTTGCGATTCCAGGGTCAAGGCCAGCGAATGCGCCGCCTCGCGCACGTTGCGCGCCTGGTCGCGGGCCTGGTCGCGAGCATCGGTGAGCTGGCGCCGCTCGCCTTCCAGCGCGGCCCGGACCGATTCCAGATCGCCCATGCTGGTGACCGCGTCGTCCAGGCGCGAGCGTGCTTCGCGCACCTGCTCACGACCGGCATCCAGCGTTTCCAGCAGCTGCACCAGTTCGCCTTCGATGCGATCGATGCGGGTGCGCGCGGCTTCCACCTTGCCCTGCTGGCTCTGCAGCTGCCCACCCAGCTCGGAGACGCTGCGGTGGGCCAGATACAACTGGCGCTGCGCGTCCTCGCGCTGCTGCTCGCCGGCCAGCAACTGGTCGCGGAAGCCGGCCAACTGCTGCTCCAGCGCCGCTTCGCGGTCCTGCAGGGTTTCAATCTGCTCGCGCAGGGTGACGATCTCGCGCTCACGCAGCAGCGCGCCCTGCTTGGCCGCGCCGGAGCGCGACACCCGCACCCAGCCCTCGCCCAGGCGCTCACCGCCACGGGTGATGACCGAATCGCCCTCGCCGAGCGTTGCCTGCAGCGCACGCGCCGCCTCGAGATCCTCGGCGGCATGCAGGCGCGCGAGCAGGCGGCGGATCGCGGTCGGGCCCTGCACTTTCGCGGCCAGCGAGGTCGGCGCGACGGTCAGCGCGTCCTGCTCGGCCGAGACCAGCGCGATACGGCCTTCGCCGAGTTCGCCCAGCGCGTCCACCAGCGATTCGGGGGCATCGACCAGCACGCCTTCGATCAGCTGACCGAGCGCGCTTTCCACGGCGTTTTCCCAGCCACTTTCCACGGTCAGACGTTCGCCGACGCGCGCGCCCGAATCCAGCCCGCGTGCCTTCAGCCACGCCACGGCAGCGCCCTGCTCCTGGCCCAGTGCGGCCTGCTGCAGGGTTTCCAGCGACGACAGCCGGCCGCGTGCGGCCTGGGCCTGCTTGCGGATCTCGGCCAGCTCGGTCTGCCCGGTGCGCTGGCGATCCTGCAGCCCGGCCACGGCAATTTTTCGTTCTTCGACCTGCTCGTTGAGCACATCCAGCGAGGCTTTCTGGGTCTCGTGCTGGATATGCAGCTCCTCGAACACCTCGGCGAGCGCGTCCAGGTCCAGCCCGGCGCGTTCGGCCTGCAGCGATTCGCGGCGACGGTCCGCCTCGAGCACCTGGCGGTCCAGATAATCCACGCGGGTGCGTTCGACTTCGCCGGCACGCGACGCCTCGGAGGTGCTGCGGGTATGGCTTTCCCACCGCTGCTGCCAATCGGCCAGACGGGCCTCGGCATCGCGCAGGGCTTCCTGCTTGATTTCGTTTTCTTCCTGCAGCTGCTCCAGGCGCGGCTCGGCATCGTCCACCGCCTCGCGCAGCACCATCAGCTTGGCCTCATCGCCGCTGATGTGCTGACCCAGATCGGCCAGCGCCTGCTGTGCTTCATCGCGCGCCTTGTTGAGTCGCTGCGACATTTCGCGCTGGTGCTGGATCTGCTGCTCCAGGCGCGCCAGCGTGCTGCCGACCTGGTAGACCTCGGCCTGGGCGGTGTTGAGCGCATCGGACGCTTCTTCGCGGCGCAGCCGGCTGGTTTCGATCCGGGCCTCGGCATCGCGCTGCTCGGCGATCAGCTGCTGCAGGCGGGTTTCTTCGCGCGACAGCGCTTCGCGCAGTCCGCCGAGGCGGCCGTCCAGACCGCGGTATTCCAGCGCCTTCCACTCGGCATCCTTGACCTTGCGCTCTTCCTGCAGCGCCTGGTACTGCTCGGCCTGCCGCGCTTGGCGCTTGAGGTGCTCGAGCTGCTTGCCGATTTCCTCGCGCAGGTCGCCGAGACGATCCAGGTTCTCGCGGGTATGTCGGATGCGGGTCTCGGTTTCCTTGCGGCGTTCTTTGTACTTGGAGATGCCGGCAGCTTCTTCGAGGTACACACGCAGGTCTTCGGGGCGGGCCTCGATGATCTTGCTGATCATGCCCTGCTCGATGATCGAGTAGCTGCGCGGCCCCAGGCCGGTACCCAGGAACAGATCGGTGATGTCGCGCCGGCGGCACTTGGTGCCGTTGAGGTAGTAGTTGCTGCTGCCGTCGCGGCTGACGGTGCGCTTGACCGAGATCTCGTTGAACGAGGCGTATTCGCCGGTGATGGTGTGATCGGTGTTGTCGAAGATCAGTTCGACGACGGCCTGCGAGACGGGCTTGCGGGCGGAGGAGCCGGAGAAGATGACGTCGGTCAGCGAGTCGCCGCGCAGGCGGCTGGCGGAGCTTTCGCCCATGACCCAGCGCACGGCGTCGATGATGTTCGATTTGCCACAGCCATTGGGGCCCACCACGCCGGTCATGTTGGTCGGCAGGTGCAGCGTGGTCGGATCGACGAAGGATTTGAATCCGGACAGCTTGATCGTGGACAGACGCATGGCGTGATGGTTTTCCGGGCGAAGGCCTGAAGCGACCCCCACCATGGTGGATTACGGAGCGGATTTACCCTTCAAGCCATTGATGTTGCAGGGTTTCAATGGCCCCGGGGGCGACGCGATAGCCTGAGTATAACGGGGCGGGTGTTCAGCGGGCTGCGGGGGGTGGAGCTGGTGGCAGCTGGAGCTGGGGCCAACGCCGAAGCGGAAGCCGAAGCCGAAGCCGAAGCCGAAGCCACATTTTCGGGTAACCCGAGGCGGGACGGCGTGGGTGGGGTCGCGGGACCCGCCGTGAACCCGTCCATGGGGGCTCGTAATGCGCCATCCATGGCGCCTTACGGTCCCGCCACCCCACCCACGCCATCCCGTAGACAGAGGGCTGGTGTGCGGGCGAACAGCCGAAGCGGAACAGCCCGGACCGGACCCAAGCTGGCTGAGCTGGCCGAGCTGACCCGCCATCGCCGACGCGCCGGAACGGGGGTAAAGCCACGCCATGCGTGGCTGGGGCGGTACCTGGAACCCAAAGCATCCACGCATGGCGTGGATCTACCCAAGCCGGCCGTCTATCACCCCAATGGCGCAGACCCCACGCGCCCTGGAACGCTGAGGTTGCCCTGCCCTCCCACCGCGGCAACCAAGGCGCGAAGCCGTTGCCGTTGCCACAAACAAAAACGGGCACCCTCGCGGGCGCCCGTTTCAGTGACTCCAGCCTTTCGGCAGGGATCAGGCCTTTTCGGCTTCCACAACCACCTTGACGGTGGTTTCGACGTCGGCGTGCAGGTGAACGGTCACCTCGTACTCGCCCACGTTGCGGAACGCGCCTTCGCCCAGGATCACTTCGCTCTTTTCCAGCGGCAGGCCGGCAGCGGTGAAGGCTTCGGCGATATCGCGCGGGCCGACCGAACCGTACAGCTTGCCTTCGGTCGAAGCGTTCGCAGCGATCGTGACGCTCTTGCCTTCCAGCTGCGCCTTGCGGGCTTCGGCGTCAGCGTGGATCGACTGGGCCTTGGCTTCGTAATCAGCGCGCTTGGCTTCGAACTCAGCCACGTTGGTCGCGGTGGCCGGAACGGCCTTGCCGGTCGGGACGAGGAAGTTGCGGCCGTAGCCCGGCTTCACGTCGACCAGATCGCCCAGACCGCCGAGGTTGGTGACCTTCTGAAGAAGAATCAGCTTCATGGTGTAGCTCCAAATATGTATTCGTTAGCGAGGCTCAGGCCCCGCAGCGGATGGCTGTCCGAATATCCGAACGGCAGACCTGGAAACCGCCCGACGCCATGCAGCGCGGGCGGCCAGATCCGCGAAAGCGGCGACCGCAAGGCCGCCTGCCTTCATCAGACGTCGTGGTTGTCGGTGTACGGAATCAGGGCCAGGAAACGGGCGCGCTTGACGGCCGTTGCCAGCTGGCGCTGGTACTTCGACTTGGTACCGGTCACGCGGCTCGGCACGATCTTGCCGTTCTCGGTGAGGTACTGGCGCAGGGTGTTGAGATCCTTGTAATCGATCTCCTTGACACCTTCGGCCGTGAACTTGCAGAACTTGCGACGACGGAAGAACTTGGACATGTCAGTGCTCCTTAAGCGGCCGAAGCGGCGTCTTCGCCGGCATCGGTGTCAGCGGCGGCGGGGGTGGTTTCACCTTCTTCGTCATCACGACGACGACGCTCGCCACGCTCGGGCTTGTCACCCTTCTCGTCCTTGCTCTTCATGATCAGCGACTGCTCGGTGTCAGCTTCGTCACGCTTGATGACGAGGTTGCGCAGCACGGCGTCGTTGAAGCGGAAGCTTTCCACCAGCTCGCTCAGCACGGCCTGGTCGCACTCGATGTTGAGCATGACGTAGTGGGCCTTCACCAGGTTCTGGATCGGGTAAGCCAGCTGACGACGGCCCCAATCTTCCAGACGGTGGATGGTGCCGTTGCCGTTCTCGACCAGCGCCTTGTAGCGCTCGATCATGGCCGGGACCTGTTCGCTCTGGTCCGGATGGACCAGGAACACGACTTCGTAATGACGACTCATGTGTTTTTACCTTTCGGATGTGGCCCTTTGAGGGCCGGACAGCCCCCCGCAGGTGAACGCGGTGGGGCAAGGGTCCTGCCCGGAATCAGGCAGGAAGCCGCGCATTGTGGCAGCAGAAGGGGTTACAGGCAAGCCGGGCGGGCGCAACAGGCCCGGCGCGCGGGCGATCAGGCCTTGTCAGCCTCGGTCGTGAAGCTCTCGCCACAGCCGCATTCGGCGGTCGCGTTCGGGTTCCTGAACGTGAAGGTCTCGCTCAGCCCATGCTTGCCGAAGTCGATTTCAGTGCCGTCGACCAGGTCCAGGCTGGTGGCATCCACATAGATGCGGACCCCGTCCTGCTCGAAGACGGTGTCGCCCTCGCGCTCATCGCGGGCCAGATCGGTGATGTGGCCCCAGCCGGAACAGCCGGTGCGGGTCACGCCGAAACGCAGGCCCAGCGCGCCGGGGGTCTGCTCGACGAACTTCTGCACACGGGCAAAGGCAACAGGGGTAAGGCTTACGGCCATGACAGGCAACTCCAGCGGATCGTGATCAGTATAGAGGGTATGGCGCGGGCCGACCTCGGTGGCCGCAGCTGCGGTTCACACGGCCGGCGGCCCCGAAGCCCACAAGAAATGCCTCGCAAGCCGAACACCGCACCCGTTAAACTCCGTGTTCAGAGATCGAGTCGATCAACAGAGGATTCAAGTCATGACGGTGGTCAGCGTTGAACATGCGCTTGCCGGGAAGATCCCGGAAGGCGGCGAGGCAACAGTACGCGGATGGGTCCGCACGGTGCGCGGCTCTGCGGCGCTTGCCTTCGTCAATGTCACCGATGGCTCCTGCTTCGCCCCCATCCAGGTGGTGGCCAATGACACCCTGGCCAATTTCGACGACATCAAGAGCCTGACCCCGGGCTGCTCGGTGATCGCCCGCGGCACCCTGGTTAAGTCCCAGGGCAAGGGCCAGTCCTTCGAGATCCAGGCCAGCGACATCGAGATCGTCGGCCTGGTCGAAGATCCGCTGACCTACCCGATCCAGCCCAAGCCGATGAGCCCGGAATTCCTGCGTGAAGTGGCGCACCTGCGCCCGCGCACGAACCTGTTCGGTGCGGTCACCCGCATCCGCAACTGCCTGGCCCAGGCCGTGCACCGGTTCTTCCACCAGAACGGCTTCAACTGGATCAGCACCCCGATCGTGACCACGTCCGACGCCGAAGGTGCCGGCCAGATGTTCCGGGTCTCTACCCTGGACATGGCCAACCTGCCGCGCAACGAGAAGGGCGAGGTGGATTTCAGCCGCGACTTCTTCGGCAAGGAAACCTTCCTGACCGTGTCCGGCCAGCTGAACGTCGAGGCGTACTGCCTGGCGCTGAGCAAGGTCTACACCTTCGGCCCGACCTTCCGTGCCGAGAACTCCAACACCACCCGCCACCTGGCGGAGTTCTGGATGATCGAGCCGGAAATCGCCTTCGCCGATCTGGCCGAAGACGCGCGCCTGGCCGAGCAGTTCCTGAAGTACCTGTTCCGCGCGGTGCTCGATGAGCGCGGCGATGACCTGGCCTTCCTGGCCGAGCGCGTGGACAAGAACGCGATCACCAAGCTGGAAGGCTTCATCAACGCCCCGTTCGAGCAGATCGACTACACCGAAGCGGTGAAGCTGCTGCAGAAGGCCGACAAGAAGTTCGACTTCCCGGTCGAATGGGGCCTGGACCTGCAGACCGAGCACGAGCGCTGGCTGACCGAAGAACACATCGGCCGCCCGGTGGTGGTGACCAACTACCCCGAGCACATCAAGGCCTTCTACATGCGCCTGAACGACGACGGCAAGACCGTCGCCGCGATGGACGTGCTGGCCCCGGGCATCGGCGAGATCATCGGCGGCAGCCAGCGCGAAGAGCGCCTGGACGTGCTCGATGCGCGCATGGCGCAGTTCGGTCTGGACCCCGAGCATTACGGCTGGTACCGCGATTTCCGCCGCTACGGTTCGGTGCCGCACGCCGGTTTCGGCCTGGGCTTCGAGCGCCTGGTGGTCTACGTCTGCGGGCTGAGCAACATCCGCGACGCGATCCCCTACCCGCGCGCACCGGGCAGCGCCGAATTCTGATCCCGACCACGGAGGCACCAAGCCCATGACCCTGTTCTTCGCGCTGTGCTTCGTCGGCGTGGCGATCGCCGGGTTCAGTGCCTTCGTGATCTTCTGGCCGCTGACCCTGGTCCACATCCGCGACCGCCATCCGGCGCTGGCGGATCGCTTCGGTACGGGCGCATTCCTGCGCCCGGATGCGCTGCGCTGGCTGCTCGGCCGCGACTATCGCCAGAGCAGCGACCGCTCGCTGACCGGCCTGGCCACGCCGGCCTGGCTCTCGCTGCTTACTCTTCTTGCCGGACTGGGCATGGCTGCCCTGCTCTGGCTGCTTTCGATGGTACTGACATGAACGACGACACTTCCCACCACGACGAGTGGTTCCTGGCCAGCCTTGGCAACACGCTGATCTGGGCCCGCCTGCGGGTCCGCCCGGCGGGCACCGCCGAGGTGCTGGACAGCGACGGCAACACGCTGAGCTACGACAGTGAAGACACCGCGCGCTCGCAGCTGTTCGACGCCGAGTTCGTCGCCTACGACGGCCTGGACGAAGAGGACGCCCTGGTCCGCGGCTTCTCGCTGCATGAAGTGCAGCCGCCGCAGGCCGACAGCGACGACGCGCTGCACGGCCGCATGGTCCAGAGCCTGGGCGCCCGCGCGTAACCGCCGATGTTCATCCCGTCCGCCTTCGTCGAGACCGACCTGATCTGGCTGGACCGGCTGCTGGCGCGTGATGCATTCGTCACCCTGGTCACCACCGGGGCCGACGGTCTGCCGCAGGCCACCCGCCTGCCGGTGCTGTACAAGCGCGATGCCGACGGCATCCTGATCGAAGGCCACTGGGCCAGGCCCAATCCGCAGGCGGGACACGCCGGCCCTGCGTTGATGCTGGTGCATGGCCCGCACGCCTACATATCGCCAAGCTGGTATCCGGATAAAGCCGCGCAGGCGCGCGTCCCGACCTGGAACTACGCCGCTGCGGAACTGCGTGGCGTGCTGGAGCCGGTGACCGATGCCGATGCCTTGATCGCCATGCTCGACGGCCTGAGCGCGCACTACGAGGCGCAGGTCGGCGGCGACTGGGATCTGCTGCCGATCGAGCCCCGCCAGCAGCGCATGCTCGGCGGCATCGTCGGTTTCCGGTTCCGGCCGGCGCAGGTGCAGATCAAACTCAAGCTCAGCCAGAACCACCCCGAAGCCAACCAGTCCAGCGTGATCGACGCGCTGTCGGCACTGGACGCCCCGGCATCCCGCGAGCTGGCGCAGTGGATGCGCTGGCGCCGCGAGGGCGGCACCGCCGCCGACTGACCTTCCCCACTCCTGCGACGACGCGGCCATGATGGCCACGCCTTGCCCCCACCCGACGTCAGGGACCCCGCACGATGAAAGACATCCACAAGCTGCTGCAGAACAACCGCGAATGGGCGGACCGGATCGAGAAAGAAGACCCGGATTTCTTCCACCAGCTGGCCAAGCAGCAGCACCCGGAATACCTGTGGATCGGTTGTTCCGACTCGCGCGTGCCGGCCAACCAGATCATCGGCATGGCACCGGGTGAGGTGTTCGTGCACCGCAACGTGGCCAACGTGGTGGTGCACACCGACCTGAACTGCCTGAGCGTGATCCAGTACGCCGTGGACCAGCTGAAGGTGAAGCACATCCTGATCGTGGGCCACTACGGCTGCGGCGGCGTGCACGCCAGCTTGAACAACACGCGCGTCGGCCTGGCCGACAACTGGCTGCGCCACGTAGGCGATGTGGCGCAGAAGCATGCGGCGATCATGGAAGCAATCGAGGAGCCGGAGCTGAAGCATGCCCGCCTGTGCGAGTTGAACGTCATCGAGCAGGTGGTCAATGCCTGCCGTTCGACGATCGTGCAGGACGCATGGGCACGCGGGCAGAAGCTGATGGTGCACGGCTGGGTCTACAGCCTGAAGGACGGCCGGGTGCGCGAGATGGGCATCGACGTAGGCGCGCCGGAAGACCTGCAGCCGGCCTACGAGAAGGCACTGTCCTACGTTCCGCGCCACGGTCGGCGCGACTGACCCTTCCTTTCTGCGGACATCTCCCATGCTTGCCTCGCCCATCAATCTGCTCGCTTGGATCGAAGAGAACCGGCATCTGCTGAAGCCGCCGGTAGGCAACAAAATGATCGAGAACGGCGATTTCATCGTGATGGTGGTCGGCGGCCCGAACAGCCGCACGGACTTCCATTACGACGAGGGCCCGGAGTGGTTCTATCAGCTGGAAGGGGAGATGACGCTGAAGGTGCAGGAGGATGGCGCGGTACGCGACATTCCGATCCGCGCGGGCGAGATCTTCCTGTTACCCGGTGGCGTGCCGCATTCGCCGCGCCGTCCGCCAGGCGGTGTGGGCCTGGTGGTGGAGCGCAAGCGGCTGGCGCATGAGCGCGATGGGTTGATGTGGTTCTGCGAGCGGTGCAATCACAAGTTGTACGAGGAGTTTTTCGCGCTGGAGAACATCGAGACGGATCTGCCGAAGGTGTTCGATCGCTATCACTCTTCGCTGGAGCTGCGCACGTGCGATGCGTGTGGGCATGTGGATCCGTTGCCTGCGAACTGAAAGCCAAGGCAGCGCTTGAATTGCCTGGAAGTGGGCCGGCGGGGGTGGGTTTCCGGGACCCGCCCACACCGGCCCGCCCACCGTAGACGCGAGAAACACGCCGTTGCCGTTGCCGTTGCCGTTGCCGTTGCCATCGCCATACCCAACGGCCCAGACCCAGCCAAAGCAGCACCGCAAGCCAGATTCAGCCCACACCCCCACCACCCGGATAAACTGTCGGTTCACTGACACCGCCGGTTGCACCATGTCCGAGATCCTCAGCCGCACCCATGCCGTTGCCCTGGACGCCGCCGATCCGCTGCGCGCCCTGCGCAATGAATTCGTCTTCCCGCAGCACAACCACCGCGACCAGACCTACTTCGTCGGCAACTCGCTGGGCCTGCAGCCGCGCGGCGCCCGGGCTGCCGTCCAGGAAGTCATGGACAAATGGGCCGCGCTGGCCGTGGAAGGCCACTTCACCGGCGACACCCAGTGGCTGCACTACCACCGCCTGGTCAGCGAACAGCTCGCCCGCGTCGTCGGCGCCCTGCCCAGCGAAGTCGTGGCGATGAACACCCTCAGCGTCAACCTGCACCTGATGATGGTCAGCTTCTACCGGCCCACGGCCGAACGCCCCGCCATCCTCATGGAAGCCGGTGCCTTCCCGACCGATCGGCACGCGGTGGAATCGCAGATCCGCTTCCACGGCTTCCATCCGGATACCGACCTGATCGAAGTGCAGCCCGATGAGCCCAACGGCACGATCTCGCTGCAGGCCATCGAACGCGCCATCACCGAACACGGCCCGCGCCTGGCGCTGGTGCTGTGGCCCGGCGTGCAGTACCGCAGCGGCCAGGTCTTCGATCTGGAGGCCATCACCCGCATGGCCCGCCTGCAGGGTGCGCGGATCGGTTTCGATCTTGCGCACTCCGTCGGCAACGTGCCGCTCGCGCTGCACGACATCGCCCCGGATTTCGCCGTGTGGTGCCATTACAAATATCTCAACGCCGGCCCGGGCGCCGTCGCCGGCTGCTTCGTGCACGAACGCCATCACCGCGATGCCACGCTGCCGCGATTCGCCGGCTGGTGGGGCCATGAGGAAGCCACACGCTTCAAGATGGCGCCGCAGTTCGTGCCCGCCGTCGGTGCCGAAGGCTGGCAGCTCAGCAATCCGCCGGTGCTGGGCCTGGCGCCGCTGCGCGCCGCGCTGGACGTCGTCGACAAAGCCGGCGGCATCGAGGCGCTGCGCACCAAGTCGCTGCGCCTGACCGGCATGCTCGATGCCCTCGTGCGTGCCCGCCTGTCCGGCGTGCTCGAGGTGCTGACCCCGTCCGAACCCGAGCGCCGTGGCTGCCAGCTCTCGCTGCGCGTGGCCGGTGGCCGTGAGCGCGGCCGCAGCCTCTTCGAATACCTGCAGACCGTGGGCGTGCTCGGTGACTGGCGCGAGCCCGACGTGATCCGCATCTCTCCGACACCGCTGTACAACCGCTACCTCGACCTGCACCACTTCGTCGAGGAAGTGGAAGCCTGGGCCGGTCTCTGACCCGACCGCCCTCCCCGCCCCCACGGATATCGCCTTGATCGCTACCCCCTCCCGCTCGCTGAGCATCATCGGCGCAGGTCTGGCCGGTTCACTGCTGGCCATCCTGCTGTCCCGCCAGGGCTGGCAGATCACCTTGTATGAGCGCCGCGGCGACCCGCGCGTGAGCGATTACGAGTCCGGCCGTTCGATCAATCTGGCCCTGGCCGAGCGTGGCCGCCACGCGCTGCGCCAGGCCGGTGTCGAAGACGCGGTCATGGCCAAGGCGGTGATGATGCGCGGGCGCATGATCCACCCGCGCGAGGGCGAACCACAGCTGCAGCGCTACGGGCGCGATGACAGCGAAGTGATCTGGTCGATCCACCGCAAGGACCTCAACACCACCCTGCTGCAGCTGGCCGAGGATGCAGGCGCGACCGTGCATTTCCACCGCCGCCTGCACACCGTGGACTTCGATGCCGGCTACGCGCGTTTCATCGATGACCGCGACGACCAGCCGCACGACATCCGCTTCGATACCCTGATCGGTGCCGACGGGGCCGGCTCGGCGCTGCGCGCAGCGATGAACCGCAAGCAGCCGCTGGATGAGCGCATCGACTTCCTGGACCACTCCTACAAGGAACTGGAAATCCCGCCGACTGATGACGGTGGTTTCCGGATCGAGGCCAATGCACTGCACATCTGGCCGCGTGGGCACTACATGTGCATCGCGCTGCCGAATGACGAAGGCACGTTCACGGTCACGCTGTTCCTGCCCAACGAGGGCGACCCGAGCTTCGCCACCACCAACAGTGGCGCCGAGGCCGAAGCGCTGTTCGCGCGCGACTTCCCCGATGCGCTGGCGCTGATCCCGAACCTGCGCCGCGATTGGGAGCAGCACCCGCCGGGCCTGCTCGGCACGCTGCACCTCAAGCATTGGCACATGAAGGGCCGCGCGGTCCTGATCGGCGATGCCGCGCACGCGATGGTGCCGTTCCACGGCCAAGGCATGAACTGCGCCTTCGAAGACTGCATCGCCTTGGCCGCGCACCTGCTGGAGCAGAACTCGCTGGGCGAGGCGTTCGCCGCATTCGAGGCCGATCGCAAGCCGAATGCCGAAGCGATCCAGCAGATGGCGCTGGAGAACTACCTGGAGATGCGCGACCGCGTGGCCGATCCGCAGTTCCTGCTGCAGCGCGAACTGGAACAGGCGCTGCAGGCGCGCTGGCCGACCCGCTTCGTGCCGCATTACACGATGGTCACCTTCCTGCGTACGCCGTATGCCGTTGCGCTGGCGCGCACCGAGCTGCAGCGACGCATGCTCGAAGACGCCACCGCCGGGCACGACAGCCTGGCGCATATCGACTGGGCCGCGCTCGAGCGCCTGGTCCATGAACAACTGCCCGTCCTGGAGGGTGCGCACTGATGGCCGACAGCTTCCTGTTCTATGACCTGGAGACCTTCGGCCAGGACCCGCGCCGCACGCGCATCGCGCAGTTCGCCGGTATCCGCACCGATGCCGATCTGAACATCATCGATGAACCGGTCAGCTTCTATGTCAAACCGGCCGACGACCTGCTGCCCTCGCCGATCGCCACCCTGATCACCGGGATCACCCCGCAGCACGCGCTGCAGGCAGGCATCAGCGAAGCCGAGGCGTTCTCGCGCATCAACGATCTGATGGCGCGGCCGGGCACCTGCTCGCTGGGCTACAACACGCTGCGCTTCGACGATGAGTTCGTCCGTCACGGGCTGTTCCGCAACTTCTACGATCCGTACGAGCGCGAGTGGCGCAACGGCAATTCGCGCTGGGACCTGCTGGACATGATGCGGCTGCTGCACGCGCTGCGCCCGGACGGCATTGTCTGGCCGCAGCGTGAGGACGGCGCGACCTCGTTCAAGCTAGAGCACCTGGCCACGGCCAACAACGTCCGCCAGGGCGATGCGCATGAAGCGTTGTCCGACGTGTACGCGACGATCGGTCTGGCGAAGCTGTTCAAGCAGGCCCAGCCGCGCCTGTGGGAGTACGCGCTGAAGCTGCGCGACAAGCGGTTCGTCGGCAGCCTGCTGGATGTGGACGCGATGCAGCCGGTACTGCACATCTCGATGCGCTACCCGGCACAGCGCATGTGCGCCGCGCCGGTGCTGCCACTGGCGCGCCATCCCTTCATCAACAACCGCATCATCGCGCTCGACCTGGACGGCGATATCGAGCCGCTGCTCGAGCTGCCCCCGGAAACCATCGCCGCACGCCTGTACACCCGTGCCGCCGACATGGCCGAAGGCGAGCAGCGCGTGCCCCTCAAGGAAGTTCACCTCAACAAGGTGCCGGCGCTGGTCGCCTGGAACCACCTGCGCCCGGCCGACCATGCCCGCCTGGGCATCGACCCGGCCGCGATCGAGGCCAAGGCCGAGCGTCTGCGCCAGATCGGCCCCGCGCTGGCCGAGAAGGTCCGCCAGGTTTACTCGGGCGAGCGCACGCTGGCCCCCAGCGATGTGGACGCCTCGCTGTACGACGGCTTCCTCGCCGACGGCGACAAATCCCTGATGTCGCGCATCCGCACCAGCCCGCCCGCGGAACTGGCCAGCTTCGCCGAGCGCCTGCGCGACCCGCGCATGCCCGAGCTGCTGTTCCGCTACCGCGCCCGCAACCACCTCGACACCCTGGACACCACCGAGCGCTCACGCTGGAACGACTATCGTCGCCAGCGCCTGCTCGGCGATGCGTCGCTGGGCGAACAGACCCTGCCGCAGTTCACCGCGCAGCTGGATGCACTGGCCGCGGAGCACGCCGACGATGCCGGCAAGCTCGCCCTGCTGCAGCAGCTGCGTGACTGGGGCACCCACCTGCAGAGCAGCCTATGAGCACGTATTTCAGCCCGGCAACCTTCACCTTCCTGCGTGGCCTGGCGCGCAACAACGACAAGACCTGGTTCAACGAGCACAAGCCGAAGTACGAAGAGCACGTCCGCCAGCCGTTCCTGCGCCTGATCACCGATCTGCAGCCGGACCTGGCCGCAGTCAGCGAGCATTTCCGTGCCGATCCGCGCACCGTGGGCGGCTCGCTGTTCCGCATCTACCGCGATGCGCGCTTCTCCAACGACAAGTCGCCCTACAAGAGCTGGCAGGGTGCACGCCTGTTCCATGAGCGGCGCAAGCAGGTGCCGGCGCCGTCGTTCTACATCCACCTGCAGCCGGGCGAGAGCTTCGTGGGTGCCGGCCTGTGGCATCCCGAGCCGGCCACGCAGCGCAAGGTACGGCATTTCATCGTCGACAACCCGGGCAGCTGGAAGGCCGCCGCGCATTCGCCGGTGCTGCGGAAGAAATTCGATTTCGAGGAAAGCGAGAAGCTGGTGCGCGCCCCGCGCGGGTTCGAACCGGATTTCGAGTTCATCGACGATCTCAAGCACCGCAACTGGGTGTTCTGGCGCTCGCTGGACGACGCCACGATGACCGGGCCGCGACTGCGCCAGACCATCGCAGCCGATCTGGTCACGCTGGCCCCGTTCGTGGATTACCTGTGCGCGGCGCTGGACCTGGAATTCTGAGCTTCACGTGCGCTGACGCCGGCTGGGGCAAGCTGGGCGCCAACACTGCAAGGCAGATCCGATGAAAAAACTGCTCTGGCTGACGGTCGTCCTGCTGGTGGTGCTGGCGGGCATCGTGTTCAGCGGCCCCTATGTGACCGTGCATGGCCTCAGCCGCGCGATCGAACAGCGCGATACCGCCAAGCTCGACCGCTACGTGGACTTCCCGATGCTGCGCGCCAACCTGCGTGCGCAGCTGAGCGACTACGTGGTGCGCCGCGCCGGACCGGACCTGCAGTCCAGCCTGTTCGGTGCGCTGCTGCTCTCGGCCGGTGACCGCCTCAGCGCGACCGCCGTGGATGCGCTGGTGACCCCGACCGGCATCGGCGCCCTGCTCGAGGGCCACACCCTGTGGAAGCGCGCCAGCAACGACCTGGACAGCCCCAGCAACGATGCCTACGCCGCGCCACGACCGGCGCGGCCGCTGAACGGTGCCACCCATCGTTTCGAGTCGCTGTCGCGCTTTACCGCTACCACCCGCACCCCGCAGGGCGCGCCGGTGGTGTTCGTCCTGCAGCGTTCGGGCCTGCGCTGGCGACTCGTCGACATCCGGCTGCCATTGAATCCCGAGACCACCGCCCCGTCGGCCCTCCCGATCCGGTAGGTACCCACCGTTGGTGGGTACATGGGCGCCACCATTGGTGGGTACATGGGCCCACGCACCTCCGGGTGGCGCATCAACCGTCGTTGGCGACACCATGCGGCACATGGCCGGCCGCCACGCTCTGGTGCTGCAGCGCGCTGTCGATGTTGTGCTGCGAATCGTCAAAGAAGATGTCCGCACCGAAGGCTTCCAGGAACGGCCCCTTGTGGCGGCCGCCGAGGAACAACGCTTCATCCAGGCGCACGCCCCATTCGCGCAGGGTGCGGATCACGCGCTCGTGCGCCGGCGCCGAGCGCGCGGTCACCAGCGCGGTGCGGATCGGCGCATCCTCGCCCGAGGGGAACACGGCCTGCAGGGTGTGCAGGGCCGAGAGGAAGTTGCGGAACGGACCACCGCTGAGCGGTTCGCGGGCGTTCTCGCGCTCGTGGCGCCCGAAGGCTTCCACGCCCTGCTCGCGCGAAATGCGCTCGCTTTCATCACCGAAGATCACCGCATCACCATCGAAGGCGATGCGCAGCTGGCCCAGCGGACGGCCGAGGTCGACCTGTTCGGCCGCAGCGATGGTCTCGCCCGGTGGCTTGGGCAGGATGGTCGCGGCGGCGATGCCGTGCAGCAGCGCGCGGCGCACCGACTCGGGGTTGGCCGACAGGAACAGATCTGTGCCGAACGGCTTCACATACGGCCAGGTCGGCTCGCCCGCGGTGAACGTCGCGCGGATGATGCCCAGGTCGTAGTGCTGGATCGAATTGAAGATGCGCAGGCCGGTATCGGCCGAATTGCGCGAGAGCAGGATCACTTCCACCCGCGGCTGTTCCGGCGACTGGCCCTGGTTGAGCGCGAGCAGCTTGCGCACCACCGGGAAGGCCACGCCGGGGCGCAGCACATCGTCTTCGTGCTTGCGCTGATACTCGGCGTAGGCATCGACGCCTTCGGCCTCGAACAGCGCGTGGCCCTCTTCCAGATCGAACAGGGCCCGCGAGGTCACGGCAACGGTCAGCAAGCGGGGGGTGTTGTCGCCCATGGCAATCAGCAATCCAATGCGGCCGCAGCGGCCGGCCAGCCATTCTCCCACAGAGCATGGCCACCACGGCCGTGCCCCGTCAGAACATGAACTGCTCGCTCAGGATCCGGTCTTCCAGATTGTGTTCCGGGTCGAACAGCATGGTGACGCGGCGCTCGCGCGATTCGCGGATGGTCACTTCCACCACATCGCGGGTTTCATGCGAATCGGCGGTGACACTGACCGGGCGTTTGTAGGGGTCGAGCACGCGGAACCGCACTTCGGTGTCGGCCTTGAGGATCGCCCCGCGCCAGCGGCGCGGACGGTACGGGGCCAACGGGGTCAGCGCGATGGTGTGCGAGCCCAGCGGCAGGATCGGGCCGTGTGCGGAGTAGTTGTAGGCGGTGCTGCCGGCCGGGGTGGCGACCAGCACGCCGTCACCGATCAGCTCGGCCACGCGTTCCTGTCCATTGAGGTCGATGCCGATGTGCGCGGCCTGGCGGGTCTGGCGCAACAACGAGACGTCGTTGTAGGCCAGCGAGCCGGTGGTGGTGCCGGATTCGGTCAGCGCCAGCATCTCCAGCGGGCGCAGGTTGGCCGGCTCGGCCGCGGCCAGGCGCGCCGGCAGGTCGTCATCACGGAACTGGTTCATCAGGAACCCCACCGTGCCCAGCTTCATCCCGAACACCGGCTTGCCCAGCGCGCCGTAGCGATGCAGCGCCTGCAGCAGGAAGCCATCGCCCCCGAGCGGGCACAGCACCTCGGCCTGCTCGGGCGTGTAGTCGCCATAGCGGGCCCGCATCTGTGCCAGGGCGAGCTGCGCCGCTTCGGTGGAACTGGCCAGGAAGGCGATACGGGGGGAAGCGCTCATCAAACATCCGGTGGGGCGGGTTCGCCAGAGCATACCCGCCACGTCCCCGGTAGGCCACGACCGTTGGTCGTGGCGTGGGGCGCCGGTCGTGTCGGCGTCCGCACCGACCAACGGTCGGTGCCTACCGGATGCCGGCAACCGGCATGCCGGCAACCGACATGAAAAAACGGCCCCGCGTGAGCGGGGCCGTTGATGAGTCATGTACCTGCCAGATCCAGAAACACACGTCTGGAGCAGAGCCCCCCTGAGTCAGGGGGGCGCGCCGAAGGCGTGGGGGTCTGGAAGCATGGTTTGCATGGGGCCCACGGTTTGCAAAGCAAACCGCGGGGCGTCAGCGCGAATGCGCTTACGCACCATGCTCACGCACCATGCTTACGCGCCGTGCGAGGCCAGCTGACCGAGGCGCTGGACCGCGACCGAGACGGTCGGGTAGTCCAGGGTCTTCTGTTCGGCCAGCTCGGCCAGCATCGCCAGGGTGAAGCGCAGGCTGCTGTCGTCGCGGCCCATCCAGGCGGCGACCTTGGCTTCGGCGCTGCTGCCCTTCATCGACAGGACCTGGGCAGCCAGGTTGCGATGGTGGGCGGCCAGCTCGTCGCGCAGCACGCCACGGGCCACGGCGTGCCAGCGGCCGTTGACCTCCAGCGCGTCGATCTGCTCGAACAGCCACGGCAGCTGCAGGGCGTCGCCCAGGCGGAAGTGGACCTTGGAGACGTCCACCGGCTTGAGCTTGCGGGTCCGGGCCAGTTCGATGATGTCGAACGCCGGCTCCAGGAACTGCAGTTCCGAGAGCTGCTGCGACAACGCCGGCGGCAGGCCCTTGTCCTTCCACTCCTGCACGCTCGCCTCGTAGGCCGGGCGCTGCGAATCCGGCAGCACGCCCGAGGCGTCGCGGATGTCGTTGAACGCGGCCTGGTAGCGGTTGACGGCCTCGGTGATGCCCGGCATGGCGCCCGGACGCGAGAGCAGCCAGCGCACGAACGAGCGCTGCAGCTTCCAGATCACTTCCAGCGCGTCGATCTGCACCGACTCCGGCAGGGTGCCGTCGAGGGCGTCGATCTGTGCCCACAGCGCGCGTGCGTCCAGCGTTTCACGGCTGATCGTATACGCCTTGGCGACCTCGGCCACGGTGCGCCCGGTGTCTTCCTGCATGCGCATCAGGAAGGTGGCGCCCATGCGGTTGATGGTCTGGTTGGTCACGGCCGTGGCGATGATCTCGCGCTTCAGGCGGTGACGCTCCATCGCATCGGCGTACTTCTTCTGCAGCGGCGTCGGGAAGTAGCGCTGCAGTTCCTTGGACAGGTACGGATCTTCCGGAATGTCCGACTCGAGCAGCTGCTGGAAGGCCACCAGCTTGGAGTAGGACAACAGCACCGAGAGTTCCGGACGGGTCAGGCCCTGGCCACGCGCCTTGCGTGCGGACAGTTCCGCATCGGAGGGCAGGTACTCGATCTGGCGGTCCAGCAGGCCCTGCTGTTCCAGCGTGCGGATGAAGTGCTGCTTGGACCCCAGGCGCTTGACCGCCATGCGTTCCATCAGGCTCAGCGCCTGGTTCTGACGGTAGTTGTCCATCAGCACCAGCGCGGCCACTTCGTCGGTCATCGAGGCCAGCAGCTTGTTGCGCTGTTCGACGGTCAACTTCTTGGCCCGCACCACGTCATTGAGCAGGATCTTGATGTTGACTTCGTGATCGGAGGTGTCCACACCGGCCGAGTTGTCGATGAAGTCGGTGTTGAGCAGCACGCCGGCCTGGGCGGCTTCGATGCGGCCCAGCTGGGTCATGCCCAGGTTGCCGCCCTCGCCCACCACCTTGCAGCGCAGCTCGCCGCCATTGACGCGCAGCGCGTTGTTGGCGCGATCGCCGACATCGCTGTGCTGCTCGCTGGCCGCCTTGACGTAGGTGCCGATGCCGCCGTTCCAAAGTAGGTCGACCGGCGACTTGAGGATCGCGCTCATCAGGTCGTTCGGGGTCATCGACTTGATGCCCTCGTCCAGGCCGAGTACCTCACGGACCTGCGGGGTGATCTCGATCGACTTCAGCGTACGCGGGTACACGCCGCCGCCCTTGCTGATCAGCTTGGCATCGTAATCGGCCCAGCTGGAACGCGGCACGGTGAACAGACGCTCGCGCTCGACGAAGGTCGTGGCCGCATCCGGGTTCGGGTCCAGGAAGATGTGGCGGTGATCGAACGCAGCAACCAGGCGGATGTGGCGCGACAGCAGCATGCCGTTGCCGAACACGTCGCCGGACATGTCGCCCACGCCGACCGCGGTGAAATCCTGGCTCTGGCTGTCACGGCCCAGCGCACGGAAGTGGCGCTTGACCGACTCCCACGCACCGCGGGCGGTGATGCCCATGCCCTTGTGGTCGTAACCGACCGAGCCACCGGAGGCGAACGCATCGCCCATCCAGAAGCCGTGCGCCACGGCCAGGCCGTTGGCGATGTCGGAGAAGGTCGCGGTGCCCTTGTCGGCCGCCACCACCAGGTACGGGTCGTCCATGTCGTGGCGGACCACGTCCACCGGCGGCACGATCTTGTTGTTGACGATGTTGTCGGTGATGTCCAGCAGGCCCTGGATGAACAGCTTGTAGCAGGCCACGCCGTTGGCGAACACCGCATCACGGTCGCCGTTGACCGGCGGCATCTTGGCGAAGAAGCCGCCCTTCGCACCGACCGGCACGATCACGGTGTTCTTGACCATCTGTGCCTTGACCAGGCCCAGCACCTCGGTACGGAAGTCTTCGCGACGGTCCGACCAGCGCAGGCCACCACGGGCGACGGCACCGAAGCGCAGGTGGGTACCTTCCACGCGCGGGCCGTACACGAAGATTTCGCGGTACGGGCGCGGCTTGGGCAGGTCCGGCACCAGCGCCGAATCGAACTTGAAGCTGATGACGTGGCCCGGACGGCCCTCGGCGTCGGTCTGGTAGTAGCTGGTGCGCAGGGTCGCATCGATCACGCCCATGAAGCTGCGCAGGATGCGGTCCTCATCGAGGCTGGAGACGCGGTCCATCAGCTTCAGCAGCGCATCGCGCGCGGCATCCATCTGCACGGTACGGTCGCCCTTGCGCGCATCGACCACGGTCTTGAGCACTTTCAGGGTGGCTTCGTCGCCGCCGGCGAGCACGGTCAGGTGCGCGCGCAGCTGGGCCTGGCCCTCGGCGATCGCGTCCTTGCTCTCATGGCCGGTAGCCGGATCGAAGCGGGCTTCGAACAGCTCCACCAGCAGGCGGGCCAGCAGTGGGTAGCGGGTGAAGGTGCCTTCCACGTAGGCCTGCGAGAACGGCACGCCGGTCTGCAGCAGGTACTTGCAGTAGCCACGCAGCATCGCGACCTGGCGCCAGTGCAGGCCGGCGGCGAGCACGAGGCGGTTGAAGCCATCGTTCTCGGCATCGCCGTGCCACACGCGGGCGAAGGTTTCACCGAAGGCGGCATCGACGCTCGGCGCATCGATCGCACCGGCCACCGATTCCACTTCGAAGTCCTGCACGTACACCGGGGCGTTATCGACCGTCAGGCGGTACGGACGCTCGGCGATGACACGCAGGCCCATGTTTTCCATCATCGGCAGCGCGTCCGACAGCGGGATGTCGTCCAGCTGGCGATACAGCTTCAGGCGCAGGCCGTCGCCGCCTTCGCGCTGCACGGCCTGCAGGCTCAGGCGCAGATCGTCCGGACCGGTCAGCGCATCCAGCTGGCTGACGTCGTTGGCGGCGATCTCGGTGCTGGAATCTTCGATGTAACCGGCCGGCAGCGCCTTGCCGATACGCGCGGCGATGCGCAGGCCTTCGCCTTCACCGTGGCGGGCAACCAGCGCTTCGCGCAGATCGTCCTGCCAGTTGCGCAGCACCTGGGCGAGCTTCTGCTCCAGTTCGCTGGTGTCCACTTCCAGGGTCTGGCCTGCCTTCGGACGCACGATCAGGTGCACCTGGGCCAGCGGCGACTCACCGAGCACCACCGAGCTGTCCACGTACTCGCCCTGCAGGGCGTCCTTGAGCATCGCTTCGATGCGCAGGCGCACATCGGTGTTGAAACGTTCGCGCGGCAGGTACACCAGCGCGGAGATGAAACGGCTGTACTTGTCCCGACGCAGGAACAGGCGGCTGCGCACGCGCTCCTGCAGGCCCAGCACGCCCATGGCGGTGCGGAACAGTTCGTCCTCGCTGGACTGGAACAGTTCTTCGCGCGGCAGGGTTTCCAGGATGTGGCGCAGCGCCTTGCCGCTGTGGCTGCTCGGCGCGAGGCCGGACTTGCTCATCACGTATTCGTGGCGCTGGCGCACCAGCGGGATTTCCCACGGGCGGCGGTTGTAGGCGCTGGAGGTGAACAGGCCCAGGAAGCGCTGCTCACCGATGATCTTGCCCTTGGCGTCGAATTCCAGCACGCCGATGTAATCCATGTAACCGGAGCGATGCACGCGCGAACGGGCATTGGTCTTGGTCAGGATCAGCGCGTCCTTCAGGCCGGTGGTGGCATTGAGACCCTGCGCGGCGAGCGTCTTGACCGGGCGTGCAGCGGACTTGTCCTGCCCGCGCATCAGGCCCAGGCCGGTGTCGTTGAGCGGCGCCAGCACGTCTTCCTTGCCCTGCTTCTCCACGCGGTATTCGCGGTAGCCGAAGAAGGTGAAGTGGTTGTCGGCGGCCCAGCGCAGGAACTCCTGTGCTTCGGCGCGCGACGCGGCATCGACCGGCAGCTGCCGGCTGCCCAGGTCGTCGGCCAGGCTCTGCGCCTTGGCACGCATCGCGTCCCAATCGCGGACGATGGCACGCACCTCGTCCAGCGCCTTGATGATCGCCTTCTCGACGTCGGCCATGGCCTCGGCCGGCTGGCGGTCGATCTCCAGCAGCATCACCGATTCGGCGGTGCCGTCGCTCACACCGGTCAGCTTGCCGGCCTTGTCACGCGCGAAGCGGATCACCGGGTGACCCAGCACGTGCACGCCGACGCCATGCTCGGCCAGCGACATCGTGACGGTGTCCACCAGGAACGGCATATCGTCGTTGACGATCTGCAGCACCGTATGCGGCGACTCCCACCCGTTGCTCTTCAGCGTCGGGTTGAACACGCGGACGTTGGCCTTGCCGGACTTGCGCACACGCGCGAATTCCAGCGTGTCCGCTGCCAGTGCGGCCCACTCCTCCGCGCTGTGGTGCGGGAACTCGTCCGCCTCCATGCGCTTGTAGAAGTCGGCGGCAAAAGCCACTGCCTCGGCCTGCCCGGCCGACGGGTAGCGCTTGCGCAAGGCCGTGTACACCGGCTCCAGCGAGAAGCCCACTGGCGAAACAGTCTGCGTATCGGCTGGTTTGGATTTGTTTTTCACGGTCTTGGCTGCTGGTTTTTGCGGTTTCATGACGGAGCGGTGCGTGATGCTCAGTTGGGAAAATGAAATTGTAGGCCTACCGCACAGAAATACCTTGCTGCAGGACGGAATAAGATCATTCGGGTTGGGTGGCGTTTACATCGGCGATGCCAATTCGGCCGGGTACGGACATGTGGGTCGGCGTCTGGTGTAGCGCAGCATCGACCGCTTCCATTGCAACGTGACGTCGGGTACCAAACGCCGCGGAAAAACAAGGCTTCTACAATTCTGAACTGGACGGTATAGTCCACCGCGTGACTCCCCCACACCCCGCCGCCAGCACCCTGGACGCGCGCGATCACCGCGTGTTCGATGCCGTGCGCGAACTGCTGGCCAGCCAAGGCATGCAATTGAGCATGGATGCGGTGGCCCAGCACGCGGGCTGCTCCAAGCAGACGCTCTACAGCCGCTACGGCAGCAAGCAGGAACTGCTCAGGCGGGTGATGCAGCGGCATGTCTGCCGCGCCACCGCCGGGCTGCGCTCACTCGATGGTGATGACCTGCGTGGCAGCCTGCTGCAGTTCGCCAACGACTACCTGGACCATTTCAATCAACCGCACGTGGTCCAGGCCCGGCGGCTGATCGCAACCGAATCCAGCCAGTTCCCCCAGGAAGCCCGTACCCTTTACCAGGACGGCGCCGGGGCACTGGCGCTTCATGTTTCTGAATGGCTGGCAACACGGGCCGCCCAGGGCCAATTGAGGCATGACGACCCGCACTTCATGGCTGAACTGCTATTGAGCATGATCGCCGGATTGGATTTCGAGAAACAGCGTTTCCACATCCCCCACCGCGATGACGCCGCCGTGCGCCGCCGCTGGGCAGAATTCTCCGTCGACAGCTTCCTGCGCGCCTTCGCTGCGCCCGAAGCCGCCACGGCTTCGCATTCAAACCAACACCGGAGCTTCTCCTGATGATCGCCCCACTCCGCACCCTTGCCCTGACGTGCGCAGTCGCCTTTGCGTTGACCGCCTGCAAGAAGGAAGAGCAGCAGGCCCCGCCGCCGCCGGAGGTGGGCGTGATCGAGGCCAAGCCGCAGACCCTGCCGCTGCAGCGCGAGCTGGTCGGCCGCCTGTCACCGTTCCGCAGCGCCGACGTGCGTGCCCGCGTCCCGGGCGTGCTGCTCAAGCGCGTCTATCAGGAAGGCTCGGACGTGAAGGAAGGCCAGGTGCTGTTCCTGATCGACCCGGCACCGCTGCAGGCTGCCCTCAATGCCTCGCAGGCCGAACTGGCGTCGGCCCAGGCCACTGCCGCCAATGCCAAGGCCGCCGCCAACCGCGCCCGCTCGCTGGCGCCGCAGGCCTACGTCTCCAAGTCCGACCTGGATGCGGCCGAAGCCACCGAGCGCACCGCCGCTGCCGCCGTGCAGCAGGCCCAGGCCTCGCTGGCCAGCGCGCGGATCAACCTCGGGTATGCCGAAGTGCGTTCGCCGATCAGCGGCCGCGCCGGCAAGCAGCAGGTCACCGAAGGCGCGCTGGTCGGCCAGGGCGATGTGACCCTGCTGACCACCGTGGACCAGCTCGACCCGCTGTACGTGAACTTCTCGATGAGCGTGGATGAGCTGACCCAGATGCGCGCGGCCCAGGCCAAGGGCGCACTGGCCCTGAGCGGGGACGGCAAATCCACCGTGCAGGTGAAGCTGGCCGACGGCACGGTCTACGACCAGCCGGGCACGCTGGACTTCTCCTCGACCACGGTCGATCCGGCCACCGGCGCGGTCTCGCTGCGCGCGGTGCTGCCGAACCCGCAGCAGATCCTGCTGCCGGGCGCCTTCGTCAGCTTCCAGGCGACCCTGGGTGAGCGCAACAACGCCTACCTGGTCCCGCTGCAGGCGCTGCAGCGCGACACCACCGGCGGCTATGTGCTGGTCGTGGGCAAGGACGGCAAGGTCATCCGCAAGAACGTGAAGAGTGAAGGCCAGCAGGGCAGCAACTGGCTGGTCAGTGGCGGGCTGGATGCCGGCGACCAGGTCATCGTGGCCGGCGTGCAGAAGGTCAAGGAAGGCGAGCCGGCCAAGGCCGCCCCGTGGAACCCGGCCGCCGGCAACGGCAATGGCCAGGCGCCGGCGGGTGCTGCTCCGGCAGGGGCCGCTCCGGCGGCTGCCGCCAAGCCCGATGCCGCTGCCGCCCCGGCCGATGCCGCCGCCGACACGTCCGACGCCGCTCCGGCTGCCGAACCGAACAAGCAATAACGGGAATCCTCCGTCATGCCTAAATTTTTCATTGAACACCCGGTATTCGCCTGGGTGGTCGCGATCCTGATCTCGCTTGCGGGCGTGATCTCGATCCTGGGTCTGGGCGTGGAGTCCTACCCGAGCATCGCACCTCCCCAGGTGACGGTGAGCGCCACCTACCCCGGCGCCAGCGCCGACACCGCCGAAAAGTCGGTCACCCAGGTGATCGAGCAGCAGCTGACCGGTATCGATCACCTGCTGTACTTCAGCTCCTCCTCGGCCTCCAACGGCCGCGTCACCATCACCCTGACCTTCGAGACCGGCACCGATGCCGATATCGCTCAGGTGCAGGTGCAGAACAAGGTCTCGCTGGCGACGCCTCGCCTGCCGACCGAAGTGACCCAGCAGGGTGTGGTGGTGGCCAAGGCCAACGCCGGCTTCCTGATGGTGGTGGCCCTGCAGTCCGACAGCGCCTCAATCGACCGCGATGCCCTCAACGACATCGTCGGTTCGCGCGTGCTCGACCAGATCTCGCGCATTCCCGGCGTGGGCAGCACCCAGCAGTTCGGTTCCGAGTACGCCATGAACATCTGGCTCAACCCGGAAAAGATGCAGGGTTACGGGCTGTCGGCCACGCAGGTGCTGGCCGCGATCAAGGACCAGAACGTGCAGTTCGCGGCCGGTTCGCTGGGCTCGGATCCCTCGCCGGAAGGGCATTACTTCACCGCGACGGTCTCGGCCGAAGGCCGCTTCAGCTCGCCGGAAGAGTTCGAGAACATCATCCTGCGCGCCAACACCGACGGCTCGCGCGTGCTGCTCAAGGACATCGCCCGCATCGCCTTCGGTGCGAACAACTACGGCTTTGACACCCAGTACAACGGCAAGCCGACCGGCGCCTTCGCGATCCAGCTGCTGCCGGGTGCCAACGCCCTGAACGTGGCCAACGCGGTCACGGCCAAGATGGACGAGCTGTCGCCGAGCTTCCCGGCCGGTGTCAGCTGGTTCTCGCCGTACGACAGCACCACCTTCGTGAAGATCTCGATCGAGGAAGTGGTCAAGACCCTGATCGAAGCGGTCGCGCTGGTCTTCCTGGTGATGCTGATCTTCCTGCAGAACTTCCGCGCCACCCTGATCCCGACCCTGGTCATCCCGGTCGCGCTGCTGGGTACGTTCCTGGGCATGAGCATCATCGGCTTCACCATCAACCAGCTGACGCTGTTTGCGATGGTGCTGGCGATCGGCATCGTGGTCGATGACGCCATCGTGGTCATCGAGAACGTCGAACGCATCATGACCGAGGAGAAGCTGCCGCCCAAGGCCGCCACCCAGAAGGCCATGACCCAGATCACCGGTGCGGTGGTCGCGATCACGGTCGTGCTGGCCGCGGTGTTCATTCCGTCGGCCCTGCAGGGCGGTGCCGCCGGTGAGATCTACAAGCAGTTCGCGCTGACCATCGCCATCGCGATGGCCTTCTCGGCGTTCCTGGCACTGGGCTTCACCCCGGCGCTGTGCGCGACGTTCCTCAAGCCGACGCACAACGACAAGCCGAACATCGTCTACCGCACCTTCAACAAGTACTACGACAAGGTCAGCAACACCTACGTGGGCCACATCACCTCGGCGGTGAAGCATGCCCCGCGCTGGATGATCCTGTTCGTGGTGCTGACCGCGCTGTGCGGTTTCCTGTTCACGCGCATGCCCGGCAGCTTCCTGCCGGAAGAAGACCAGGGCTATGCGCTGGCGATCGTGCAGCTGCCGCCGGGCTCGACCAAGTCGCAGACCAACCACGCCTTCGCCCAGATGCGCGGCATTCTGGAAAAGCAGGATGGCTTCGAAGGCATGCTGCAGGTGGCCGGTTTCAGCTTCGTCGGTTCCGGTGAAAACGTGGGCATGGGCTTCATCCGCCTCAAGCCCTGGGCGGACCGTGACATCACGGTGCCCGAGTTCATCAACAACATGAACGGCGCGTTCTTCGGCATCAAGGAGGCGCAGATCTTCGTGGTCAACCTGCCGACCGTGCAGGGCCTGGGCCAGTTCGGCGGCTTCGACATGTGGCTGCAGGACCGTGGCGGCGTGGGCTACGAGCAGCTGACGCAGGCGCGCAACATCCTGCTCGGCAAGGCCGCGCAGGAAAGCGATCTGCTGACCGGCGTACGCCCGAACGGCCTGGAAAACGCGCCGCAGCTGCAGTTGCACGTGGACCGCGTGCAGGCGCAGACCATGGGCCTGTCGGTCTCGGACGTGTACAGCACAATCCAGCTGATGCTGGCCCCGGTGTACGTCAACGACTTCTTCTATGAAGGCCGCATCAAGCGCGTGACCCTGCAGGCCGATGGCCCGTACCGCACCGGCGCGGAGTCGTTGAACAGCTTCTACACGCCGAGCACGCTGCAGACCAATCCCGACGGCACGCAGGCGATGATTCCGCTGAGCACCGTGGTGAAGTCCGAATGGGTGTCCGCACCGCCGTCGCTGAGCCGCTACAACGGCTATTCGGCGGTCAACATCGTCGGTTCGCAGGCGGCCGGGCGCAGCTCGGGCGAGGCGATGCAGGCGATGGAGCGGATCGTCAATGACGACCTGCCGGCTGGCTTCGGCTACGACTGGTCGGGCATGTCCTACCAGGAAATCCTGGCCGGCAACGCCGCGACCCTGCTGCTGGTGCTGTCCATCGTGGTGGTGTTCCTCTGCCTGGCCGCGCTGTATGAAAGCTGGTCGATCCCGGTGGCGGTGCTGCTGGTGGTGCCGCTCGGCGTCCTCGGCGCGCTGGCCTTCTCGCTGGCACGTGGCCTGCCGAACGATCTGTACTTCAAGATCGGCCTGATCACGGTGATCGGCCTGGCCGCGAAGAACGCGATCCTGATCGTGGAGTTCGCGGTGGAACAGCGGGCCGCGGGCAAGAACCTGCGCGAAGCAACCATCGAAGCCTCGCGCCTGCGCTTCCGTCCGATTCTGATGACCTCGTTCGCCTTCATCATGGGCGTGGTGCCGATGGCCATCTCCACCGGTGCCGGCGCCAACGCGCGCCACGCGATCGGTACCGGCGTGATCGGCGGCATGGTGTTCGCCACCTTCCTCGGTCTGCTGATGATCCCGGTGTTCTTCGTGGTGGTCCGCCGCATGCTGGGTGACAAGCTGGACGAACCGTCCAAGGAGTTCCTGGAGCGCCAGGGCGAAGCCAATACGGCCCACCGTCCGGATCGTTGATGCACAGGGGCAGCCACGGCTGCCCCGCCCCGCCAGGTGACCATCGTGGGTGGTCACGCTGAAATGCAAAAGCCCCGGCGCGAGCCGGGGCTTTTTTGTGTGCGACGCAAGAAGGGTAGCAACTGTCTTATCAGGTGCAGACCAACGCGGCCTCGGCGTCCCGCTTGC
>NZ_JBEUMH010000017.1:0-66819 GCF_041080745.1 Stenotrophomonas sp. JAG2 | reverse complement strand
GTCCCGCGAACCCCCACACCCCCGACCAGCCCACGGAAGGCGAGCACTACAGCTTCTGCATCGAGAGAAAAACCAACAAAAAACCCGCTGCACAAGCAGCGGGTTCCTTGGGTTTTCGATGTTTCCACCAGGTCGCTGATGCAGGGCCAATCAGAACTTGTAGTTCACGCCCAGCATGTAGGTACGCCCCCATTCCACGTATTCCAGCGGGCGGTCCTTCGTGCCGGCGTACGTGCGGTACGGCTCGTTGGTCAGGTTGCTTCCCTGCAGCAACAGCGTCAGCCCACGCAGGCTGCTGCTGTCGGCGAAGGTGTAGCTGACCTGCGCGTCGGTCACGTTCTCACCGACCACATAACGCAGCGTCCGGTTGCCGTTGAAATTGCCGATCTCACCGATGAAGTCCGAACGACGACGCTGGCTCACGCGTGCCTCGAACCCACTGCGCTCGTAGTAGGCCGTGAAGTTGTACACGCGCTCGGACAGGCCCGGCAGGCTGATCGGATCGCTGCCGACGCTGGACGCGCTCTCCGGGTCCAGGATCTTGATGTCGCTGTCGTTGAAGGTCGCGCTCGCCTGCACGCCGAAACCACGCAGGCTCTCGGTCAGCATGTCCAGCGGGAACGAAGCGGTCAGCTCCAGGCCCTTCAGCTTGCCACCCTGGCCGTTCTGCGGGGCCGAGAAGGTGCCGGTCGGCAGGACCGGGACGATCATGCCCGGCGGCGGCACGTAGCTGGCCAGCAGGTCGCTGAAATCGTAGTCATCGCGCGACTGCGTGTAGACGTAGGACTTCAGGTCCTTGAAGAACACCGCGGCGGCGACGTAGGCCTTCTCGCCGAAGTACTTCTCGTACGACAGGTCGATCGCGTTGGCGCGCCACGGATCCAGCAGCGGGTTGCCGCCGCTGCCGCCCGGCTTGCCGGTGGCGGTGTCCACGCCGAACTCCAGGCCGGCGCGCATCTGGTCCACGCGCGGGCGTGCGACCTGCTTGGCCACGGCGAAGCGCAGCGTCTGCTGGTGCGGGAACATGAAGGCCAGGTTCAAGCTGGGCAGCCAATCGGTGTAGGTCTTGCCGTCATCGATCGGCAGGATGTTCTGGCCATCGGGACGCGAACGATCGAAGTAGTTGGACTGCGAGCTCTGGTCGGTGCGCACCATCTGCACGCCGATGTTGCCGCGCAGGCCGACCTCGCCGAGATCGGTGTTGATGTTGGCGCGGATCCAGGCGGTGCTGGTCTTCTCCTGCACCGTCCACGCCTTGGGAATCAGGTAGTCCAGGTTGGTGACCGGATTGAAGACCATGTAGCGGTCCACCGCGGCCGGGACGTTCCAGGCGGGGATGTAGCCGATGCCGGCGAAGCCGAGGTTGACCGGCGCGTACTGCAGGTCGCTGGCGATATTGGCATCGCCCTGGTCGCCCAACAGGATGTTGCCCTCGGCCTGGGTCTTGTCCTTGCGGCGGTCGGCGTAGTTCACGCCCACGTCCACGTCGGAGAACCACGGCAGCGAATCCGGCATCGCGAAGGTGGCCTGCAGGCGGGCACCCTTCAGGCGGTCTTCGACCATCGGCACCTTGCCGTAGCCGGAGCCGTAGATGGTGTTGGTCAGGAACAGCGCGTCCGGGTTGGCGTAGTCCAGGCCCGGGCGGATCTGCGAGAACCCATCCGGCTTGACCACCACGCCGACCGAATCCAGCTGCGGCATCGGGGTGAGCTGCAGGTTGTTCTCCAGATTCAGTTCGTTGCGCGTGGCCTTGGAGTAGTTCACGTCGGCGACGACCTTGACCCGCTCGAAGTTGAACTCGTTGTTCCAGCCGAACGCGTCGATCTTGTCCTTGCGCTTGTTGTACATGCCGCGCACCAGCGGATACACGCCGGTCGCCACGCCGCCGGCGAAGGTGCCATCGGCATTGATCTGCGGGTTGGTGATCAGCAGGCCCGGGGTGTAGCCGCCGTTGTAGTTGCTGAGGTTGACCTCGAACTGGTTGGCGGTGTCGATCTGCTCGGCTTCGGTATGGAACGCATCCAGCGTGCTGGTCCACACATTCGACGGGCGGAACTGCACGGTCGCCATCACGCCGTCGCGCTCGTTGTTGCCGGTGCGGCGCAGGGCTTTGATGCCGTCGGAGAACACGGTGCCCGGGGCCAGGCCGGGGCGGTTGCCCTGGTCGGTCTGCTCGGTGGTCCACGGTTCGTACAGGCCGACCTGGTTTTCCTGGATGGGCATGTCGCTGTGCGCGTAGCCGATCGAGATGCCCAGCGTGTTGTCGAGGAACTGGTCGATGTAGCTGGCGCTGAAGCGATTGCCGTAGGGGTCGACATTGGCGGCCTTGCCCAGCGAACTCTTCTGGTAGCGGCCGCTGATCGCGATCACGCGCTCGGCGAAGCTCAGCGGACGCACGGTCTGCATGTCGATGGTGCCGGACAGGCCCTGGCCGACCAGGGCCGCGTCCGGGGTCTTGTACACGGTCACGCCGTTGACCAGTTCCGAGGGGTACTGATCGAACTCGACGCTGCGGTTGTCACCGGTGCTGACCACTTCGCGCCCGTTGAGCAGGGTGGTGGCGAAGTCCGGGGACAGGCCGCGCACGCTGATCACCTGGGCACGGCCGGCGACACGCTGGGCGGCCAGGCCGGGCAGGCGGCCCAGCGATTCGGCGATGCTCACGTCGGGCAGTTTGCCGATGTCTTCGGCCGAGATCGCTTCGACCACCGAGGTGGCGTCCTGCTTGATCGCGATCGCGTTCTCGATGCCGCGGCGGATGCCGGTGACCTGGACGGTGTCCAGATTGGTCGCCGTGGTGCCGGTCGGTGCGGTGGTGGTACTGGATTCGGCGGTCTGAGCCGACGCCATCAACGGCGTCAGGGCGACGGCCAGCGCGAGACTCAGCGCGCTGCGCTTGCGGTTCAACATTTTCCCCTCCCAGGCAATGTTGCCAATCGATTTTTTGGTTGCCCGGAGGACCCGGGAGCGTCATGGCGCGGTGGCCGTTGACTGCGTGGCTATGGTAGGCAGCGCGCCCGCCGCGGGAATCACCCTGCATACGTATTCAATGACGTTTGCAGCGTTGGAAGCGATTACAGGTGCGTTATCGCAGCCGCACCGACGCACGCGCACCCGGTAGGTGCCGACCGTTGGTCGCCACGCCGCATCCACGCACGGATACGCCGGCGCCGGGTGCGTCGCCCGACCAACGGTCGGGCGCTACCCGGCGCTGGCTGAGCGACTTACAACGGGGTAAAGCGGATCGCCTGCCCGCCACCCGGCGCCAGGGTGAGCACCAGCGCATCGGCGCTGGTTACCTCCCGCACTTCGCGCACGAAGGCGAACGGGTTGCTGCGGAAATCGGCGCCGTCTCCATCGCGGTAGATTTCCGCGCGGTAACGCACGCCCGGTTCCAGGAAGCCCAGTGACACCGGCAACACGCGCCCATGTTCGTCGGTGATGCTGCCCAGGAACCAGTCGCGGCTGTGGCGGTCCTTGCGCACGATGGTCACGTAGTCGCCCACCTCGCCATTGAGCACGCGGGTATCGTCCCAGTCCACCGCGACGTCCTCGATGAAGCGGAACGCCTCACGGTGTTGTTCGTAATGCTCGGGCAGGTCGGCCGCCATCTGGATCGGGCTGTAGATCGTCACGTACAGGGCGAGCTGGCGGGCCAGCGTGCTGGGAATCGCTTGGCCGCCACGGCCCTTCAGGCTCAGGATGCCGGGGGTGTAGTCCATCGGCCCGGACAGCATCCGGGTGAAGACGAGATTGACCTCGTGCTCGGGCGGATTCGGTGGCTGGCCCCAGGCGTTGTACTCCATGCCACGCGCGCCTTCGCGGCTGATCCAGTTCGGGTAGGTGCGGCGCAGGCCGGTGTCCTTGATCGGCTCGTGCGGGTTCACCGCGATGTGCCGTCTGGCCGCCTCCTGCACGACCTTGAGATGGTGGCGGGCCATGAACTGGCCGTCATGCCACTCGCGCCACAACGGCCCACCGGCGGGGTTGCGGCGGTCAACCTGGCCGTCGTCGCAGACGTAGCCGCTCTTGAACGAATCGACGCCCAGCTGCGCATACAGGTCCAGCGCCGCGCCAAGCTGATCTTCGTAGTGCTCGATCGCACACCCTGTTTCGTGGTGGCCGATCAGGTGCACGCCCTTCTTCGCGCCGTAGGCGGACAGCGCTTCGATGTCGAAATCGGGCGTGGGCCGGGTGAAGTCGAACGCATAGCCATTGCCCACCCAGTCGCCGTCCCAGCCCGGATTCCAGCCTTCCACCAGCACGCCGCGGAATCCATGCCTGGCGGCGTAGTCGATCACGCGCCTGGTTTTCGCCGTGGTCGCGGCATGTCGCGGGCCGGTCGCCCAGCTCTCCTCGTCCAGGTGCATCGACCACCACACGCCCAGGTACTTGGAAGGCTTCACCCAGCTGACGTCGCCGAGCACGTTGGGCTCGTTGAGGTTGAGGATCAGGCTGGATTCGACCAGTCCGCCGGCGGTGTCGCTGATCTGCAGCGTGCGCCACGGGGTATCGAACGGCAGGCTCCGTCGCACCTTCCAGCCCTCGGCCGAGGGCGACAGCTGCGCGCGCAGGCGCTGGCCCTCGGTGCGGCGCAGCCACATGCCGGCGTAGTCCACCAGCGCGGCTTCGTGGATGGAAACATGCAGGCCATCGTGGCTGCGCAGCGTCATCGGCGTGTGTGCGAGCGGCACCTGGTCCAGCGGCGTGCGCTGGTAGAGATACTCGTAGTGAATCGGTTCACCGGCCGGAATCCACCAGGCGGTGGAGGCCGGAGCGATCGCGAACTCGGTCAGCTCATCGTCGATGATCGCCTCGCGCATGCCCGGCTGTTGCGGGAAGTGATAGCGGAAGCCCAGGCCGTCGTCATAGACCCGGAACACCACATCGATGCGACGCTTGGCGCCGCTGCGCTCGGCCAGCTGCACCACCACTTCGTTGAAATGATTGCGGGTCAGCCGGCGCTCGCCCCACGGCTGCTCCCAGGTCTCATCGACGCTGCGCGACTGCTGGCTGACGATGGCAAGATCACGGTCCAGCCGGCCATCACGCAGCTGGAAGCCCAGCCTGGAGGTGTCCACCACGGCCTCGCCGAAGCGTTCGACCCGGTAGCTGGGGGTGCCGCCGTCCAGTTGCAGCGATACGCGCAGCACCTTGCCGGGTGACTCGACGCTGGCCACGGTGACCGGCTCGGCAACCGCGGTGGCGCTGAACGCGCAGAGGATCCAGCCCAGCAGGGACAGGCGACGACGTGCGCAATGCCCGTCCGTTGGATACGACAGTGACGGCATTTCCCCTCCCAAGGCGGCCGAAAACACACCGGGACTATAGCGACGCCCTCACGCCTGCCGACCGCCGTGCCGATGAATACGTATGCAGGTCGATGCAGGCTGCGGTGCGCCGTCTACCATGGGGCCAAGGCACCCTGGGAGGGGGCCGCGAGCGCATCGCCGCGAGGTGGTGCGGACCTACAACGCGAGCAAAGGGGAGGGAGGCAACAGGCGCGAGCCGGTTCGCCACTTCGATGCTGAAGATGATCTGCCTGACCGCTGCCCTCGGGGCAGCGATGGGGTCCACCGCGGGCGCGGCGGACCTTGAGTTTGATGGTCGCCATGCGCGCGCCGAAGCCGCCGCCGCGGGTGGCTATCGTCTGCATGTGCCGCAGGGCGAGGTGCGCGTCAGTGCGCAGCCGATGCGCAGCGAGACCGCCAGCGTGCTGTTCGATGCGCTGTTCGGGCTGGCCCAGCAGGAGATGGCCGACGACCGCGTGGATGCGATCCGCGACCCGGCCTTCAATCACGGCAAGCCGGTTCCCTGCGCGTGTTTCCAGACCGGCGAGCGCTGGCCCTATGTGTGGACGCGCGATGTCAGCTTCGCCGCGGATCTGGCGCTGTCGCGGCTGGACCCCGTACGGACGCGGCAGTCGCTGCAGTTCAAGCTGTCCACGGCGCGCGATGGACATACCCCGGGCCTGTTCGTGGCGCAGGACACCGGCTCCGGTGGCAGCTGGCCGATCAGCAGCGACCGCGTGGTCTGGTTCCTGGCCGCACGTGGGCTGCTGGAGGACGCGGCGTTCGCCGACCAGGTCTGGCAGGCGCTGCAGGCGACCCTGGCGCAGGATCGCGAGGCGGTGTTCGATGCACGGATCGGCCTGTATCGCGGCGAAACCTCGTTCCTGGATTGGCGCGAACAGACCTATCCGGACTGGACACGCGAGGACGTGCGCTTCATCGGCGAATCCTTCGCGCTGTCCACCAATGTGCTGCACTACGAAGCGCTGCGCCTGGCCGAACGGCTGGCCCGCCAGCACGGCGATGCACGCGCTGCCACGTACGGCCAATGGGCGGATGCGCTGGCCCGCCAGATCGACGCGCGTTTCTGGCGCGAGGATTCGGGACAGTACATGAGCTACATCGGCGAGGCGGCACACCCTGTGCCGTACGCCAAGTACGACCTGCTCGCGCTTTCGCTGGGCGTGCTGGCCGATGTGTTCCCGGCCGATCGCGCACGGCGCGCGCTGGCGAACTACCCGGCCGTGGCCGGTGGCAGCCCGGTCGTCTGGCCGCAGGAAGCGCAGCAGCCCATCTACCACAACCGCGGCATCTGGCCCTTCGTCAGTGCGTACTCGCTGCGTGCGGCGCGGCGGCTGGACGATGCCCCGCGCATCGCCATGGAGATCGAGTCGCTGATGCGCGGCACCGCGCTGGCCGGCTCCAACATGGAGAACTACGAAATGCGCACGCTGGCCGTGCATGTCGATGAAGGCGCGCTCAGCGGCCCGGTGGTCAATTCGCCGCGTCAGCTGTGGTCGGTGGCCGGTTACCTCTCGATGGTGCTGGAAGGTGTGTTCGGCGTGGAAGACGATGGCCGCATCGCGCCGAAGCTGCCGGTGTCACTGGTGCCGACGTTGTTCGGCGACCGTGACCGCATCCGCCTGGACGATGGCAAGCAGCGTTACGTGCTGGTGCGGCCGAAGCAGCTCGCCGGCGAACTGCTGGTGGCGGGCGCCATCCAGCGTGACGGCAGCACCACCACCGTGCAGCTGGTGCCGTTGGCGGGTCGTGTGGCGATGCCGTCGCCGGCGATTGTCCGCCCGGCAGCCGTCTTCGCCCCGGCCACCCCCGCCGCACCCGTGCCTCGCGAGACCACGGCGGGCTGGCAGATTCCAGTGCCCGCCGATCATGTGCTATGGCGCGACGGCCAGCGGCTGTCACCCGCGCAGGGTATCGCCACGCTTGCAAGGGACGGTGCCAGTCACTGCCTGAGCCTGACCCGCCGTGAGGGCGCGCTGGAATCGCTGCACAGCCCGATGACCTGCGTCGGTCCGCAACAGGTGCTGGCCGGTGCCACGCACTGGCAGTGGACCGCACCGAGCGCCGGCCGCTGGCGTGCGCGCCTGCGCTATGACAATCCGAACGGCCCGATCAACACCGGCGTCACCGCGGCGGTAAAGACCTTGGTGCTGCAGTGCGAGGGACAACCCGACCAGCGCCGTCCGGTCGTGATGCCGCACAGCGTGGGCGAGCAGGACTCCACGGCGGTCGAGTTCGAGGCACCGGCGGGTAGCTGCCGCATCGCGCTGGAGGAGGGCTTCAACATGAGCGCGCTGACCCACTTCGCGCAGTACAACGGTGGCAAGGGCGGCAGGGACGGTGTGCTCAACGAGGCGCGCGTGTCTGCGCTGACCCTGATGCCGGTGGCTGTGTCGCTGGAGCCGCGCCAATGAGCCGTACGCCCAAACCGACCCTGTCGTTCTGGCAGATCTGGAACATGTGCTTCGGCTTCCTCGGCATCCAGTTCGGCTTCGCGCTGCAGAACGCCAATGCAAGCCGCATCTTCGAGACGCTGGGCGCACCGATGGATGCCGTGCCCGGGCTGTGGATCGCCGCACCACTGACCGGCCTGCTGGTGCAGCCGGTGATCGGCTACCTGTCCGATCGCACCTGGACGCGCTGGGGCCGCCGCCGTCCGTTCTTCATGATCGGTGCGGTGCTGACCACGCTCGCCCTGCTGGTGATGCCGAATTCGCCGACGCTGTGGATCGCCGCCGGCACGCTGTGGGTGCTGGATGCCTCGATCAATGTATCGATGGAGCCGTTCCGCGCGTTTGTCGGCGATCAGCTCGCTCCGCGCCAGCGGCCGACCGGCTTCGCCATGCAGAGCTTCTTCATCGGCATCGGTGCGATCGTCGCCAGCTTCCTGCCGTTCATCCTGGCCCACTTCGGCGTCGCCAACACGGCGGCCGCGGGGCAGGTTCCCGATACCGTGCGCTACGCGTTCTACTTCGGCGCGGCGGTGCTGCTCGCGGCGATCACCTGGACGGTGGTCAGCACCCGGGAATACTCGCCGGACGAGCTGGCCCGCTTCGATGACGCCGAGCCGGCCGCCGTGCACCAGAGTGCGCGCGTGGCCGGGCCACCTCCGTGGGCGCAGATCGGCGGCTGGGTGGCGGCCGGTATCGCGCTGGCAGCGGCGATCACGTGGTACCAGGGCGACCGCATGCTGTACGTGTTGGCCGGCCTGTGCATCGCCTATGGCGTGCTGCTGGGCATCGCGCGCTGCGTGCCGGGGCCGCACATGCTGGCGACCATCGTCGACGACCTGCGTGCGATGCCACGCACCATGCGCCGCCTGGCCTGGGTGCAGTTCTTCTCCTGGTTCGCGCTGTTCGCGATGTGGATCTACACCACGGCCGCCGTCGCCGGCACCCACTTCGGCTCGACCGATACCGCCTCGGCCGCCTACAACGAAGGCGCCAACTGGGTCGGCGTGCTGTTCGGTGCCTACAACGGGTTCGCTGCGCTGGCGGCGTTGCTGATCCCGCTCATGGTGCGCGCACTGGGCCTGCGCTGGAGCCACCTCGTCAACCTGTGGCTGGGTGGACTGGGCCTGATCTCGATGCTGTTCATCCGCGACCCGCATTGGCTGCTGCTGTCGATGGTCGGCGTCGGCTTTGCCTGGGCCTCCATCCTGTCGCTGCCGTATGCGCTGCTGTCCGACAGCGTGCCGGCGGCGAAGATGGGCATCTACATGGGCCTGTTCAATTTCTTCATCGTGATCCCGCAGCTGGTCGCGGCCAGTGCGCTCGGCTTCCTGCTGCGCGCGTGGCTGGGTGGCGATCCGATGCACGTGCTCGCACTCGGGGGCGGCAGCCTGCTGCTGGCCGGCCTGTGCGTGCTGTTCGTGCCATCCCAACAGGAGAGTGTCTGATGTCCCGGTATTCGTCGTTGTCGCTGGCCCTGTCGTTCGCGCTGTCGGCCAGCCCCGCCCTGGCCGTCGAGCGCCCGGACTATGTCGGCACGCGCGAGCCCTTCGCCAGCCAGGCGGTCTACTTCGTGGTGACCGACCGCTTCGTCAATGGCGATCCGTCCAACGACCACCGCGACCAGGGCGGCGCGCATCCCACGTTCGATATCCCGGTGCCGTGCCCGGACAAGGTGGACGGCAACATCGGCTACCTGGGCGGTGACTTCAAGGGCGTGCTCGACAACGCCGCGTACATCCGCAACCTCGGCTTCGGTGCGGTGTGGATCACCCCGATCATCGACAACCCGGACCAGGCCTTCACCGGCAGCAAGCCGATCAGCTGCACCAGCACGCTGACCGACCGGGGCAAGACCGGCTACCACGGTTACTGGGGCGTCAACTTTTACACGCTCGACGAGCATCTGCCGAGCAACGGCCTGGACTTCGCCGCCTTCACCCGTGGCCTGCACGCCGCCGACCTGAAGGTGGTGCTGGATATCGTCGGCAACCATGGTTCGCCCGCGTGGACGATGCCGGTGGCGCAGCCGCAGTTCGGCCAGATCTTCGACAAGGACGGCCGGTTGATCGCCGATCACCAGAACCTGCCGCCGCAGCAGCTGGATCCGGCGCATAACCCCCTGCATGCCTTCTACAACAGCATCGGCCCGGTCGACGGCAAGAACGGCTCGATCTTCGAAGGCAACCTCGCCGAGCTGTCCGACTTCAACGAGCACAACCCGGCGGTGATGGATTACCTGGTGGGCGCCTACCTGCAGTGGACCGCGCAGGGGGTGGATGCGTTGCGCATCGACACCATCGGCTGGCTGCCGCATCCGTGGTGGCATGCCTTCGTCAATCGCATCCGCGCCGAGCATCCCGGCATGTTCATGTTCGGCGAGGCATTCGACTACGACGCGGGCAAGATTGCCGAGCACACCTGGCCGGCCAACGCGAACGTCAGCGTGCTGGATTTCCCGTTGCGCGGCGCATTGTCGTCGGTGTTCGGCAAAGAGCAGAAGGGCTTCGAGACCCTCGCCGAGCCGCTGCACCTGCTCGACGGGCCGTATGCCAATCCGTACGAGCTGATGAGCTTCTACGACAACCACGACATGGCGCGGCTGGATGCCAGCGATGCCGGGTTCATCGATGCCCACAACTGGCTGTTCACGGCGCGCGGCATCCCGGTGATCTACTACGGCTCGGAAACCGGCTTCATGCGTAGCCGCGCCGAGCACGCCGGCAACCGCGCCTACTTCGGGCAGGAGCGCGTCAACGACGCGCCGAAGAGCCCGATCTTCGCGCCGCTGCAGCGCATCGCCAGACTGCGTGAGGCCACGCCGGCCCTGCAGCGCGGCCTGCAGGTCAACGAGCGCCTGCAGGGCGATGAAGCGGTGTTCTTCCGCGTGCTGCAGCAGGACGATACCGCGCAGACCGCACTGGTGCTGCTCAACAAGGGTGATACGGCGCGCTCCATCGAGGTCCGCCGCTACCTGCAGGCCGGTACCTGGCGCGACGCGCTGGGCGGTGCCAGCCAGACGGTGACGGGATCGCTGACCGCCGAGGTGCCCGCACACGGCGTGCGCGTGTTCGTGCTGGATGCGCAGGTCGAGCAGACGGCGCTGCAGCAGCAGTTGAAGGCGGCGGTCGACGATCAGCGTGCACGCACCAGGCGCCTGGCGAAGTAGCCGGAGCGTGCCCGGCCCGCCGCACTGCGGTGGCCCGGGCACTACAATCGGGTCCGCGACCGCGCAGTGCGGTCCTTCCGGGTCCGCTGTCCATGTCACGCCTGTCCCTGCACCACGCAACGCCCGATGATGCCGAGCGCCTGTTCCACCTGATGCAGTTCTACTACTTCGAGGCCTCGGCCTGGAGTGGAGAAGCGGTGCGTCCGGACGGCCTCTTCGATTGTGACCGCAGCGATGTCGAGTCGTCCCTGCGCGATGACCCGCAGTGGGCACGGTTGCTGTTCGTCGACGACGCGCTGGCCGGGTTCGTGCTGGTGGATCAGGTGGAGCGGGAAGGGCGCCACTATCCCGAGCTGGCCGACCTCTTCGTGCTGCCCAAGTACCGGCGGCAAGGCCTGGCCGCGCATGTGGTCAAGGAACTGGTCCGCCCCGGCGACGGGCAATGGCTGCTCGCGGTGTTCCGCGGTGACGTGATCGCGCATGCCTACTGGCTGCGGACGCTGCCGCGGCTCGCGGTGCCGTTCGTCGCCCTCGACGACGAGGACGCCACCTTCCACCTGTTCCTGATCGGCGCCCCCGCGCGCGGGTAGTGCCGGCCGCTGGCCGGCTCCCAGTCACCCCGCGGGTACAATGAGGGATCCCCCGTATGCCTGCATTCCATGAACGACGCCGCCCCCCAGACCCCGATCGAAACGCTGCTCAAGACCGCGATGGACGGTCAGTTGCCGATTGGCCTGTTCATGAAGGCCTTCGTCGCCTCCGAGGTGGTGCTGCTCACCGGCAGCCTGGTGACCCCGGACGGCAGCGGTTTCGATCCGCTGCTGTTCGACAAGCAGGGTGTTCTGCACGTTTCGGTGTTCACCGATATGAGCCGCGTCGGTTTCCACAGCCAGCAGGCCCCGCACACGATCCGCATGCTGATGCTGGAGGTGCTCAAGCGCGTGCCCGGCGGCTACGGCGTGGTGATCAATCCGGGTACCTCGCTGGGCTTTGAGATCTCGCCGTCGGGCGTCGGCGAAATCCTCAAGGACTTCGCCGACGGCCCGCGCTGACGCCGCCTCCTACTGCAGCGTCACCTTGCGCCGGTTGTCCGAGGAGACCCGGTCGATCAGCTTGTTGTACGGATCGAAGCCCGCCTCGTCCGGCTTTCCCTCCACCGTCACGGTGATCGACGGGTTGGCCGCGGTGACGTGGTGGCGCTGCAGGTACAGCACCTTCTGGTCGCGCTCCTTGCCCGAGGGGCCGTTGGCGAACACGCCGATCTCGATCCAGTCGTCCATCCTGCCGGCGGTCTCCTTGCCATCGCCATCGGCGTAGCGCTTCTCGGCGTGCAGCGTCAGGGTGACGTCGTACTTGCCATCGGCCCGCTTGTGCGCGGTCGCGGCCAGCACCCGGTTGTCGTAGAAGCTGATCGTCTCGAACAGGTCGGTCACCAGCTGCTGGCGGTCGGCCGGCGTCTCGGCGCGGATGTAACCCAGCAGTTCGGTGGAGGTGGTGTAGGGCGGCTGCTGGAAACCCTTGTCCTGCAGGAAGCGTTTGAGCGCACGGTTGAGTGCGGCCTCGCCGATCTCCTCGCGCAGGCGGTAGAACGCCAGTGCGCCCTTCTCGTAGTGGATGTACTGCTGGTTCTCCACCCGCGCCAGCGGCAGCTCTTCGATGCCTTCGCTACCGCGTCCGGACAGGTAGCCATCCAGTTCAGTCTTGAGGAACTGGCGCATCTGCTGCCGCCCGTATTCCTTCTCCATCACCATCAGTGCCGAGTACTGCGACAACGATTCGGAGAGCATCGTCGCGCCCTGCACGTTGGCGCCGATCACCTGGTGTGCCCACCACTGGTGCGCCACCTCGTGGGCGGTCACGTAGAACACGTAGTCCACCTTGTCGCGGTCGCGCAGGTCGGCGATGAAGCCGATCCCTTCGGAGTAGGGAATGGTGTTGGCGAAGGACTGGGCGAACCGCGCGTAGCCCGGGAACTCGATGATGCGTACCTGGCGGTGCTGGTAGGGCGTGAAGTTGGCTTCGTAGCAGGCCAGCGACTTCTGCACCGCTTCGATCATGCGGTCCACGTTGTAGCCATGGCGCGCATCGTAGTACACCTCGATCGGGATGCCCTTGTATGCCGCGCGCTTCACGTCCCAGCGGGCCGAGAGGTACGCATAGAAGTTGAGCATCGGCCGGTCCATGGCATAGCTGAAACAGCGCCGGCCGTTGACGGTGGCTTCGTGCTGCAGGTAGCCGGGCGCCAGCGCGATCTGGTCCGGTGCGGTGCAGATCGTGCTGCGGAACGCCAGCCAGTCGGCATCGTCGGTCACGTAGTTGTTCGCGCGGGCGGCCTGGTCTTCCAGCTTGGGCATGCGGCTCGGCTCGCCCAGGCCGCGCTTGCGGCGTTCATTGCGGTCGGTGATCTGCACGCCCTGGTCGTAGCCGAAGGAGGGCAGAAGGCTGCTGTTGAAGAAGCTGCCGTTCTCCACCAGGTTGGTCGGTGCCTGATCGGCGGTGATGCCGGTCGGGTGCTGGTTCACGCGGAAGTGGATGCGGCGCTCCTCGCCTGGCTGCAGCGGGGTGGCCAGCTGGTAGATGCGGTAGCCCAGGTCGGCGTCATGCATGGCCAGGGTCTGGCCGCCAAGGTCGACCGCGGTCAGCTGCTGGTCGTCGTTCATCGCCACGTGGAGCTGGGCGATGGGCGCGGTGTGGGTGTTGCGCACGGTCCAGTACGCATCGATCACCACCGACTGGGTTTCCGGATGCAGGTCGATCCGGTTGTCCACGGCGACGATGCGCGGCTGTGGCAGGTCGCGGTAACGCGACAGTTCGCGCTCGTAACGGGCCTGCAGGTCCAGCTGCTGGTCCGGCGAGAGGAAGGCATTGCGGATGTTGGTGCTCCAGTACAGCCAGCCACCCAATGCGATGAAGCCCAGCATCGCCACGGCGGCGCCGAGCCCGGCCGGGCCCCGCAGGCGACGGCCGGCCAGCACCAGGCGCTGGCGCAGGCTGGTGCCGACGCCACGCACCCAGAACGCCGAGGCGACGCACAGCAGCGCCAGCAGGAACAGCGCCCAGTAGCCCTGGAAGGCCAGCTGCCCCGGGAGGAAGTGGCCGTAGCCGTTCATGTCCGAGTACGGGGCGATCGGCCAGCTGCCGAAGTTGTAGAGGTTCTGGGTGTAATCGAGCATGCCCAGCACGGCCTGGCCGATCATCACCACGATCAGCAGCGCGTAGCCGACGAACTTGTTGTTGGTCAGTACCTGCAGGACCAGCGCCAGACCGCCCATCAACAGGTAGACCACCGAGTCCAGCGCCAGCGTCTTGAGGTACACCAGCGGCTCGATCTGCGTATAGCCCTTGGCCAGCTGCACCCCGATCGCGGCGAGTGCGCCGATCGCCTGGAAGCAGGCGATCACCGCCACCAGCGTGGCGAACTTGGCCAGCAGCGGCACCCAGTTGGGGACGGGCATCGCATCGGTGACTTCATTGATCCGCGCCGCGCGTTCTTTCCAGACCAGCTCGCCGGCGAAGAACAGCACGATGATGATCAGCAGCCAGCTGAAGGCGCCCTGCAGGGCGGTCAGCATCTCCGAGGTGACCGGCCAGATCGGCGTGCCATACAGGGTCTGGCGGAACAGCGCACCGGGCAGGAAGTTGCACAGCCCCAGCACCAGCAGCACCAGGAAGGGCACGCTGCGCAGCACACCGCGGGTGTCGAAGCGCACCTGGTGCAGGAACTGCGCCCAGGCGGTAGCGGCGCCACGGCCCGGCACCACGCGGGGCACCACGACCTGGGCCGGACGCAACGACGGCGCGGCCGCCGCGGCAGTGGCTTTGCGGCCCCAGCGACGACCGCCGCTGCCGCTGCGCTCGGTGCGGAACAGGGCAAACGTCGCGGCGTACAGGAGCGCGGCTACGCCCAGCCACAGCGCACGGTTGGCCAGCAGCTGCCCGGCCAGGGCAGGCAACCCGCTGTTGCGCTCGGCCACCGACCAGTAGCGGATGGTCCGCGACAGCGCGCGCAGGCCGAGCGGTTCGCTGAGTACGGCAATCCAGGTGTTGTCAATGTCGCTGAGCAGGGCCGCGCTGACCCCGTACAGCACGAAGTAGCCGATCACGCCGATGTAGACCCACAGGATCGATCGCGTGGTCGCCGCCAGCAACGCCAGCAGGGCCGTGGTGAAGATCAGGTTCGGGATCACGATCACCCCGAATGCCCAGACGTAGCTGTACAGCGAGCCCGGCCCCATGCGTGCCGGATCGACCCAGGGCATGAGCGGTCCGAGCGCGAGGCCGAGCGCGATGATCACGTACACCAGCAGTCCGCTGACCAGGGCCGCGCCGATGCGGCCGGCCAGATAGTCGCGGCGCTTGATCGGGCTGGCGAAGATCAGCTCGGCCGTGCCGAGATCGACGTCGCGCAGCAGCGCATTGCTGACGAACAGCGTGGATACCAGCATGCCGAGCAGGGTGAAGACGCCCAGCATCGAGGCGATCACGGTCGGCGCATTGCTGTGCACGTTGCCGGAGCCACCGCCGATCTGTATCGCGTCGGACGACGCGGCACCGAAGGCCATCAGCGCGAACAGGCCCGCCAGCAGCCACAGCAGGGGGGAACGGAGCTGCTCGCGCAGCTCGAAGCGGAAAAAGGCAGCGATCATGGGCGGGCTCCGGTCAGGCGGCCCGCGACTGCAGGCGCAGTCGCTGGAAATAGACGTCTTCCAGATCGGGAGCAACGGCGGCGAAGCCGTCGCCGGGGTCGGTCGCGCTGTGCACGTGGATCACCGGCCGGCCACCGACCAGGCGCGTGGACAGCACCACATGGTTGGCTTCGTAGGCGGGCAGTTCGGCAACGTCCACCTGCTTGCGCCAGACCTGGTGCTGCAGCGCGTCGATCGCATCGCTGGGCTTGCCGGTCAGCAGCACCTGTCCCTTGTTCATGATTGCCATGCTGGGGCACAGGTCGGTGACATCCTCGACGATGTGCGTGGACAGGATCACCGCTACGTTCTCGCCGATCGCCGCGAGCAGGTTGAGGAAGCGGTTGCGCTCTTCCGGGTCGAGCCCGGCGGTGGGCTCATCGACGATCACCAGCCGCGGATCGCCGAGCAGGGCCTGCGCGATGCCGAAGCGCTGGCGCATGCCGCCGGAGTAGGTGCCGAGTTTGCGTTTGCGCGCATCCCACAGATTGACCTGCTGCAGCAGCGCCTCCACCACTTCGCGGCGCTGGGCCTTGTGGGTGAGCCCCTTGAGCACCGCGAAATGGTCGAGCAGGTCCAGTGCGCTGACCTTGGGATACACCCCGAAGTCCTGCGGCAGATAGCCCAACCGCCGACGCACCGCATCCTTGTCACGCAGCACATCGATGCGCGCCTCCCCGGGGATGGACAGGGTGGCGGTGCCGCTGTCCGCTTCCTGCAGCGTGGCCAGCGTCCGCATCAGCGAGGACTTGCCGGCGCCGTTGGGACCGAGCAGGCCGAACATGCCGCGGGGAATATCGAGCGTCACACCCGCAAGGGCATGCACACCATTGGCGTAGGTCTTGGACAGCGCGCGGATCTCAAGCATGCGGACAGCTTCCCCTGGGCGATACCTCGGTTATCCGCCCTATTCAGATAGGCTGCATCCGCCGTAAGTCATGGGTGCCCGCGGCCGGTCGCCCGCCAACGGGCCGCCAGCCACGATACCGCCACGCATCCGGCGCCAGCGAGCAGCCACCCGGTCGCCGCGCGGCCCGCGGTCTGCTCGATCGCGCTCCACCATGCCGGGCCGAACAGGGTGCCCACTGCCAGGGCAGCGATGGCCAGCACGGCCAGCAGCACCCGCGACACCCAGCGCTCGATGCCGGCGTCATGGCGGGCGATGCGCAGGGCGACATCGCGGGCGAAGCGCATTGGCGGCCCGCTCTGTGGTGCGGAGGCGATCGCCTCGGCGATGCGCAGGTAGTCGACGTCGTCCGGGCCGGCGCGCTGGCCGCCTAGTGCGGCGCGCAGGCCGGTTTCCTGGGCCTGCCATTCCTCGGGGTCGATCCGGGGCTCGTCTGCGGTGCTCATGCGGGCACTCCAATACGGGATTCCAGCAGCTCGCGTAGTCGCTTGCGGCTGCGGAACAGGTGGCTCTTGATGGTGCCTTCGGCCAGGTCGGTCAGGGTGGCGATCTCGGCGATGGAGATCTCTTCCAGATGATAGAGCGTGAGCAGGGTGCGCTGCAGCGGCGGCAACGCGTCGATCGCGGCGTGCAGATGGGCGTTGATGTCCTGCTCGCTGGTACGCGCCTCGAGGTCGTGGCCGTCGCCGATCTGGTCGATCAACGCGGCACCGTCTTCGGTCACGCTGTTGTCCACCAGCGGAATACGGCGTCGCTCCAGGTGGCGCCTGGCGATCGAATAGGCGACCTGCGCCACCCAGGATTTCAGTGCGCTCTCGCCGCGGTACTGATGCAGCGTCTGATGGATGCGAAGGAACGCTTCCTGGCACAGCTCGCGGGTGTCGTCCGGATGGCGGACCATGCGGTCGACCACGCGCCAGCACAGTCCTTGATACTCGCGCACCAGCTGCTCGAACGCCCCGGGCTGTCGCGACAGGATGGCGGCGACCAGGGCACGGTCGGCGTCGAGGCAGTCGGCAGGGGTGGGCGGCGTGCACATGTCCCATAGGGATACGTCGAGTGCGCCATCGGTTGCAACCGGGGCCCGTGCAACCGATCCCGCCCCGGCCGTATCTCAGTGGACAAGCCCCTCCTCAACGGAACGTACGCACCATGGATTACAACCTGATTCTGCCCGTCGTCCTGATCCTCGGCATCGTGTATGCCATCAAGAGCGTGGTCGACGGCCACACCCGTCGACGGATCGTCGAAGCCCGCGGCTCGGAAGAGCTGGTGCGCTCGCTGCTGGCCGGCGACACCACCAAGCGGCGGCTGGCCGCGCTGCACTGGGGCTGCGTGATGCTGGCCCTGGCGCTCGGTTTCGGGGTGGTGGATGTCCTCGGCATCGACCGGGTCACGCCCGGGGCGATCGCGCTGCTGCTCGGTGCGACCGGGCTGGGCAATGTCGTGTACTTCGTGCTGGATCGTCGTTTGAAATAAGCCGACAGCGGTGGATGCTCAGCCGCGCAGCGAGGATTCCCGCAGCACCTGCTTCACCGCGATGCTCTGGCCTTCCACCGGCTGGCCTTCGATCAGTGCCAGCAGCTTTTCCACCAGCAGGTGCCCGGCCTGCTTGGTGTCCTGCTGCACGGTGGACAGCGGCGGGGACACCGAGGCGGCCAGCGGGATGTCATCGAAACCGGTGACGGCCACGTCCTCCGGGACGCGCAGCCCATGTTCGCGCAGGGCACGCATCGCGCCGATCGCGATCAGGTCGCTGGCCGCGCACAGCCCATCGATACGTTCGCCGCCTGCCAACAGCGCCTGGCAGGCGTCGAAGCCGGACTGCTCGGTGGTGATCGCATCGTGCTGCAATGAAGGCTCGGCGGTCAGGCCGCGCACCCGCATCGCCTCGACGTGGCCGCGGTAGCGCTGCTCGAACTCGGGATAGTGGCTGGAGGCGTGGCCGACGAAGGCGATCCGTCGACAGCCCTGGTCGAGCAGGTGGGCGGTGATGTCGAACCCGCCCTGGAAATTGTCGCTGCCGATCGAGACACCCGGCTGGTCGGGCAGGGACGCCCCCCAGCGCACGAAATGGGTGCCTTGCTCGACCAGCCGCTGCAGGCGCTCGCGCGACTCGTGGTAGTCGCCGTAGCCGAGCAGGATGATGCCGTCGGCCTTGTTGCTGTCCTCGTAATCGGCCTGCCAGTCGGTGGACAGCTGCTGGAAGGAGACCAGCAGGTCGTAGCCGCGCAGCGCGCAGGCGCGCGTGATCGAGCCCAGCATGGCGTGGAAAAACGGGTTGATCAGCGAGTCGTCGTTGGTCGGGTCCTCGAAGAACAGCAGGGCCAGCGTGCCGGCATTGCGCAGGCGCAGGCTGGAGGCGTTCTTGTCGACCTTGTAGTTCAGCTCCCGGGCGATGGCCAGGATCCGCTGCCGGGTCTCGGCATTGACCATCGGGCTGCCGCGCAGCGCCCGCGACACCGTCGGCTGGGAGACGCCGGCCAAGTGGGCGATATCGAGGGAGGTGGCTTTACCGCGGATGGTCATTGCTGCAGGCGTGGGAACAGTGAAGGGACATCATGCCATGCGCCGCCAGGGCCGGGCCGGGCGGACGGAGGGGCCCCGCGCCAGCAGCCGGCGGGCTGCGGGCCCAATCGCCGTCACCCTTGCGGCATATGGCTCGAGCAGGTTTCCGGTCGCTTCCGGCCGGAATTCCGACAGGGCCGGGGACGATGGCAATGATAAGATGGGCCGTTCTGGATTCCCCCAATTTCACCTGGGGCGGCCCCGCGTATCTGCAGCCTGTCCGGGGCTGTGATATGACTGCGGCCTGCCCTCGGACAACGGAAGAGCAACCCTATGGCGCGCGGCATCAATAAAGTCATCCTGGTCGGCAACCTCGGCAACGACCCGGACGTGAAGTACACCCAGGGCGGTATGGCGATCACCCGCATCAGCCTGGCCACCACCAGCGTCCGCAAGGACAAGGATGGCAACCAGCAGGAGCGCACCGAATGGCACCGCGTGGTGTTCTTCGGCAAGCTCGGCGAAATCGCCGGTGAATACCTGCGCAAGGGCAGCTCTGTCTACGTCGAAGGCAGCCTGCGTTACGACAAGTACACCGGCCAGGACGGCGTGGAGAAGTACTCCACCGACATCATCGCCGATGAGATGCAGATGCTCGGCGGCCGTGAAGGCGGCGGTGGCGGTGGCGGTGCTGGCGGCGAACGTCCGCAGCGCCCGCAGGCCCCGCGCCAGGAGTACGGCGGTGGTGGCGGTGGCGGTGGTCAGCGCGGCGGCGGTGGTGGTGGCTACGGCCAGCAGCGCCCACAGCAGCAGGCCCCGCAGCAGTCGGCGCCGCCGATGGACGACTTCGCTGATGACGACATTCCGTTCTAACTAACACTTGACGGTAAGTGTCAATAGATATCCAAGAGGAGCCCCATTCGTGGGGCTCCTTCTTTTTTGTGTTCTTTGCCCGGTAGGAAAAACTAGGTATAGCCACGCATACGTGAAATTCAGACGTGCATAGACCTTGGCGTCATGTATAAACCGCTAAGGCCATGCGACCGATAGAGGTAGTGCTACCATTTCGCCAGTTTATCCACGAAGCCCTTTCGGCCCTCAGGTAATCTCCATGGACGACGTAGTAATACCGCATTCGGATGTGTACCAGAGTTGGCAAAACCACCTCTTCAATTTCAAGCTGGACGATCCCAAAACCGGGGCGCTCGGCCTGCGCAAGCCGCAACTAGCCGCGCTCTACGCGACCCTTGGTCATCTGTTGGTCGACCCCACCGTTACAGCCACCGTGGTCATGCCCACCGGTACTGGGAAAACCGACACAATGCTCGCGCTGATCATCGCGGCGAGAATGAGACGGACCCTGATCCTTGTTCCTTCGGACGCCCTCAGAGCTCAATTGGTGAGCAAGTGCGGGGAGCTGAAGACCCTTCGTACTGTTGGGGCGGTATCGGACATGGCGCGCAACCCCATTGTTGCGGCCATCGATTCGAAGCTATCTGAGGCGCAGGTTGCCGAGTTGGCTGCCGCGAACATCATTGTGGCCACTCCCCAGGCCTTGCAGCTATTCGAGGACGCCGCTCTGGGGGCGCTGGTGAATATGTGTAGCCACCTGATGATCGACGAGGCTCACCATGTTGTAGCAGTCAGTTGGAGTCGGATCAAGACAGCCTTCATGGGCAAACCTTGCATACAGTTCACGGCGACTCCCTTCCGGGAGGATGGTCTCGCTCTGGGTGGCAAGATCGTCTACAACTACCCGCTCAGGGATGCGCAGATTGATGGCTATTTCAAAGGTATCGAGTTCCATCCGGTAAGAGAATACAACCTCAAGCTGTCCGACCAGGCCATCGCTGATAAGGCAGTTGAGCTGCTCCGGGCCGACCTCGATGCAGGCTATAACCATTTGATGATGGTGCGCGCAAAGTCGCATAAGCGGGCGACAGACCTGTTTGAGCTTTACAAGCAGCACCCCGATCTGATGCCAGTCTTGATCCACAGCAAGGTGCCGGACCAGGCCAAGGTCATGGCGGAGATCGTGAATAAGAAGCACCGGATCATCGTCTGCGTCGACATGCTAGGCGAAGGATTCGATCTGCCCGAGCTTAAGATCGCCGCCATTCATGATCAACACCAAAGCCCTGCAGTGACGCTTCAGTTCATTGGTCGGCTGACAAGGGTAGATGCGGCTCTTGGTGACGCCAAGTTCGTTGCCAATATCGCTAACCAGAGGACCGACCACCAAATGGCCGCCCTTTATAAGGAGAGCGCCGACTGGGGGGCGGTCATTCGCGACGTAAGCGAGCAGAAGGTAGGCCGGGAAATTGAAAAGGCTGAGTTCAACGAGCAGTTTGCCGAAGGTGACGATGCCCAGGTGATCTTCGGACTGAACCCGAACCCCAAAATTAGCGCCGTGGCATACCACGTTCTTCCGAAGGACTGGACGCCACAACGTGCGCAGGGTCTGGATGGGCGAAGAGAACTGCTGCAATACATCTCGATCAACGATGAAGCCAATACAGTAATTGCCATAACCAGGCGAGAGACGCCAGTTGGATGGGCTCAGACCGAAGAAATCATCGATACCAACTGGAATCTATACATAGCGTTCTATGACAAGACGCGGAACACTCTATTCGTTCACGCCTCCGGTGACGACACCCAGGCCACACGCTTTCTCAACTTGGTAGCACGTGCTCCCCGTCGCATCAGTGGTGAGCCGACATTCCGTGCGCTCCATGACATAAAATTGATGAAGCTGCAGAACGTTGGCCTATCACGTGCAAGGAAAGACCTTCGGTTCACGATGCACGTGGGGCGCGATATCAATCAAGTAATTAGTGATATCGAGAAAGGTAGTGCGACAAAATCTAATATTTTTGCGACTGGTTTCGAGGGTGGAGAGCGGACTACCGTTGGTTGCTCGCACAGAGGCAAAATCTGGGAAATGAACTCCTCGCCTATTAATTACTGGGTTGATTGGTGCAGGCGGATGTCCGTAAAACTGAATGACAGCACCATCGACCCAGCTGATGTACTCAAGAACGTCATGCGCGTCGAGAAAATCAGTGGAGGTTGGCCGGAAGGGCTGTTTTACGCAGACTGGCCTGAATCGATCGCGATCGAGAATGAGCAGAGGATCTCGCTGCTCTTTGAGGGAGAGACTTATAACCTTCTCGACGTTGAGCTTGGTAAACCTGAGTATCGTGGCGCCCGGACGTTGGATATCCCACTCTGGATCGCGGGTGTCGATGGCGAGGAGCGCCTCCTCACTTCCATTGCAATCAATTTGTTGGAGGACGGATACAAGACTTCCTGCCCCGGTGTGAAGCTCCTCTACCCATACGAAATGCCATTAGATGCCTACTTGGATGGAGAGCCGCTTGTGCTGCTCAAGGTCGACGGATCCATGGTGCAGGGTAACTATCGCCACTATTCGCTCAGCAGCATGGATGTAAAGCTGCCCGCTGGTTTGCTCGAGCCTTGGGATTGGGGGGCGACAAAAATTCATCAAGAGTCTATGCGTGCTGAGCGACGTGAGGATTCTGTACAAGGCTTCACCTTTTCCAAGATCGCTGATGACTACTCGATCGTCTTCAACGATGACGGAAAAGGCGAAATTGCTGACTTAGTGGCAATTCGGGAAAGTAAGGGCGCTATCTACGTTGACCTCTACCACTGCAAGTTCTGCCCAATGACGGATGGCGTGGCCGCGCCGGGGGCACGCGTCGCCGACGTCTACGAGGTATGCGGTCAGGCATCGAGATCGGTGAAATGGCTGTATACGAGCGATAAGTTCTTTAACCGGCTGATGGATCGCTACCAGCAATCACTGCTTAAGGATTTCGACAGAATCCTGAAGGGCACGCCTCAGCATATAGAGATACTTCGCAACAAATGCCACGACCATGAGTTGATCTTTAAATTTGTGATCGTACAGCCCGCGATATCGGCCGAGAAGGTGTCGAAGGATCAGCTTGCCGTTTTAGGAACGAGCTACTCCTACATCAAGAGCATCTCGGGGTCGGACATCAAGGTCATAGTTAGCCCTTAATCGACTTGTGAATAGCCTAGTTATGGGCACGGAGAGTTGCGCCGGCGGGGTCAAGGTCGCCAACAATAATCGGACGGGTCCACTCCTGCTAGACACGCCGCTGCCGAAAGCGGACCGCGCGGGAGGCTAGGGTGCAGATGGCGTTCGTGATTGACGTTTGGGTTCCTAGCCTGCGATCAATTTTTTGGCTGAACTAGGCGTGGGGGGCGATCCTGTGGGGAAACGTCCAGGCAGCTGCGCGTTTCGCACTGATGTCTGAGCGCGCGTGGCGGCCTCCCGTTTCTGTTAGCACGTCGAGCACTTGCCGTTTCGAGGCTAGCTCTTTATGTCCGTTTTAGACCCTGGTTGCTGGCTGGCACGGTGACGAGGCAGCGCTCGCTGTGATTCTTTCAGTGAAGGTGAACTTGATGTGTTGGCTGGTCGTGGTTGGAGGATCATCGACTGCTGCCCCCCCCCCCGTCAGGCCTAAGTGGTAACGTTGAAAGAACAAACGGGAGGCTGGATCACTCCGCTTCTCGCTCGCTGAAGGCATGAGCTGCATATAGTGATGCATTTGCGCTGCTGATCAAAATTGTGATCTATGCCGAGAGGCCGCTTTTACTTTCAAACGTCCTCTGCGGAAGGGAAGCGGTCGCTTAGGCTGGTGGTGGTAGGTGCCAGGCGGGTCCATCTCCTAGTACCTGTGCGTCAAAGAACAGCCTCGGATCATCAAGCAGGGGTTCGGTGGTGCGCATTGCCGGATCCACTGTCTCATCTATGGTCCAAGACGCGCCTTCTGCGGTATGCACCAGAAGGTAGTGAGTCGTCAGAGCTGCGAGGTTTGACTTAAAGTCGAATGAGCAGACTCGATCACGTATGCGCTGTCGCCGAAGGTCAGCTGTTGCGCTGTCCCGCTCAGCGTCCACCACAACGTGGGCGGCTCCAAGAGTGCATCCTTTCAGCTGCGCATCGATCTCAGCGAGCTTCGAGCCGAAATGCCGGGCTCTTGCGCTCATGGACTCTTCATTCACCGTGTCCCAGCTACAGAGGGCAATAGCGTCGAAGCTATCGAGGTATCTCGGATCGAGCTCGTGTCCTTCACCACGGGCACCCAAGAACACCCGCTGCGATGGAACAACGGATCCGGTAAATAGTCGAAACAGTTTTGGCCCCACGAGAAGGGCTCCGACTTCGGTATCAGCTACGATCGCCGCTAGGTCGCCTTGCCGGATACTGCCCCTCGCTTGGTTGTCCTCCCACTCGTAACATTCGCTGCAGTCGTCAAGAGAGGCTTGCATATGTTCCGCAAGGTACATATCGGGCACAGCTGAGAGCTCAGTCTTGAACGTTACGTCTAGATGTTTGAAGGCTCCGACCGCATTGACTTTGGCACAAGCGGGGGAAAACAGTCGTCGTGCTCGGTCTGACTCCATCTCCTCATAAGCACCCGGTCGCAATCTTTTACATTCGATCCTGATGGTGCCCTCGTCAAAGATGAGTTCGAGATCTGGGGTTTTGAGGTTGCACTCGGGAATGAACCTTACGCGGAACCCCTCCAGCAGATAGCGGGCTGCTACTGCCAGTTCTAGCAGGGTTCCCTCGGGATGCTTGTTCTTAGGGTTCAGAAACTCTTTCGCTCTTTGCTCCGCGCCTTCGGTGAAGTAGAGCTTCTTCAATGCGCTGCCTATGAGTTTCAGGAATGGAATTACTCGAGGGGCAAGTCGAGCATCGAAGAAGCGCCTATCCTCCACCAAGGCGATGGCTTGCAGCAGAAGGCCGGCGGTCATATCGCCTGGAGGCAGTAAATCGACTGGTGCCGGCCAAAGTATAGAGCCATCTGCAGGGATGGATGCCTTTAGGAACTGAACCTTCGCAGCTTGGATTCTATCTACCAATGACGGCCCTGCAACATGGTGCATCCAGAGGAGCGCTCTTCCGACCTCTTTGTCCATCTCAATAGGTATTTCCATTTCCAAGCCTTCGCGGTGCCCTACCTAATCATAACTGTTAACAGTGGATCCGCTCTCCGAACCCTGCTGTTGGCTGGTTCTGGTCGTCAGTCCGCACACAGCTTTAGTAGAGCGATTTCTGCCAATGTTCACTGACTAGGACAGCTCATGTTGGATTGGTGCGGGTCGCAGGAATTGTAAAGTGCATGTGCTCGCACGAAGCGCGCGAGTGACGCTCCAGCAGCCATTGGTCCGTCAATGGATGCTTTGGAGGCGTTGGCGTAGCGTTCGGCGGAGACCACACATGCGGCATCGGTTCAGTCGTTGCGTTCTTGGATTGACGCGAGAAGTGTTAAGGGACGCTGTCGTGATCCCTCCCTTCCATAGCGTTTTCTACGTTTTCGTTACTTTTTGTTTGAAACAGCGATGACAAGCGTGGAGAAAAGTCCAATAAAAGCAAGTGGTTGTGTCCTTTCGGGATGGTTTATAGGGGGGTGCTTATGTGCACAACCGTTGTGGTTTATGATTTTTACGGATGCAGATGAAACCCCGGTAAGCCCCTGTGCTTGCTGGGGTTTTTCTTTTCTGCACGGGACGTTCGGGTTCCTGCATGTCTGACGCCGGTCTTCTATCTCTGGTCGTGGCACGATGGGTCATTGCTCAAGGAAGGAGTGACGGCATGCGACTGACCGACCAGGAACTCAAGCACGTGCTCAATGTCGACTGGGGAATGCGGTTCTGGCGCTGGTTCCGCTGGGTGCTGCTGGTCATCCTGGCAGTGGCCGCGACCGGTGGTCATACCGGCCTGATGAAACAGGCACCGAATGCGTGGCTGATCGCCGGCGCGGTCTATCTGCTGGTCGCCTGGCCCGGGCTCTGCCGCGCGTATGTCTATCGGTCGCTGCGGCGCATGATCGAGGCTGACCCGGAGGCGCGGGAGCAGCTGCGCCAGGCGATGCATCGCCGGCGATGAGCGGATGCCTGCCGCGCGGCGGCGCCGTCCTCCCGCAGCCCGGTGAACGCGATTGCGTGGCAGGCCGCGCTCCCATCGCGCGCACGCGGCGAGAGGCCGCACGCGCGTTGTGCCCCGCAACATGCGTTTTCGTGCACCGCGTCTTGCAAAAAAACGATGTCCTCCTCTATGGTGCAATCGATTGCATTGCAGCGGATCGTCAGCGTTTGATACCGGTTGGGAGGCCGGAAGACGGATGTCCATCCATTCGATCAGACCGGCGTCGTCATCGGGGCCGGGGCTCACGCGGCGTGACGCCCTGCGCCTGGCGGCCGCCGCGAGCCTTGGGCTGGGTGCTGCGGGAGTGCTGCCGGCGTTTGCCGCGGCCGCGCCGCTCAAGGGCAACCTGAAGCACGCCGTCGCCCGCTGGACCTTTCCGCAGCAGTCGGTCGCCCAGCTGTGCAGGACGGTGCAGGACATCGGGTTCGCCGCCATTGATCTGGTCGGCCCGGAGGACTGGCCCACGCTGAAGGCCCATGGCGTGTACAGCTCGATGTGCAACGGCGCGGAGCTCGGCCTCACCAAGGGCTTTGCCGGCCGCGAGTTCCACGACGCGCTGGTAGAACGCTACACGCGGCACATCGATCTGGTCGCCGATGCCGGCTATCGCAACCTCATCTGCTTCTCCGGCAATCGCAACGGCATGGACCCCGATGAAGGCATGGCCCATGCCGAGGCGGGGCTCAAGCGCATCCTCCGGCATGCCGAGAAACGCAACGTCGTGCTGGTGATGGAGTTGCTGAACTCCAGGGTCGATCATCCCGACTACCTCTGCGATACCTCCGCCTGGGGCGTCGAGCTGTGCCAACGGATCGGCTCGGATCATTTCGGCCTGCTCTACGACATCTACCACATGCAGATCATGGAGGGCGACATCATCGCCACCATCGGCAGGCATCACGCGTACTTCAAGCACTACCACACCGCGGGCGTGCCTGGCCGGCACGAGATCGGGGATCAGCAGGAACTGAACTATCCGGCCATCTGTCGCGCGATCCGCGACACCGGTTTCGATGGGTATCTGGCGCAGGAATTCATGCCTGCGGCGCCAGATCCCGTCGGCTCACTGCGCGAGGCGATCCGCCTCTGCGACGTCTGAAACGATATCCACCTAGGTGAAACAGACCCATGGCAGACAATCATTACGACGCCATTGTCGTCGGCTCGGGAATCAGTGGCGGTTGGGCGGCGAAGGAATTGACGGAGAAGGGCCTCAAGGTCCTGATGCTGGAACGAGGCCGCAACATCGAGCACGTGAAGGACTACGTCAACGCGATGAAGGAGCCGTGGGACTTCCCGCATCGTAACCGGCCAACCCAGGCGATGAAGGCCGCCTTCCCGGTGCTCATGCGCGACTACGCGCTGGCCGAGAACCTCCAGGGCATGTGGGCCGACGAACAGGAATCGCCCTACATCGAGACCAAGCGCTTCGACTGGTTCCGCGGCTACCACGTGGGCGGTCGCTCGCTGATGTGGGGGCGGCAGAGTTATCGCCTGGGCGACCTGGATTTCCAGGCGAACCTCAAGGATGGCATCGCCACTGACTGGCCCATCCGTTATGCCGACATCGCGCCCTGGTACGACTACGTGGAGAAGTTCGCCGGCATCGCCGGCACGCGCGAAGGGCTGGATGTGTTGCCGGACGGCGAGTTCCTGCCGCCGATCCCGTTGAACATCGTCGAGAAGGACGTGGCCGCGCGGATCAAAAAGGCCTTCGGCGGCACCCGGCACATGATCCACTCGCGCACGGCGAACATCACCCAGCCGATGCCCGAGCAGGGCCGCGTCAACTGCCAGTACCGCAACAAGTGCATCCTGGGCTGCCCGTTCGGCGCCTACTTCTCGACCCAGTCGGCGACGCTGCCGGCCGCCATGAAGACCGGCAACCTGACGCTGCGCCCCTTCTCGATCGTCAAGGAAGTGCTCTACGACAAGGACCGCAAGCGTGCGCGCGGCGTGGAAGTCATCGATGCCGAGACCGGGCAGACCTACCAGTACACGGCCAAGGTGATCTTCCTCAACGCATCCTCCTTCAACTCGACCTGGCTGTTGATGAACTCGGCCACCGATGTCTGGGAAGGCGGGCTGGGCTCTGCGTCTGGCGAACTGGGGCACAACGTGATGGACCATCATTTCGGCGCGGGAGCCTCCGGCCGGGTCGAGGGCTTTGAGGACAAGTACTACTTCGGCCGGCGTCCCTGCGGCTTCTACATTCCCCGTTTCCGCAACGTCGCCGAGGAAAAGCGCGGCTACATGCGGGGCTTCGGTTACCAGGGCGGCGCGAGCCGCAACGGGTGGTCGCGCGAGATCGCCGAGCTGAACATCGGTGCCGACCTGAAGGAGGCGCTGACCGTACCCGGCGACTGGCGCATCGGCATGACCGGGTTCGGCGAGATGCTGCCGCACCACGACAATACGATCCGCTTGGATCCGGACCGCAGGGACAAGTGGGGGTTGCCGGTGTTGGCGATGGACGTTTCCATGCGCGCCAACGAAATGGCCATGCGCAAGGACATGGCCGCCGATGCCGCCGAGATGCTGGAGGCCGCCGGCGTCAAGGACGTGGAGATGCACGACAACGACTATGCCCCGGGCAAGGGCATCCATGAAATGGGAACCGCGCGCATGGGGCGTGACCGCAGGAACTCCGTGCTGAACCAGCACAACCAGGTATGGGATGCGCCCAACGTCTACGTGACCGACGGAGCCTGCATGACCTCCAGCGGCTGCGTGAATCCTTCGCTGACCTACATGGCGCTGACGGCCCGGGCCGCCGACCACGCCGTGCGCGAACTGAAAGCGGGGAATCTCTGATGGACCGCCGCGAACTGCTGAAGATGATCGTCGCCGCCACCGGTGCGGCCATGATCGGCCTGCCCGCGCTTGTGCATGGACAGTCGCCCACCGCAGGAGCGAAGACCCTTTTCTCCGACGCCGATGTCGGCACGCTGGACGAGATTGCCGAGACCATCCTGCCGCGGACGAAAACGCCGGGGGCGAAAGACGCAGGCGCCGGTGCGTTCATGACGACGTTCGTCACGGACTGCTACACGCAGAAGCAGCAGGCGGCGTTCCGCGCCGGCCTGGCCGATATCGACAAACGCGCCGGAGGCCGCTTCGTTTCACTCGCGCCGCAGGACCGTACCGGACTCCTGCGCGCGCTGGATGCAGAAGCCAGGAAACACGCAGTCGAGGTCACCGAGACCGGCACCGCCGAAGCAGGCGAGGCGATGCCGCACTACTTCACGATGATCAAGCAGCTCGCCATCTTCGGCTTCTTCACGTCGAAGGTCGGCGCGACCGAGGTGCTGAAGTATGTCGCCGTGCCGGGCCGCTACGACGGCGACCTCGCCTATGTTCCCGGTACGCCCGCCTGGGGGACCAGCTGATGGACCGCAGCATCATGACCCGCCCGTTGCTGATGGCGGTGGGCCTGCTGGCCACCGCAGCTGTGTCTGCACAGGCCAACAGTGATCCCGCGCGCGATCCAGCGAAGACCGAGGTGTGGACCCCCGTGCCCGCGAGCGTGGCCACGCCGCCGGGCGGTGCGCCCTCCGACGCGGTCGTGCTGTTCGATGGCAGGGATGTTTCCGCCTGGGAGTCCGAGCAGGGGGGGCGCGTGCCTTGGAGCGTCGCCGACGGTGCGCTGACCGTGGTTCCCGGCAGCAAGGGCATCCGGACCCGGCAGCGCTTCTGCGACATCCAGCTGCACGTCGAATGGCGCTCGCCCATCGCGACAAAGGGCTTCAACGGCCAGGATCGGGGCAACAGCGGCATCTTCCTGCAGGAACTGTATGAGCTGCAGGTGCTCGACAGTTACAACAATCCGACCTATGCCAACGGCCAGGCGGCCTCGATCTACAAACAGGCCATGCCGCTGGTGAACGCCTCGCGTGCGCCGGGTGAGTGGCAGGCCTACGACATCATCTGGAAGGCACCGCGCTTCTCGCCGGGCGGCGGGCTCACCTCGCCCGCCCGCATCACCGTGCTGCACAACGGCGTGCTGGTGCAGAACGACACCGTCCTGGCCGGCAAGACCGAGTACATCGGCGCGCCTTCGTACTCGCCGCATGCGTGTGCGCCGATCTACCTGCAGGAGCACGATTCCAGGGTCAGCTACCGCAACATCTGGGTGCGCGAGCTGTAGCGCCGACGCGAAACGGCTGCTGGCGACGGCGCGGGCAGCCTAGCGCGCCAGGTAACTGGCGATATCGTCGATCTCCTGGGGCGACAGCTGTGGAAACGGCGGCATCAATCCGCCGCCCTTGCTGATCTTCTCCTTGATCTGCGCCGGCTGCAGCCGCTTGGCGACGTCGGTGAGCGCGGGGAACGTTGGCGGAACACCGGCGCGCTCGGCACCGTGGCAGGCCGTGCAGTGGGTTGCGTAGAGGGTCGCGCCGGCCGCGGGGTCGTCCTTGGACCACGCCTCAGGGGCAAGCAGCGCACTCGATGCCAGTACGGCGATGATCGGGATCAGTCTGAAACGCGTATTCAAGCATTACTCCTTTGCTGGCTGGCGCGGTGCGCTGGCGGGCAGGCGGGCAGTCAGGTGTCTGCGCAGGTAGTCCGCCCCGGCCTGGATGACCTTGGCCGGATCACGCGGCTGGTCGTGTTCGATGATGTACCACCGCACCCCGGCATCGGCCGCGGCCGGCAGGATCGTGTTCCAGTCGAGGACACCCTGGCCGACGGCGGCAAAGCCGCCTTCGTCGGCGTGACCCTTTGGCGCATTGTCCTTGGCGTGTACCGCGAACAGGCGGCCGCGGAATGTCTCCAGCATGGCCGCCGGATCATGACCCGCACGCGCGACCCAGGCCAGGTCCAGCTCGGTCAGCAGATCGGGTCCGGCGGCCGCGAACAGCAGTTCCAACCCTGTCCTGCCGTTGAAGTCGACCAGCTCGAAGTCGTGGTTGTGGTAGGCCAGCTGCATGCTCTTGGCCCGTGCCTGCCTCGCGATTCCGCCGAGTTCCCGGCCCAGTGCGGTCCAGCCTGCGGCATCGGTGGGCCGATCCTTTTCGTCCAGGTAGGGCACCACCAGCGTCGTGTTGCCGATGGACCGGTTGAAGGCCACCACGCCGTCCAGGTCCCTGCGCAGCTCGGCCAGTTGCACGTGGGACGAAATCGCCTTGATCGCGTACCTGTCCAGCAGCTGCTTGAGTTCGGCGGCGCTGACGCCCTGCGTGCCCACCGTTTCCACCGCCCCCACGCCCGCGTCATGGACGATCTTCAACTGCTGGTCGAGCGAGCCGGCGTTGCGCAGTGTGTACATCTGCACGGCGATGGGCTGCTGCGGGGTGACCATGTCGTGCGCGAAGGCGGGCAGGGCAGCGAGCAGCAGAGCGAGGATTGCAGTTCCGCGAACAGAGGTGTTCATCAAGAGAGTCTCCCGGGAGTCAGCCGATGGTGGTCCAGGCACGTGTCCTGGCCGATGCGATGACGCGGTCTACGATCCGCGCCGAGCGCAGTCCGTCGTCGAAGGTGGGCAGGCCCTGCGGCCGCTCGCCTTCGATGGCGCGATAGGTGTCGGCGACGAACGCCTCGAAGCAATGGCCGTAGCCCTGCGCGTGCCCGGCTGGCAGGACAGACAGCCGGCGCTGTTCGGCACTGCCGGCCCCCGGCCCACGGACGAAGGTCTCCTCGCGCTGGTCGGGCAGGCCGATCCACAGCCGCTCGGCGTCCTCCTGGTTGAATGCCATGCTGGACCTGCCGCCATCGATCTCGAACCAAAGGCGATTGTGGCGTCCGGCCGAGACCTGGCTGACCGTCAATGACGCCAGCGTACCTGCGCCGGTCCTGAACATCGCTGCCGCCACGTCCTCGCTCGCGACCGCCTGCATCGCGCCACCCGCCACCGCGGTGGTGAAGCTCTGCCCAGTGTCGATGCTGCGCTCGGCGATCACGGTGGCGAAAGCCGCGCTGACGTCCACGAAACGCTCGCCGCTGACCCATTCCACCAGGTCGCACCAGTGCGAGCCGATGTCGGCGAACACGCGCGACGCGCCGCCCAGCGCCGGGTCCACGCGCCAGTTGTTGCTGGCGGGGTCCAGCAGCCAGTCCTGCAGGTAGCTGCCGTGGATCAGGTGCAGCGGCCCCAGCTCGCCCTGCGCGATGCGTGCGCGTGCCTCGCGGACCACCGGGTGGTAGCGGTAAACGAAGGGCACCGTGGCGACCAGCCCGGTCGAGGTGGCCAATGCCGCCAGGGCCTCGGCGTCTTCCAGCGTCGTCGCCAGCGGCTTCTCGCAGATCACGTGTTTGCCGGCTTCCAGTGCCGCCTGCGCCATGGGGCGGTGCAGGTGATTGGGCGTACAGATGTGCACGACCTGCACCTGGGGATCGGTGACCACCTCCTCGATGTCACGATAGCCGCGCGGAACATTCCACGCCTGCGCCACCTCCTCTGCGCGTTGCGGCGAAGAGGCGGCCACGCCGCGCACCTCGGCACCGGCCAGCAGCGCCGCGCGACGATGCACGGCGCCGATCATGCCCGTGCCCACAATGGCGATTCCAAGCTTGCGCATCGGGTGGGTTCCTCAGTGCGTGGTGGGCGCGGCGGCAAGCACCGGCCGGTCGCGGAACAGCAGCAGGAAAGCGATCAGCACGACCAGCGCGACGCCGGCCGGGAACAGCCAGATCCGTTGCCAGTCCGGGCCCGCGGCGGTGGTGTAGTGCTCGACCACCGCGCCGGACAGGAACGTGCCGATCAACATGCCGACGCCGTAGGTGGCCAGGGTGATGAAGCCCTGCGCGCTGCTGCGCGCGGCGGGGCCGGCATGCGCATCGGTGTAGATCTGGCCGGTGACGAAGAAGAAGTCGTAGCAGATGCCGTGCAGCACGATGCCGATCACCAGCAGGGAGAAGCCGCCGCCCGCATCGCCAAAGGCGAACATGGCGTAGCGCACCACCCATGCGGCCATGCCGACCGCCAGCATCGTCTTGACCCCCAGCCGCACGAACAGGAACGGCATGGCCAGCATCAGCAGGACTTCGGAGACCTGCCCCAGGGATTGCAGGCCGGCCGCGCCGCGCACGCCCAGGTCGTTGAGGTACGGATTGGTGAAGTTGTAGTAGAACGACAGCGGGATGCAGATGGCGATGGATGCCAGGAAGAACACCAGGTAGGAGCGCGACTTCAGCAGCCGCAGCGAATCCAGGCCCAGGATCTGCCCCAGCCCGGCGTCGCGCTGCTGCGCAAGCGGCGGCGTGTGCGGCAGCGTGAACGCATACAGGCCCAGCGCCAGCGACGCCATCGCCGCCATCCGGAACGTCAGCTCGAGCCGATGCGCCTGTTCCCAGCCCAGCCAGCCGATCAGCACGCCCGCCACGATCCAGCCGACGCTGCCGGCCACCCGCACCAGCGGGAAGTGTTTCTCAGGCGAGTGCATGTGCCGCATCGCCACGCTGTTGGCCAGCGCCAGCGTCGGCATGAACAGCAGCATGTACCCCATGACGTAAGCGGAGAAGGTGCTGAAGTCGGTCGCCGTGGACGCCAGCCACATCAGCGCCGCGCCGGCGAGGTGCAGCACCGCGAGGATGCGCTGCGCCGCGAAGTAGCGATCCGCGATCAGGCCGACCAGGAAAGGCGCGACGATGGCGCCGATCGATTGGCTGAGGAACGCCGTCGCTACCTGGCTCGCGCTGGCCTGCAACGGCCCCTGCACCAGGTACGTTCCCAGGGTGACGAACCATGCCCCCCAGATGAAGAACTGCAGAAACATCATCGCGCCCAAGCGCGACATGGTGTGCGTCATGGCTTGCCCTCCCAGGCAGTGATGGCTCAGATCCCCAGCATGCGGCGCAGGGATCCAGGATCGGTGCCGCTGTCGGCAAAGTCGTCGAAGGCGCGTTCGGTCACGTGGATGATGTGGTCGCGGATGAAGGCGGCCCCCTCCCGGGCGCCGTCTTCGGGGTGCTTCAGGCAGCACTCCCACTCCAGGACCGCCCAGCCCGGGAAGTCGTACTGCGCGAATTTCGAGAAGATCGCCTTGAAGTCGATCTGCCCATCGCCGAGCGAACGGAACCGCCCCGGACGATCGATCCAGTCCTGGTAGCCGCCATAGACGCCACTGCGCGCACTGGTGCGGTACTCCGCGTCCTTGACGTGGAAGATGCCGATACGGTCGTGATAGCGGTCGATGAAGCCCAGGTAGTCCATCTGCTGCAGCAGCAGGTGGCTGGGGTCGTACAGGATCTTGGCGCGGGGGTGGTGGTCCACCACGTCAAGGAAGCGCTCGAAGGTCGCGCCGTCATGCAGGTCCTCACCCGGGTGGATCTCGAAGCACAGGTCCACGCCGCAGGCGTCGAAGGCATCCAGGATGGGGCGCCAGCGGCGGCCGAGTTCGGCGAAGGCTTCTTCCACCAGCCCGGGCGGACGTTGCGGCCACGGATAGAAATAAGGCCAGGCCAGCGCGCCGGAGAACGTGGCATGCGCCGTCAATCCCAGGCGCTGGCTGGCCTGGGCGGCCAGCAGCAACTGCTCCACCGCCCAGGCCTGGCGGGCGGCCGGATCGCCGCGTTTGTCGGGCGGCGCGAACCCGTCGAACAGGCTGTCGTAGGCGGGATGGACGGCGACCAGCTGCCCTTGCAGATGAGTGGACAGCTCGGTGATCTGCAGCCCCTGTCCGGTCAGCATGCCGGCGACGTCGTCGCAGTAGGCCTGGCTCCGGGCCGCCTCGGCCAGATCGAACAGGTGGGGCGCGCTGGTGGGCACTTGTACGCCAGAATAGCCCAGCCCCGCGGCCCACTTGGCCAGCGTGTCCAGCCGATCGAATGGAGGTGTGTCGCCGATGAACTGCGCCAGGAAAAGCGCTGGACCCTTGAGCGTCTTCAACGTGATTCATCCTCGATGCAATCGATTGCATTATCCTAGCAGGGGCTTTCGCAGGACGCGTTGTGCAGTGCACAGCGGACAGAAACACTGACGCCATGGCAACCATCTACGACATCGCAAAACACGTTGGCGTCTCCGCCGGCACGGTGTCGCGGGCGCTGTCCCGGCCGGAGAAAGTCCTGCCGGCCACGCGTACCCGCATCGAGCAGGCCGCCGCCGCGCTGGGCTATGTGCCCAACACGGTTGCCCGCACGCTCAAGACCCAGCGCAGCGGCAAGATCCTGGTCACCGTCCCGGACATCGCCAATCCGTTCTTCGCCCAGATTCTGCAGGGTGCGGAGGACGCCGCGCAGGCCGTTGGCTACGCCGTCCTGCTGGGCGATACCCAGCATCAACCCGACCGCGAGGAGCGCTACGCGCAGATGCTCCGGCGCAACGAGGCCGACGGTCTGATCGTGCTGGGGCATCGCCTTCCGCCGACGGCGCGCGCGATCGTCCAGCAGCTGGGCGCCGCGGCGCCGGTGGTCAATGGATGCGAGTTCGATCCTGCGGTCGGGATTCCCAGTGTCCACATCGACAACGCGGCCGCCGCGCGCGCCGTGATGGAACACCTGTATGGACTGGGACACGAACGGATCGCCGTGGTGGGCGGGCCGCCCGACAATCCCCTCCACCAGCAACGGCTCGAAGGGGTTCGCGCCGCCGCCAGGGCGCGTGGCCGCCTGCGCCAGCTGGGCGTGGTACCGGGCGACTTCTCCGTCGAATCCGGTCACGCGGCCGGGATGGCGCTGTTGGCGCGCGCGCCGGTGCCGACCGCGGTGTTCTGCTTCAGCGACCAGATGGCGCTGGGCGTCCTGGCGGCCTGCCGTGATCTGGGCATCCGGGTGCCGGGTGATCTGTCCGTCGTCGGCTTCGACGACCTGGCGTCGTCCTGTTACCTCACGCCGCCGTTGACGACCATCCGGCAACCGATGCGCGAGATCGGTGCCCGCGCGGTCAACCTGCTGCTCGCCATCATCGAACGTGTCGATGTGCCGCTTCAGCAGACGCTGGATTTCAGCTTGATGCTGCGGGGCTCGACGGCTGCGCCCGCACCACATCCACTACCATGGGCCACCCGTCAGGATGCGCCCGCATGTCCATAGTGATCCCCGCGTTGCCCAAGCCGCCCACCGCCCGCATCGCGGCCTGGTTGCTGATGCTGCTGGGCATGTGGCTGACCTTGAAACTCGGGCTGGTGGTGACCCTGCTGTCGGGCCTGCTGGTGTTCCACCTGACCCACCTGCTGGCCTCCACCGTCGAAGGCAAGCTGCCGCCCGGGCGCGCACGCGCCTATTCGGTGATCGTGCTGTCGGCGCTGATCATCGGCGTGCTGACGCTGGCGGCGATCGGCATCGCCTCGTTTTTCCGCAATGAAACCGGTGGGCCGGATGCGCTGCTGATGCGGCTGATGGACATCCTCAATACCTCCCGCCACCAGGTGCCGGACCTGCTGCAGCCGTACATCCCCGAAGACCTGCAGGCGCTGCGCACGGCGATGAACGACTGGGCCGCCACCCACCGCCAGCAGCTGGGCATCGCCGGCACCTCGGCGGTGCAGATCAGTGTGCGGATCCTGATCGGCATGGTGCTGGGCGCGATGATCGCGCTCTACGACGAGCTGCCGCTGCCGAAAATGGGGCCGCTGGCGCGCGAGCTGATCGGCCGCACCAGTCGCCTCGCCACGGCCTTCCGCCAGGTGGTGTTCGCGCAGGTGAAGATCTCCCTGCTTAATACGCTCTTCACCGCCATCTTCCTGCTCGGGGTGCTGCCGCTGTTCGGCGTGCACCTGCCGCTGTCCAAGACACTGGTGCTGATCACCTTCCTGGCCGGCCTGCTGCCGGTGGTGGGCAACATCATCTCCAACACCATCATCACCATCGTGGCGCTGTCGGTGTCGTTCTACGTCGCCGTGGTCGCACTGCTGTACCTGGTGGTCATCCACAAGCTGGAGTATTTCCTCAACGCGCGCATCGTCGGTGGCGAGATCCAGGCGCGGGCGTGGGAGCTGCTGCTGGCGATGCTGGTGATGGAAGCTGCCTTCGGTCTGCCGGGTCTGGTCGCGGCGCCGGTGTTCTACGCCTACATCAAGCGCGAACTGCTGGACCAGCGCTGGATCTGAGCCGGGGCGGCCGCGTGTGCCGCGTTGCCGCCAGGCCCGGCGCGGTCTATAACGCCTGTGGGTCTCCAGAGGAACGGCACCATGGCGTCGAACGGTCCACGAGCGTCAGCTGACAAGGGAAAGCCCTCGATCGCTGACGGCGAACCTCGGTTGCTGTCAGGCGGCAACCCGCAGATTCCCAAAGGCGAGGGCGATGGCCCGGTGCAGGCCTATATCGCGGCCATGCCCGGCTGGAAGCGTGCAGTGGGTGAACGGCTGGATGCGCTGATCGTGGCCACCGTCCCGGGGGTGCACAAGGCGGTCAAATGGAACTCGCCGCTGTACGGGATCGAAGGCGATGGCTGGTTCCTGAGCCTGCATTGCTTCACCCGCTACATCAAGGTCGCGTTCTTCCGGGGGAAGGCACTGCAGCCGGTCCCGCCGGTCGCCTCCAAAAGCCAGGACACGCGCTACCTGCATATCGAGGAAGGCGTGCCGCTGGACGAAGCGCAGTTCCGTGCCTGGGTACAGCAGGCCAGCCGGCTGCCCGGCGAACGGATGTGAGGGCAGGGCTGCCCTAGAGCTTCAGGTTCAATGACACGTAGGCCGAGCGCCCCGGTGCCGGCGAGAACATCGGCTGGTCATCGCCGCCCCAGAAGAAGGTGTCGTACCACGCATAGGCGTAGTCGCGGCCGGTCAGGTTCTTGACCTGCACATCGACACTCAGCCGCTCGGACAGCTGGTAAGACCCGCTGGCATCGAGCACCGCGAAGGCGCCGAATTTTCCCTGCGTGTTGCGCTCTTCAATGTAGTAATCGCCCTGCATCCGGCCCTGCAGCCCGAAGCTCCAGCGTTCGTTGCTGCGGTAGTCGAGCCCGAGGTTGCTGATGTAGCGCGGCGTGGCGATGACCTCGTTGCCGGCGAGGGCGGTGCCGTCGGTGTTGAACGCGCGGACCACCTTGGCCTGCTGGATCGCGTGCGAAGCCCACAGCGTCCAGTGGTCGCCCAGCCGCGAGCTGAACTGCAGATCGACGCCTTCGCGACGGGTCTGGCCGAGGCCGACCGAGGTGCCGGTGGCCGGCATGTTGGCGACTTCGTCGGTCGCGTCCTGGCGCCACACCGCGATGCGCGCGTCGGTGCCGACGGCCGGAGTGAACTTGATGCCCACCTCCTTGCCGGTATTGATCGAGGGCCGGAACGTGTCCTGGCCGGCGGTGAGGTAGGCCGGTGCGGTGGAACCGTTCAGCACCTGGAACGTCCTGCCCCAGTTGGCATAGACGTTGAGCGCGGGGGTGATCGCATAGACCACGCTCAGTTTGGGCTGTTCGATGGTGCCGTAGCGCTGCAGCGGGGCGGTGATGCCACCCGGCAGGCGGGTGCTGCCGGAGAAACGGTCGACGCGGTAGGCCGGCACGATCTTCAACGCAGGCGTGGGCTGGTACACGGCCTGTACGTACGCACCGAGGTTGTCCAGCGTATAGCGATCATCGTTCTGGATCCGCGCCGGAGTCGAGAAATCGGTGGGAACGGAATGGGCATAGCGCAGGCGACGGTAGGTGTTGTCCTGGTGCTCGGCATTCAGACCGCCCTCGACCGTCAGTGCTGGCGTGGCTGCCCAGGTCAGCGTGCTGAGCAGGCCGGTCTGTGTCTCATCCCATTGGCGGCGCTGGCGCGGTGCGTTGCCGGGCACGTAACTGGTGAAGGTCACCTGCCGGTCGTCTTCGTAGCGGTTGTAGTACAGCTTGTTGCTGAGGTGCACCGTATCGCTGAGCTGCAGGTCCAGATGGGTACTGAGATGGCGCATGTCGCGGTCGTCGACGTCGTTGGCATTCTTGAGTGCGGATCCTCGGCGGTCCGTGGCCAACTCATCGGCGGTCATGAAACCGGGCTCGTCCGCCTCGTGGTGGTAGATGCGCGCGATCAGACCGAGGTTGAACAGGTCACCGTCGCCGCTGTAGAACCACTTGCCGCCCAGCGAGTACTTCTTCGAACGGTCATGGTCGCGGTAGCCGTCGGAGGCCTGCGAGGCCAGGAAGTAGTTCTGCGCGACACCGTTGGCTTCGCGTCCGATCGCGACCTGCGCTTCGCGGGTGTTGTAGCTGCCATACGTGAGCCGCGCATCGGTGTAGGTACCGCCTTGGCGGGTGCCGAGATTGATGTTGCCGCCGATGTTGTGCAGGCCGTAGCGCGGGTCGTTGGTGCCGCGCACGACCTCGATGTAGTCGATGTCCAGCGGAAACACCATGTCGATGAAGCGCTGGTTGCCGCTGTTGACGTTGCTGGGAATGCCGTCGATCAGGATTTTGATGCCGTTGAGGTAGCCCTCGCCATTGAACGCGCGGAAGGTGGCCTTGCCGGACTCCGCGCCCTGGCGGGTTTCGGTCAATTGCATGCCCGGCATCTGGCCGAGCAGTTCCCAGCTGTTGGAGACGTTCTTCTCATGCACCTGGTCGCCGCCCATCACATCCACCGAGGTCAGCACGCGGTTCGCGGCGAGGGGACGGCGGGAGCCTTCCCGCACGTGCACGCTGCCCAGGGTGATTGCCGCATCGCTGGACTGCGCGTGCGCTTCGCCGGCGCACAGGGTCGCCAGCACGGCGGACACCATTGCCTTGGTTCTCATCTAGTTGTGCCTTTCAGTAGCCGTGAGGACAGGGGTAGGGCAAGCGGACAGAGGTCGCTCGCTGATGGGATGGGTGCCAATAAAGAAATAATATAACATTGCATTAATGTTCGCTTCCCCTGGGTTCTTGATGGGCTCTTCGATCAGGTCTATAAGTCGCACGAAGGGCGCCGCCGACCGGGCCGCCCATGGCGATCGGTGGTGACCTCATGACCCAGCCCAAAGCCCGTACTACGCCGCGCGCTGCCGCCGCCAGCGAGCCGTCCGCCTCACAGCAGATCGATGCGCGCATCCAGTCGCTGGATGATTGGCGGGGCGAGACCCTGGCGCGCATCCGCAGCCTGATCCACGAGGTCGATCCGGCGGTGGTGGAAACCTGGAAGTGGCGAGGCGTGCCCGTGTGGGAGCATGACGGCATCCTGTGCACCGGCGAGACCTACAAGGCGGCCGTGAAGCTGACCTTCGCGAAGGGCGCGGCGTTGCCCGATCCGAAGGGGCTGTTCAATGCCAGCCTGGAGGGCAACACGCGCCGCGCCATCGATCTGCACGAGGGCGAAACGATCAGCGCCACCGCGTTCAAGGCATTGATCCGCGCCGCGATCGCGCGCAACCGGGCAGCGAAGCCTCCCGCCGCTGCAGCGCGTGCGAAGGCGAGCCAGCGCTCTGCCTGAATCATCACGACCTCCTGCACTGGAACACGCCGCGCGATTCGGCAACGATGAAGGGCTGGGCGAGGCGGCAGCGATGCGGCCGGCCCATTCCCCCCCAACGTTTCCAGGATGTGCCTGTGCTGAGTGTGATCGGCTGTTTGCTTGCGTTGTATCTGGTATGGCGGCTGATCTGGCCGCTGCGGTTGCCGCGTCCGGTTCGGCTCGTGCTGGGGCTGCTGGTGGTGGCACTGGCGCTGCACCACCGGATCGTGGCGCAGTTCGCCGGGACCATGGCCTCGCCCGAGATTCCCAAAGCGTTGATCGCGGTGCTTGCAACCGGGTTCACCACGCTGCTGATCAGTGCGGTGTTCGTGCTTGTCCTGGATGCGCTGCTGCTGATCGCGCGACTGGTGCGGGCGCGGCGCGTGCTGCCGATCCTGCGTGCGCCGTGGCTGCGCCCTGCGGCGGGCACACTGGCGTTGCTGCTCTCCGCCTACGGTATCTGGCAGGGCATGGCGGTCCCCAAGCCGCGCCAGATCGAGGTGGCCATCGACGGGTTGCCGGCCGCGTTCGACGGCTATCGCGTGCTTCAGCTCACCGACATCCACGCCAGCCGCCTGCTCACCGGTGCCTGGGTCGAGAAGGTGGTGGCCGAGAGCAACGCCCTGCATCCTGACCTGGTGGTGATCACCGGTGATCTGATCGACGGCACTGTCAGCGCCCGCGCCAACGACTTCGCGCCTCTGGCCAGACTGCAGGCACCCGATGGCGTCATCGCCATCACCGGCAACCACGAGTACTACGCGCAGTACGCCGAGTGGATGCAGGCGTTCCGGGGGCAGGGCATGCAGGTGCTGGAGAACAGCCACACCCGGGTGCAGCGCCAGGGCGCCACGCTGACCATCGCCGGCGTCACCGATCCGGTGGCCGCGCGTTACGGCCTGCCCATGCCGGACCTCGCCACCGCGCTCGCCGGGGCAGACCCGCAGGCGCCGGTGATCCTGCTCGACCATCGCCCGGTGGAGGCACGCGCCAATGCCGCGAAGGGTGTGGCGCTGCAGCTCTCCGGCCACACCCATGGCGGCCACATCGTCGGCATGGACCAGCTGGTCAAGCGCGCCAACGGCGGCTTTGTATCCGGCCGCTACGAGGTGGATGGCATGACGTTGTATGTCAGCAACGGTGCCGGACTGTGGCCGGGCTTCGCGGCACGTATCGGTGTGCCGTCGGAGATCACGCTGATTACGCTGCGGAGGGGATGAGCCGATGCCTTGGAGTGAACGCCAGGAATGCGCAGGTGGCCTGGAGATGGCGGCACCGACTGCCGTGACCGGGGTCGTGCTGCCGGATACCGAAGCCTGGTGGGTCCGCGACCCGACGGGCCGGGACTACCCGGTCTGGGTGGCCCTGCCCGCCGGGTATGAGCGCGATACCCACCTGCGCTACCCGGTGCTGTATGTCACCGATGCGCTGTACAGCTTTCCGCTCGTGCGCAGCGTGCGCAACATGGTCGGGCAGGGTGGCGCGCACCTGATGCCGTTCATCCTGGTCGGGCTGCCGCCGCAACAGGGGCTGAGCTCGCAGCAGAGCCGCTCACGCGACTACACGCCGACCCCGCCGGTGCGCTGTGCAGGCGATGACTACACCGATGGCATCATCTACGGCGGCGCTGCGCACTACCGCGATTTCCTGGAGGCGCATGTGCTGCCCCGGGTCGAGGCGCGCTATCGCACCGACCCGGCGCAGCGCGCCTTCGCCGGCCATTCGTACGGCGGGCTGTTCGGCATGTACGTGCTGCTGACCCGCCCCGCGATGTTCCAGCGATACCTGCTGTCCAGCCCATCGCTCTGGTTCGATCAGCACGTGATCGACCGGATCGAGGCGGACTATGCGGGCATGCACACGGACCTGGAGGCGCAGGTGCTGCTGTCGATTGGTGCGCATGAAACGCCCGCCTCCGATGCGCCGTTCGCCGCGCGCAACGACATGGTCGCGCATACCCGGCGCTTTGCCGATCGTCTGCACGGGCGCGGCTATCCCGGCCTGCAGCTGGAAACGCGCGTGGTCCCGGACGAGGATCACCTGACTGTCTACCCGGCCGTGCTGACCCGTGCGCTGCTGGCGATGTTCCCCAGTGCAACCCCGACCGCAACCATGTGAATGTCCCGCCAGTGGCCGTGCACGCCTCGGTCACTGCGCTGCGCGGAGGCTGGGCGTACGAGCCCTGACCCCGGAGATTCCATGACCACGCTGACCCTGCCCGAACTGGCCAAGAAGATGGCCAACATCGACTTCACCATGCTGCAGACCCATGCCGACAGCGGCGAGATCGCGGCGCGGCCGATGAGCAACAACGGTGATGTGGACTACGACGGCGACAGCTGGTTCTTCACCACCGAAGACACCGACATGGTCCGCGAGATCACGCACGACCCGAAGGTGGCGCTGAGCTTCACCGGCAGCAAGTCGCTGCTGGGCAAGCCGCCTCTGTTCGTGGCGGTGCAGGGCAGGGCGACCCTGATCCGCGACAAGGCGGTGATGCGGCAGCATTGGGTGAAAGATCTGGAGCGCTGGTTCGCGCAGGGGGTGGATAGCCCTGGGCTGGTTCTGATCCAGGTGGCTGCGGCGCGCATCCATTACTGGGATGGGGAAGACCAGGGCGAAATCCTGCGCTGAAGGAGGCACGCATGGCCGCGTCGCGTATGCCGAAGATCGGGTGTGCCGGCTGGTCGATCCCCAGCCGCTACGCCACGCACTTCGGGCCCGGCGACAGCCTGTTGGCGCGCTATGCGACGCGCTTTGACGTGGTGGAGATCAACTCCTCGTTCTACCGGCCGCACCAACGCGCGACCTACGCGCGCTGGGCGGCCACCGTACCGGCCAACTTTCGCTTCTCGGTAAAGCTGCCGCGGACCATCTCGCACGATTCCGGACTGGTCGGCGTGGGCCCACTGTTGGACCGCTTTCTGGACGAGGTGGGTGGACTGGGGCGTACGTTGGGCGCCCTGCTGCTGCAGTTGCCACCATCGCTGGCACTGGATACGCGCCGCGCCGGGAGCTTTTTCCGCGCGCTGCGTCGACGCACCCCGGTGCCTGTGGTCTGCGAGCCCCGCCATGCCAGTTGGTTCAGTACGCAGTCCGATGCGCTGCTGCAGCGCCACGCGATTTCCCGGGCCGCGGTGGATCCGGCGCGCGTTGCCGCCGCCGCGCTACCGGGCGGCGCGCAGGGCTGGCACTACTGGCGCTGGCACGGTTCGCCGCGCATGTACTACAGCGACTATCCCGAGGCCGCATTGGCCTCTCTGGCGACACAGGTCATACAGCAGCCCGGGCAGGCGCAGGCACCGTGGGTGATCTTCGACAACACCGCCCATGGCTTTGCGATCGCCAATGCCCTGCGCCTGAAGGAAATCACCACGCATGCCTGAAGGTCCTTCCATCGTCATCCTGCGGGAAGCGGCCGCCAAGTTCCGCGGCAAGACCGTGCGGCTGGCCACCGGCAACAGTTCGCTCGACCTCACCCGCATGGAAGGCCGCCGCGTGGTCGCGCTGCGCAGCTGGGGCAAGCACTTCCTGATCGAATTCCGCGGCTTCAGCCTGCGCGTGCACATGCTGATGTTCGGCAGCTACCGCATCGATGAGCGCAAGCCCTCGCCACCGCGGGTGTCGCTTCAGTTCGACAATGGCGAGCTCAACATCTATGCCTCGTCGGTGAAGTACATCGAAGGCGCGCTGGCGGACACCTACGATTGGCGCGGCGATGTGATGGATCCGGCGTGGGATCCGACACTGGCGCGACGTAAACTCAAGCAGCAGCCGGAGACGTTGATCTGCGACGCGCTGCTGGACCAGGACATCTTTGCCGGCGTGGGCAACATCATCAAGAACGAGGTGCTGTTCCGTACGCGTGTGCATCCCGAATCCACGGTCGGCGCGCTGTCACCGCGCAAGCTGGGCGAGGTCATCAAACAGGCGCGGCAGTACAGTTTCGACTTCCTGGACTGGAAACGGCAGTTCGTGCTGCGCCAGCACTGGCTGGTCCACACCAAGCGCACCTGTCCCCACTGCGGTGGCCCGCTCAGCAAGACCTACCCGGGCACGACCCGGCGGCGGACGTTCTTCTGCCCGGTCTGCCAGGTGCGCTATGGCACCGCGCCCGCCGTACGCAAGGCTCCGCCGATGCCACGCAAGGCCCCACCGACGCCACGCAAGGCGGCGCCGAGGCGTTCAGCCAGGTCCGTGCGCATGGCGTAGGATGGGGTCACACGTGCTTGCGCGCGTCCTGCGCGATCGACACCTGATCGCCCCCGCTCCTTTCTCCGAGCCCTTCATGCCGATCCCGGAATGAAGGCTCCCGTGTCCCACGGAGCGCACATGCCGGGCTATACCACCCGCATCCTCACCATTCCGGTCGGCGGCCACGACTTCCGCATCCGCGCGCTCAGCGACCTGCAGCAGTTCTCCGATCCCACCGGACGCGCCGAGCGCGCCGGTATCCATTCTTCGCTGTGGAGCCTGTTCGGCCAGATCTGGCCGGCCGGCCGCGCGCTGGCCGACACCATGAGCCACTTCGATGTGGCCGGTAAACGCATCCTGGAACTGGGCTGCGGGCTGGGCCTGTCCAGCCTGGTGCTCGCGCATCGGGGGGCCGACGTCGTTGCGACCGATCACCATCCCCTGGCCGAATCGTTCCTTGCCTACAACGCGGGGCTCAACAACCTGCCGGCCGTCAGCTATCGCGACCTTCCCTGGGAAGTTCCCGATGGCTCACTCGGCCGCTTCGACCTGATCATCGGCAGTGACATCCTCTACGAGCGGGGGCATGCCCATCAGGTCGCGGCAATGATGCTGCGGCATGCCAAACCCGTGGCCGAGCTGCTGATCACCGACCCCGGCCGCGGCAATGTCGGGTCGTTCTCGCGTGGCATGGCCCTGCAGGGCTTCGACGTGACCGAAGAACTTGGGCTGTTCGAGGACGAGGGCAATGCGCCGGGCAATGGCCGGTTGCTGAGCTATCGGCGAGGTGCGGTCCGACCCGTGGCCGCGGCCTGAGCGCGGGCGGGGCGTGTTGCGACAACGCTGCGCTCCCGTGACGCGGCGTGCAGATCGGCTGTCGTAGGCTGTCGCCGTCCAGATGCGGCCGAGGCGGCCGGGAGTAGCCCGATGCGATTTCTTCCGCTGTCGATCCGCGACGGCCTGCGCGCCCACAGGAAGCACGCTTGAGCCCGGCGCCCACCGCGCCCGGTACGCGCCCACGTACGCGCTCGATGATCATTGCCGGCCTGTCGACGGTGGTGGAGTGGTACGACTTCACGCTCTACCTGTACCTGGCCACGGTGCTGTCCCGCGTATTTTTCGGCGGTGGCGAGAATGCACTGCTGGCCACGCTCGCCGGCTTCGCGGTGTCGTACCTGATGCGTCCGTTGGGGGCGCTGGTGTTCGGCCACCTCGGCGACCGCTTTGGTCGACGCTACATGCTGCTGGCCTCGATGCTGCTGATGACCGTGGCGATGCTCGCCACCGCCCTGCTGCCCACCTTCGAGAGCATCGGTGCCGCTGCCGGTGTGCTGTTGCTGCTGCTGCGCTGCCTGATGGCGTTCTCGGTGGGCGGCGAGTACACGGGCGTGGTCGCGTATCTGCTGGAAACCGCGCCGGTGCGCCGTCGCGGGCTGGTGACCTCGCTGGCCTCGGCCGCGAGCGAAGTAGGGGCATTGCTCGCGGTCGCGCTGTCGGCGCTGACCGTCGCGCTGCTCAGCACGGCGCAGCTGGATGGCTGGGGCTGGCGCATTCCGTTCTTCGTCGGGGCAGCACTGGCCGGTGCGATCCTGCTGGCACGCTCGACCATGCATGAATCGCCCGAGTTCGAGCGCCAGCAGGCCGAAGGCACCGTGCCGGTGTCGCCGATCCGCGACACCTGGCGCCACCACAAGGCCGCCATTGCACGCACGTTCGCGATCTCCGCGTTGGGCTCGATCACCTATTACGTCGGCATCACCTATGTGCCCGCGTTCCTGGGTTCGGCCGGCCAGGTCGGTGAATCGGAGGCGTTGTGGTTGTCCACGGTCGCAGCGGTGGCGGTGATCGTGGTGACCCCGCTGGCGGGCGCGTTGTCGGACCGGGTCGGGCGCCGTCCGGTGCTGATCGCATTGGCCGTGCTGTCGGCCCTGCTGCCGCTGACGATGTTCTCGCTGATGGCCGGCGGCAGTACCGTGGCGATCGGCTTGGCGGCGGTGGTGCTGGCCTGCCTCGCGGGCGGCGTGAGCGCGGTGGCGGCCCCCGCCACGGCCGAGCAGTTCCCCGGGGAAGGGCGACTCAGTGGCCTGGCGCTGGGCGTCACCATGGCGACCGCGTTCTTCGGTGGGGCAACGCCGTTGCTGGCCGAGCTGCTGGTGCGGCATACCGGGTGGTCGTCCGCGCCCGGCGCGATGATCGCGGTGGTCGCGGTGCTGGTGCTGCCGGTGATGTGGACGCTGCGCGAGACGCGGCCCCGGTAGTGCCGGCCGCTGGCCGGGGAAAAAAAACGGGCCGCCCGAAGGCGACCCGTTCGTTCAACTCAGCGATGTCGCCAGGCCTCAGTACTTCCAGCGCAGGCTCAACGCGACGAAGCGCGGTTCGCCGTAGTTGTTGTAATCCAGGTTCGCCCAGTAGGTCTTGTCCAGCGCGTTGCGCACGCTGAGGGTGGCCGTCCAGCTGTCGCTGATGCGGTAGTTGGCATTGAACTGCACCAGCGCGTAGGCCGGCTGGTTCACCGTCACCGTGCCGCCGAGCGGATAGGGGATGTTGTAGCCCTGCACCTTGCCCTGCCACTGCACGCCCGCGCCCACGCTCAGGCGCTCCAGCGCGCCGCGCAGCCGCACCTGGGTGTTGAGCTGCAGCAGATCTTCGGCCGGGTTGGCGTACAGCAGATCGGTGGCCGCGCGGGTCACCTTGACGTGGGTGAAGCCGGCATTGACCGTCCAGCCCGGCAGGATCTCGCCGTTGACGTCCACTTCCCAGCCGCGTGCCTTGGTGCCGTTGATGCCGATGTACGCCGAGCTGCCATCGCTGAGCGAGCGCTCCGGCACGCTCGTATCGAGTACCGCGTAGTTGTCCTGCTTGGCCTCGAACACCGCCGCGTTGGCGGTCAGGCGACCGTCGAACCACTGCGACTTGATGCCTGCTTCCAGATTGGAACCTTCCACCGGCGCCAGCAGGTTTTCGTTGCGGTCCTTGAAGTTCTGCGGGTTGAAGATTTCGGTGTAGCTGGCATAGGCGGCCACCTGCGGGGTGATGTCGTACACCAGGCCCACATAGGGCGTGACTTCATCGGTCACTTTGTAGGCGCCGCTCGTGCCGGTGTACGCACCGGCCGCGTTGTAGGCACGGGTCAACGTTTCCCAGCGGCTCAGGCGCGCACCGGCGATCAGCGCCAGCGGATCGGCCAGGCGCAGGCGGGTAGCCACGTAGACGCCGCTCTGCGTGGTCTTGGCGACGCGACGTGCGCCGGTACGCGAGTAGGTCACTTCGGAGATGTCGCCATCCCACGCGCGGATGTCCGGGATGTAGTAGCAGCGCTCGGTTCCGCACCGTGCCCAGTCTGTGGGGTAGCGCAGCGCAATGGTGTTCGTGGTGCCCTCGATATCCGCCCACTGGCCGCCCACGGTCAGGTCGTGTTCGCGGCCGAACAGGGTGAAGGTGCCACTCAGATAGGCATCGACGTTGCGGCGGGTGTCTTCCGAATCGCCGGCGGCGGTGCGCAGGAAAATGCCCGCGCCGGTGGCCGGATCGGGGTAGCCGCTGCCGTACACGCGCACGTTCTGCACGTTGCCCTGGATGTAGGCGGTGTTGATCTTCAGCAGCCAGTCCTCGCCGAAGCGCTGTTCCAGGTTCGCGAACGCGGTGCTGGTCTCGCGCTGCCAGTAGCTCCACTTCGGGGCGACGTTGGTCGAGCGCGGCAGGTGCGCGAAGTTGCCCTGGCTGTCGAAGAAGGGCACGGTGCCCCAGGTCGAACCGACCGGATTGTTGTCCTGGGTCTGGTAGCCCACGGTCAGCGTGGTGCTGTCGGTCAGGTCACCTTCCAGCACGGCCATGCCGGCCATCTTGTTCTCGTGGTAACGGTCGTAATACAGATCACGGTCGGTATAGGCGGCGACGACGCGGCTGCGGAACCGGCCATCGGCGGTCAGCGGCGCGGTGACATCAGCTTCCATGCGCTGGTAGTCCCAGCTGCCGGCGCTCACTGCGAAGGAGGCATCGAATTCCTTGCCCGGTCGCTTGCGCAGCAGGTTGACCGTGGCCGACGGCACGCCGGCCCCGCTCAGCAGGCCGTTGGCGCCGCGGATCACTTCAACGCGATCGTAGAAGGCGGTGTCGTATTCCTGGTTGGTCGAGCCGCTGTAGGTGGGGATGCCGTCCACCTGGAAATCGGTGATGGCAAAGCCGCGCGCGTAGTACAGCGGGCGCTGGGTGTCATAGAAGGAGACGCTGACGCCGGTGACGTTGCGCATCACGTCGTTGATGCTGAACAACGATTCGTCCTGCAGCCGCTGCAGGCCGATCGAGGTCGCCGATTGCGGGGTTTCCTGCAGGCTGATCGGCAGACGCGTGGTGCTCGAGGGCATTGCGCGCGCACCGACCACGCTGACTTTGTCCAGCGTCTTGGCATCGGCACTGCCACTGGCGTCGGCCAGCGCATCGGCGAAGGCCTGCGGAGCGGTCAGCGACAGGGCGGAAAGCAGGGCCAGGGCCAGTGGGGCACGGCGGGAGCGGAGCGGGTGGGCGCGGAGGGACATGGGGGTCTCTGGACGGGCAGTAAGGAATGAGGGCAGCAGGCAGGCAACGCCGGCGCGCAGGCGCCAGGCACAGGGCAGATCCATCCTGGGAAAGGCAGGGCGTGGGGCAGCTCCGGGGTGACGGCAGTCCGTTGAGACCGTCAACCGCCCGAAGCGACAACCCTGCGATGCGTAAATGTAAATCGTTCTCAGTCGCTTTACAATTCTTGAACAATCGTCCGCGTCGGCGTAGAGGGGCCGAGCAGCGGGGAGAGGCCCAAAAACGCAACCGGCCACCGCGAGGGTGGCCGGAGGGAAACCGTGGCGAGGGCCCGCAGGCCCCGCCGGGGCAGGCTTACAGGGCCTGCAGTTCTTCGTTGGCGTTGCGCTTGGCCTCGGCCGGCTTGGCGGCCGGCGGCGGGGTCAGCATCACCGCCGGGCTGGTCGCGCCTTCCAGTGGCACGTCCAGGTAGGGCAGCTTCAGCGTCTCGCTGGTCAGGCGGCGGATCTCATTGGTCAGCGCGGGACTGTCGTTGAGCTTGCGGCCATACGACGGCACGATTTCCTTCAGGCGTGCTTCCCAGCCCGCGGCCATCTGCTCGGGGAACGCCTTCTTGAGCAGGTCGAGCATGATCGGCGGCGAGGTCGAAGCACCCGGCGAGGCGCCGAGCAGAGCGGCCAGGGTGTGGTCCTGATCGGTCACGATCTCGGTACCGAACTGCAGGATCGGACCCTTCTCCGGGTCGTTCTTGATGATCTGCACGCGCTGGCCGGCGGTGACCAGCTTCCAGTCCTCACGCTTGGCGTTCGGGTAGTACTTGACCAGCTCGGCCTGGCGGTCGTCATCGTTCAGGCGCGCCTGGCCCATCAGGTACTTCACCAGGTCCAGGTTCTCCAGGCCCACGTCCATCATGCCGGCCACGTTGTTGTGGTTGACCGAGGAATACAGGTCGAACCACGAGCCATGCTTGAGGAACTTGGTGCTGTACAGCGCGAACGGCCCGAACAGCACCACCGGCTTGCCATCCAGCTTGCGCGCATCCAGATGCGGCACCGACATCGGCGGCGAGCCGGTTTCGGCCATGCCATAGGCCTTTACCGAATGACGCCCGGCGATCGCCGGCGACTGGAAGGCCAGGAACTGGCCCCCCACCGGGAAACCGGCATAGTTTTTCGATTCCGGAATGCCCGACAGCTGCAGCAGCTTGAGCGCGGCGCCACCGGCACCGATGAAGACGAAGCGCGACTTGAGGGTGGATTCGGTGTCCGAGGCCAGGTCCTTGACCGTGACGTTCCAGCTCTTGTCGTCGTTCTGGCGCAGGGCGCGCACTTCATGGTTGAGGTGCAGCTTGAAGTTCGGGCTGCGTTCCAGGCCGGCGGTGAGCTGGCGGGTGATCACCCCGAAGTTCACGTCGGTGCCCAGCGGCATCCAGGTCGCGGCGACCTTCTGCTTCGGGTCGCGGCCTTCCATAAGCAGTGGTGCCCACTGCTTGATCTGCGCGGCGTCCTCGGAGTACTGCATGCCGTAGAACAGCGGGTTCTTGACCAGCGCCTGCTGGCGCTTGTGCAGGTAGGCGATGTTCTCATCGCCCCAGACGAAGCTCATGTGCGGGGTCGGATTGATGAAATCGCTGGGCTGGCTCAGGCGGCCTTCGCGGACCTGGTGCGACCAGAACTGGCGCGAGATCTCGAACTGCTCGGCGATGCCGACCGCACGTTTGGTCTCGATGCTGCCGTCGGGCAGTTCCGGGGTGTAGTTCAGCTCGGCGAACGCGGAATGGCCGGTACCGGCGTTGTTCCAGCCGTCCGAACTTTCCAGTGCGACCCCGTCCAGGCGCTCATAGACCTGGATGTTCCAGTCCGGTTGCAGCTCCTGCAGGAAGGTGGCGAGCGTGATGCTCATGATGCCGCCGCCGACCAGGACGACGTCGACCGGCTTGTCGTTGCCGGCAGCCGGGACCGAACGCTGATGCAGCGGCCAGTACAGGAACAGTGCCGCTGCCAACAGCAACACCACGAGCAGGCCGAGGACGACCTTCGCTAGTTTTTTCATGGGGATCTCAGGTAGGGAGACATGGGAAGGATGCCGCCGCTGCCGGGAACGCCCGTGAAGACGGGCGTCACAGCGGTACCTTGGAGGCGATTTTAGCCCTTTCCGGTACGGATTTGGTGCAACGCAGCATCCGGTGGGTGTGCCGCGCCGGGTCAGTCGCTGGCCAAGGTGAAGTATTCAAGAAGGAAATAGCTGGCTTGATAGATCAGCGCTATCAGTGCCAGGGCCAGGTGGGCGCGGCGCTGGCGCAGGACGATGCCCAACCCCGCGATCGCCAGCATCACCACCGTGTGGACCCAGTAGGCATCGCCGAGCATCTGCCAGCGGCTGTGGCCCTTGATGGCGGTATCGACCAGATCGAGCAGGGTGACCAGCGCCAGCATCCCGAAAAAGCCGCCGCGCCGCTGCAGCAGGTAGTTCTCATAGCTGCCGAACTCGCGTACATCGTCGGGAAACAGCAGGACGCAGAGCAGGTACCAGGCGGCGCAGTAGGCGATCACGAACAGATACAGCTCGAACGTCCACTGCCGCACTTCACCCAGGCGGAATTCCCACCACCAGAACGTCACCACGGAGATCAGCGCCCAGACCACCCAGCACAGGTGGATCCACGACCAGCCGCGGCGCTTGGGGTGTTCGATGATCCCGGCCAGGCCGCGCAGCAGGGTGGTGATGCTCAGGCCGAGGATGATGCTGAGCACCACCCGGATGTGCAGGTAGACCGGATCGCTGTCCATCGAGACCCCCACGGCTGGATGGCCGATCCTGCACTGGGCCGAGTCGGTGGCCTGTGTAGGGCAGGGCTGGGCCGCCGCTTTTACCGCTTCCGCCGCACCAGCGTCGCCGAGGCCGCCAATACCGCGCGGGTCAGCAGTGCCATGGTCTGCACGTCGCCCTTCCAGTGCTGCCAGTACAGCGGCACGTCTTCCCAGGCGCGCTGTTTCATGTGCACCAGCCGGCCGGCATCGAGATGGCGCTTGACCAGCGGCAGCGGGTTCATGGTCCAGCCCAGCCCGCCGAGGTTGGCCTGGACGAAGGCGCGGGTGGAGGGAATCCACCAGGTCGGTGCGGTCAGCGGCAGGTCGTTGCCGGCCAGGCGGCGGGCGAACCGGGCCTGCATGTCGTCCTTGCGGTTGAACACCAGCACCGGCGCCTGGGCCAGCGACTGCGCGTTGACGCCCTTGGCGAAGTACTGCTCATGGAAGGCCGGGGTGCAGGTGGCCGCATAGCGGATGCTGCCCAGCGCGTGGATCTGGCAGCCCTGTACCGGCTCGTCCAGCGTGGTCACCGCGCCCAGCACGGCGCCCTGGCGGAGCAGGGCCACGGTGTGGTCCTGGTCCTCCGAGCGCAGGTCCAGCGTGGTGCCGGTCTGCCGCGCGAACTGCAGGGCGGCCTCGGGGAACCAGGTTTCCAGGCTGTCATGGTTCACCGCCACCGGGATGCTGGCGTGGGGCAGGTCCTCATCGGCGATGCCCATCCGGTGCAGGGCATCGTGCTCGAGCAGGGCGGTCTGCTCGGCCAGCTGGACCAGCACCTGGCCCTCGGTGGTGGCCACCGCCGGGGACGAGCGCTTCACCAGCAGGCGACCGACCCGGTCCTCCAGCGCCTTGACCCGCTGGGAGACCGCCGAGGCGGTGACATTGAGCGACTGCGCGGCACGCTCGAAGCTGCCTTCGCGGATCACTGCGGCCAGGGCACGGAGCTGGGCATGGTCGATGCGCATGATCTTAAGTTCGGCTAAAGATGGTTAAGTAAGTTTAGCTCTACTTTTTAATGTTGCGGCGCGACAATATGCGCCATCCGGTGCTGTACGCCTTGGCGAGGCACCGCCCCCTAGCAAGACACAGGTGGTATCCCATGTTTTCGATCCTTTCCGGCGGCGCCGGGCTGAGCGCGTGGCTCAGTGGTGCCGCAACCGGCATCGGCCTGTTCGCGGTGGTCGGCGCGCAGAGCGCGTTCATCCTGCGCCAGGGCATCCTGCGCAAGCACATCATTCCGGTGGTGGCCACGTGTGCCGCCATCGATGGCATCTTCATCTTCGCCAGCGTGGCCGGCCTGCGCACGCTGACCCAGGCGGTGCCGTGGCTCACCACGGTGGTGCTATGGGGCGGTGTCGCCTTCCTGGCCTGGTATGCCTGGCAGTCGGCGCGACGCGCGCTGGCCGGTGGCGGCGGCATGCATGTGGACGACGGCGACAGCACCTCGCGCCGCGCGGTGCTGATCTCGGCGGTCGGGTTCTCGCTGATCAACCCGCACTTCTGGCTGGACATGATGGTCATCGGTGGCATTGCCGAGAACTTCGGCAACGCACGCATGGCCTTCGCCGCCGGCGTGTTCACCGCCAGCTGCCTGTGGCTCACCGCCCAGGGCCTGGGCGCGCGCCTGCTGGCCCCGTTGTTCACCAAGCCCAAAACCTGGCGCATCCTCGATGGCACCATCGCGGTGATCCTGTCGATCCTGGCGCTCAGCCTCGCGTTCCGCGGCATGCATTGAACTCTCTCCTCGATGCAGGCCCTGGAGATGGCACCGTTCGCGGTGCCATTTTTTTTGGAAAACGCCGCTGGTTGACCCGCCGCGCTTGCGCCTAGAATCGCCCTTCCGGACACGATGTCCAGTGGAGCAGGGGGGAAGGATGAAGCGTGCATGCGTGTGGGGAATGACCGCGCTGTTGGCCATGACGGGCCAGGCCGGTGCGGTGGACCTGGAGCACTATCTGCGCCGGGATACGTTTACGGACATCAAGATCTCGCCGACCGGCGCGTTCTATGCGGCCACCATTCCGATGGAGGACCGCACCGGGCTGGCGATCGTGCGACGCGAGGACGGCAAGCTGATCGGCTCGTTCGTTCCGCCGAAGAACAACCACGCCAATGACTTCGATTGGGTCAACGACAAGCGCGTCCTGATCGGGTTGGCGGAGAAGTTCGGCTCGCTCGACGAGCCGCAGCCGACCGGCGAACTGTTCGGCATCAATGCCGACGGCGGGCGGGGCGAGCTGCTGATCGGCTACCGGGTGCAGAGCCGCGGCCCGGGCACGCGCATCCAGCCTAAGAAGGTCGAAGCGGTGGCTGCCTTCATGATCGATGCGCTGCCCGACCAGGACCGCCGCGTGCTGGTCAAGGTGATGCCGTTCTCCGTCGATCCGTTCACCTCGGCCGAGCGCCTGGACGTCAACAGCGGCCAGCGCACGCCGGTCGCGCGCGCGCCGGTGCAGCGCGCGGACTTCGTCGCCGATGGCAAGGGGGAAGTGCGCTTCGCCGACGGCGCCGCCGGTGACAACGTCAACAAGCTGTACTACCGCGACGGCGCCGGCGCGGCCTGGAAAATGATCAACGATCAAGGCGTCAGCCAACGGATCGAGCGGGCGCTGGGCTTCTCCGAGGATGGCAGGCTGGCCTACCTGCTGGTCGAGCAGCCCAGTGGCCCCGACACGATCGTGTCGTGGAACCCGGCGACCGACGAGCGCCGCGAACTGCTGCGCGACGAGGTGGTCGACCCGGCCAAGGTGATCTACCGGCGCGGGACCTCGATCCCGATCGGAGCGCTGTACCTGGGCGACAGGCCGCGCACCCGTTTCTTCGATGAAACCTCGGCCGATGCCCGCCTGCAGCGCAGCCTGGAGCAGGCCTTCGGCGGCCAGGCGGTGTTCATTACCTCGTCCTCGCGCGACGGCAGGCTGGCGATGGTGCAGGTCTGGTCGGGGAGCAATCCCGGCGACTTCTACGTGTTCGATACGCAGGCCAAGAAGGCCGATCTGGTGGTGAGCCGCAGCCAGTGGGTGGATCCGGACACCACGGCCGTGGTGCAGCCGATCGCGCTGAAGGCCCGCGACGGGATGCCGTTGCACGGGTTCGTCACCCGTCCCAGGGGCAGCGAGGGCAAGCGCCTGCCGATGGTCGTCATGCCGCATGGGGGGCCCTTCTTCGTGTACGACGACGGCGCCTATGACATGGAAAGCCAGCTGCTGGCCGCCGCCGGTTATGCGGTGCTGCAGGTCAACTTCCGGGGGTCGTCCAACTTCGGCCGGGCCCATGCCAACGCCGGCAGCCGGGAATGGGGCGGTGCCATGCAGGACGACCTGACCGACGCGACCCGCTGGGCAGTGGCCGAAGGCATCGCCGATGGCGCGAAGGTCTGCATGTACGGTGCGAGCTACGGCGGCTATGCGGCCTTGATGGGCGTGGCCAAGGAGCCGTCGCTGTACGCGTGTGCGGCGGGCTATGTCGGTGTCTATGATCTGCCGATCATGTACACCACCGGCGACATCCAGCGCCGTGGCTCGGGCGAGACCTATCTCAGGGAATGGGTGGGTGACCGCACGGCACTGGCGGCGGTATCGCCGGTGAACCTGGCCGGGCGGATCAAAGTGCCCGTGTTCCTGGCCGCCGGTGGCGAAGATGAGCGCGCTCCGATCCTGCACACCCGGCGGATGGAAGCGGCACTGAAGAAGGCCGGCGTGCCGGTGGATACGCTGTACTACCCCACCGAAGGCCATGGCTTCTACACCGACGCGCATCGCCGCGAGTACTACACCAGGCTGCTGGCCTTCCTGTCCAACAGCCTGGGCGGGCAGACCGCCACGGTGTCGACGCCGGCCCAGCCCTGAGTTCGGCGCGCAGGAAACACCGCTTCAACGACAACGGCACCGGAAGGTGCCGTTGTCGTGTGCGCAGCAGGCAGGACTCACTTCACCCCGTGCATCATCCGCTTCAGCAGCGGCGAGCAGATCAGGGCGACCGCGGCGCAGCCCAGGCCGATCCACATCAGCAGCCAGAACAGGTGCTCGTAGCTGGCGGCGGCGCTGGCGATGTCCATGGTCTGGCCTTCCGGCACCTCGATCGCGGCGAGCTTGCCGAACAGCGCGGCCAGCGTTTCCGAGAACGCGGTGGCCAGGAACCAGGTGCCCATCATCAGGCTGACCACGCGCGGCGCGGCCAGCTGGGTCACCGCCGAAAGGCCGACCGGCGACAGGCACATTTCGCCGATCTCCAGGATCAGGTACGCCAGCACCAGCCACCACACGCTGGCCATCTGCCCGGTCGCGCCGACGTGCTGGGCGGCCAGTGCCAGGGGCACGAACGACAGCGCGGCGAAGACCAGGCCGATCGAGGATTTGACCGGCTTGGACGGGTCCATGCGGCGACGATCCAGCCACGCCCACAGCATCGCGAACAGCGGCGCAAGCACGACCAGGAACAGGCCGCCGAGGTAGGTCAGCGAGCCGGCGGTCTGCGGGATCACCAGGCAGTCGCGGATCAGCATCACCAGCATCGCAGCGACGATGGCGATGAACAGCGTGCGGGGTGCGGACGAGCCGGGGCTGCGCTCGGACAGGCGCGCGGCCACCACGAACCCCAGCGGTGCCAGCAGCAGCGAGGCGATCGACCACGGCAGCGGCGTACCGCCCTGGATCACCAGCGAGGGCACCAGATCCTTGGTCAGCAGGCGATCGGTGAACGTGACCCACGAGCCGTAGGTCTGCTCGTACAGGGTGAAGAACACCAGCGCCATGAAGATCAGTGCCATCAGCGCGATCATCTGCTGGCGCTGCACCGGCGTGCAGCGGGTGCCGGTGAACCAGGCGAACCAGACCAGCACGCCACCCAGCACGACGATCATCAGCATCAGCGCCAGGCTGATTTCCCCGCCGAGCGCGAACGCGCCATTGGCGGCCGCCCACATCAGCGCGGCGACCGGAATCACGCCGAGCACGGCCACCGCATAGATCAACCATTCGCGGCGGATGCCCAGCACGCGCTGGCGCAGTGCCGGCAGGTCGGACGGTTCGGCATGGCCCTGCAGGTATTTCTGCCCCCAGAGGAACATGACCAGGCCGATCACCATGCCGATGCCGGCCGCGCCGAAGCCGTATTTCCAGCCGTACGCTTCACCGAGGAAACCGCACACCAGCGACGCGAACAGCGCGCCGAGGTTGATGCCGGCATAGAACAGCGAGAAGCCTGAATCGCGGCGTGGATCGTTTTCCGGGTATAGCTTGCCGACGATGGTGGAGATGTTGGGCTTGAGGAAGCCCACGCCCATGATGATCAGCGCCAGCGAGAGGTAGGTGATCCCCAGTGCGGCGTCATCGCGCACCACCGCACCATCGATGCGGACCGCTGCATGTCCTTCGAAGGCCATGCCGAGATGGCCGAGCACCAGCAGCACGCCGCCGAACACCACGGCCTTGCGCATGCCCAGCCAGCGGTCGGCGAGCAGGCCACCGAACACCGGAATGCAGTAGACCAGACCACCGTAGGCGCCGAGCAGGTCCAGGCCGGCCTTGTCGCCGAACAGGTGGTATTTGGTGAGGTACAGCAGCAGCAGCGCCTTCATCCCGTAGAACGAGAACCGCTCCCACATCTCGGTGAAGAAGCAGATGTAAACGCCCTTGGGATGGCCGAGGAAGTCGTCGGTCGCGGTGGAGGTCGAGGCGGCGGGCAGGGCGGCTGCGGTCATCGAGGGATAGGGCAGGGCGGACAAGGGGGCGAGTATAGGCCCGGGGCGAAGGGTCGGCCGTGCCGGGTCTGGCCGCTCCGCTGTGGTAGTGCCGGCCGCTGGCCGGCAGCCTCAGCAGTCCGGCATCGCGCGCTTACAGATAGCGAAGCCAGGCCAGGTCCCGCCGCCGTGCCTTGAATCGCGCGAACGCCCGCGTCGGCCAATACAGCGCCAACGCAAGCCCGGCGGTCACCAGCCACAGCGTCGCCACGTGGTCGACGGCGAAGTACCCGCCGTGGGTCTGGCCCCAGCGCGCCTCGGCCAGCACGTAGAGCAGCTTCAGCACGTACAGGTGCAGCAGGTAGAAGAACATCGGTGCCGCGCCGATGTCGGCCAGCGGTGCCAAGGCCCGGGCCACGCGCGGCTGCTCGTACAGGCGCAGCAACAGCAGGCCGATGCCCAGGGTCAGCAGCAGGAACAGCAGCGAAGGCGGGTACTTGGTGACGTTGAAGAAGCTCATCACCGTGCCGCCGGCGCTGGCGAACGACTGCCATGGGCTGTCGCCGTAGACGTTGACCGCCCGCAGCATGACGAACGCCAGCAGCGCACCGGCGCCGGCCATCCACAGGCGCCGGTGGCGCAGGAGGCCATCGCCGCCACGCGCGAACCACGGGGCGATCACCCAGCCCAGCGCAATGACGGCGATCCACGGCAGCACCGGGTAGGAGGTGCGCAGGCGCAGCCCGTCGGTCACAGCGATCCAGTCGCGCTGGTGCAGCACCTTCCAGAGCACGGCCAGTGCACCGTCGCCCTGCACGCGGATGCCATCGAGCAGGTTGTGCCCGGCGATCACGGCCAGTGCCAGCACCGCCAGCGCGCCGCGTGGCAACCACAGCAGCCCGGCCAGCGCGATCATGCTGATCCCGATCGCCCAGATCACCTGCAGGTAGACCACGCTGGGCGGGAACTGCAGGGTCCAGGCGAAGTTGACCACCAGCAGCTCCAGCACGGCCAGGAACAGGCCGCGCTTGAGCAGGAAGGCCGACGCGGCCCGCCGCCCGTCCGGCTTGCCGCTGGCGTACAGCCAGGCCGACAGACCGGTCAGCAGCACGAACACCGGGGCGCACAGGTGGGCCAGCAGCCGGCTGACGAACAGCGCCGGCTCGACCTGGTCGACCGCCATCGGGTCGCCGACCTGCTGGTGCATATAGAAGGTTTCGCGCACGTGGTCGAGCAGCATCAGCACGATCACGGTGCCGCGCAGCTGGTCGATGGAGGTCAGGCGGGAGGTGGGGGAAGACGTCACAGCAGCGCCGGGTGTTCGGTGCGATAGGATATAACATAACTAAAATCGATGGACCCGGCCTTGGACCTTGCCGAGTCCGGCGTGTCGCGGCTGCGTCGGCACGCGTAGCTCAACAGGGGCCTCGATCAGCTGGTGCAGGGTTGCCGGCCAGCGGCGGGCACTACTGGACTTGCCCGTACATGAACGCTAGCGTGGCAGGGATTTTTTGCCAGCAGGGGCTTCCATGAACAACGACGCTGCGCCACGCCAGCTCACTTTCCGCGCGGTGGTGCTTGCCATCGTGCTGGCGGTGATTCTGTCGGCCGCCAACGCCTACCTCGGTCTGTTCGCAGGCCTGACCATCGCCACCGCCATTCCCGCCGCGGTCATTTCCATGGGGGTGCTGCGCCTGCTCGGCGGTGGCACGATCCTGGAAAACAACATCGTCCAGACCGGCGCCTCGGCCGGTTCGTCGATCGCCGCCGGCGTGATCTTCACGATCCCCGCGCTGGTGATCATGGGCTACTGGCCGGACTTCAAGTACTGGTGGGTGCTGGGCATCGCCGGCCTGGGTGGCCTGCTGGGCGTGCTGTTCTCGGTGCCGCTGCGCCGTTCGATGATCGTGGAAGATCCGCTTCCCTTCCCGGAAGGCAAGGCCGCCGCCGAAGTGCTCAAGGCCGGTGAAAACCCGGGTCCGGGCCTGAAGATCCTGGCGGTGTCGGCGGTCATCGGCGCCTTCGTCAAGCTGGCGGCCGAAAGCGGCCTGCGCCTGATTCCGGATGCCTGGGCCACCTCGGCCTACGTGGGCGGCTCGAAGATCAGCGCTTTCATCGGCACCAATCTGTCCCCGGCGCTGCTGGGCGTGGGCTACATCGTCGGCTTGAATGTCGGCATCGTGGTGGTGTCCGGCTCTATCCTGACCTGGCATATCGCCATTCCGCTGTACCAGGCGTTCTTCATGAACACCGATCCGGCGCTGGCGGCCTCGATCGCCACGGCCTCCTCCACCGAGGCGGCCTTCGCCATCTGGGGCGCGAAGATGCGTTACCTGGGCGTGGGCGCGATGCTGATCGGTGGCGTCTGGACCCTGATCTCGCTGCGCAAGTCGCTGCTCAATGGCGTCAAGAGTGGCTTCGCCGCGGCCCGCAAGAGCGGTGGCCCGGCGCTGGCGGACACCGAGCGCGACCTGCCGATGAAGTGGATGCTGGTGGCGCTGGTCGTCTTCACCCTGCCGCTGCTGGCGCTGTACCAGGCCATCGTGGGCCAGTGGCACGTCTCGATCCCGATGACGCTGATCATGATCGTGGCCGGCTTCCTGTTCGTGTCGGTCTCGGCCTACCTGGCCGGCCTGATCGGTTCCTCCAACAACCCGGTCTCGGGCATCACCATCTCCACCATCCTGTTCGCTTCGGCGGTGCTGGTACTGCTGCTCGGCAAGGATGGCCTGACCCCGGTCGGCGTCGGCGGTGCACCGCTGGGTGCAGTGGCTGCGATCATGATCGGTGCGGTGGTGTGCTGCGCGGCTGCGGTCGGCGGTGACAATCTGCAGGACCTCAAGGCCGGCTACATCGTCGGCGCTACGCCGTGGAAGCAGCAGCTGATGCTGGGCATCGGCGCGTTCTCGTGCGCGCTGATCATGGCCCCGGTGCTGAACCTGCTGGCCACCGCCTACGGCATCGGCGTCAAGTCCGAGCTGCATCCCAACGCGTTGGCCGCGCCGCAGGCGAACCTGATGGCCTCGGTGGCCAAGGGTCTGTTCGGTGGCGAACTGCCGTGGACCTTCATCGGCATCGGCGCGGTGGTCGGCGCGGCGATCATCGCCTTCGACAGCTGGCTGAAGTCGCGCAACGCACGCTTCCGCGTGCCGGTGCTGGCGGCCGCGATCGGTATCTACCTGCCGCTGGAGCTGATGGTGCCGATCTTCCTGGGTGGCCTGATCGCCTATCTGGTGGAGCGTTTCCACAAGATCCGTGGCGACGACGAAGAAGGCCGCGACCGCGTGCACAAGCCGGGCGTGCTGTTCGCCGCCGGCCTGATCACCGGTGAAGCCCTGATGGGTATCGCCATCGCGGTTCCGATCGTGATCAGCAGCCGTGCCGACGTGCTGGCGCTGCCGTTCCACCTGCCGGGCGCGCAGTGGATCGGTCTGGCCGTGCTGTTCCTGGTCGGCTGGCTGATCTACCGCACCGGCAAGCGCGCGGTCGGTTCGGTCTAAAAGCCCCGGTCAGCGTCACGACAAGCCCCGCTCCGGCGGGGTTTGTCGTTTCTGTCCCCAGGCAAGGCGCCGGCATGACCGATGGCCTTTGCATGTGCAGCCCCTGCGGCCCTACCATCGGCGTTTTGCCGTTCCGCGGAGACCCCGATGAAACTTCGTTACGCCCTGCTGCCGTTGTGCCTGCTGACCGCGATGCCCTCGCTGGCGGCCACGCGTGGCCTGGATGTGCGCGACATGATCGCGCTGGATCGGGTCTCCAGCCCGCTGCTCACCGCCGATGGCGGCAACGTGATCTTCGCCAAGCGCGTGGTCGGTGCCGACAGCAAGGCCAGCACCGGCCTGTTCATCCGCAACCTGCGCACGCGTGACCTGGCCCCGCCCAAGCCGCTCACCCCGGCCGGCTGGAACGTCAATTCCGCCGCGCTGTCGGCCGATGGTCAGACGGTGTATTTCCTGAGCGCCAAGAACGGCAGTCAGCAGCTGTACGCGCAGCCGACCACCGGCGGCACCCCGCGCCAGCTGACCGATTTCCCGGTCGATGTGGACAGCTTCCACGTCTCGCCGCAGGGCGACCGCGTCGCCTTCAGCAGCGGTGTGTTCCAGGACTGCGGTTCGGACCTGGCCTGCACCAGCAAGAAACTGGACGCGCACAAGGCGCGCAAGAACACCGGTGAGGTATTCGACAGCCTGTTCGTGCGCCATTGGGACACCTGGGCCGATGGCCGCCGCAACACGCTGTTCGTGGCACCGCTGCCGGCCGCCAAGGCTGCCGCGGTGAAGGGTGCCTCGGCGATCAGCGCGACGCTGGCCGGCGATGCGCCGTCCAAGCCGTTCGGTGGCAATGACGATTTCACCTGGTCGCCGGACGGCAAGTCCGTGGTCGCTGCGATCCGCGTGGCCGGCAAGCAGGAGCCGTGGTCGACCAACTTCGACCTGTACCGCCTGGATGCCGAGGGCAAGCAGGCGCCGGTCAACCTGACCGCGTCCAACCCGGCCTGGGATGCCGGCCCGGTGTTCAGCGCCGACGGCAAGACCCTGTACTACCGCGCCATGAAGCGCCCGGGCTTCGAAGCGGACCGCTTCGGCCTGATGGCCATGGACGTGGCCACCGGCAAGACCCGCGAGATCGCACCGAAGTGGGATCGTTCGGCCGGCGAGATCGTGCTGTCCGGTGACGGCACGCTGATCTACACCAGCGCCGACGACATGGGCGAGCACCGCCTGTTCGGCGTCGACATCGCCACCGGCGAGGCCGAGGTCGTGGTCGACGGCGGCAGCATCGGCTCGCCGGTGATCGCCGGCACCACGCTGGCGTATACGAAGAACAGCCTGAAGAGCGGCGACCAGATCGTCGTGGCCGCCTTCGATGGTGCGAACCCGCGCGAGATCACCCCGAGCGCCGGCGAGATGCTGCCCGATGTCGCCTTCGGCGATTACGAGCAGTTCCAGTTCAAGGGCTGGAACAACGAGACCGTGCACGGTTACGTGGTCAAGCCGTACAACTACCAGGAAGGCAAGCGCTACCCGGTCGCGTTCCTGATCCACGGCGGCCCGCAGGGCAGCTTCGGCAACGGCTGGAGCTACCGCTGGAACCCGCAGACCTACGCCGGCCAGGGCTACGCGGTGGTCATGATCGACTTCCACGGCTCCACCGGTTACGGCCAGGCCTTCACCGATGCGATCAGCCAGCACTGGGGCGACCGCCCGCTGGAAGATCTGCAGAAGGGCTGGGCCGCGGCACAGAAGCAGTACCCGTTCCTCAACGGCGACAAGGCGTGCGCGCTGGGTGCCAGCTACGGCGGCTTCATGGTCAACTGGATCGCCGGCAACTGGAACGAGCCGTGGAAGTGCCTGGTCAATCATGACGGTGTGTTCGACCAGCGCATGATGGGCTACGCCACCGAAGAGCTGTGGTTCACCGAGTGGGAGCAGGGCGGCACGCCGTACGAAAAGGCCGCCAGCTACGAGAAGTTCAACCCGGTCAACCACGTGTCGGACTGGAAGAAGCCGATCCTGATCGTGCACGGCCAGCTCGACTACCGCATTCCGGTGGAACAGGGCCTGGCAGCGTTCACCGCCGCACAGCGCCAGGGCATCGAGTCCAAGTTCCTGTACTTCCCGGACGAGAACCACTGGGTGCTCAAGCCGCAGAACAGCGTGCAGTGGCACGACACCGTCAACGGCTGGTTGAAGCAGCACATCGGCGAATAAGCCGGTTTGAAGCGCCGCCCCCAGGGGCGGCGCTTTTGCATCGCTGGTGCCGGCCGCAGGCCAGCATCTGTATCTTCATCCGTAGTGCCGGCCGCTGGCCGGCATCTGCACCGCGCTTTCAGTACTCATGAGGTTGCCGGCCCGCGGCCGGCACGACCCAGGCACCCCATCTCCGTGAAAGCACCTGCCCTGATCCAGAACGACATCGTCGTCTTCGGCCTGATCGCCGCCACCCTCGGTGCCGTGTTCTGGACCGCCTCGCGCGAGCAGGGGCTGTGGAAGCGCTTCTACACCTACGTGCCCGCGTTGCTGCTGTGTTACCTGATTCCCGGTGTGTACAACACCGTTGGCCTGATCGACGGCCAGAACACCCATCTCTACAACCCGGTCGCGCGCGACATCCTGCTGCCCGCCGCGCTGGTGCTGCTCACGCTGGCCGTGGACATCAAGGGCATCCTGCGGCTGGGCCCGAAACTGATCGTGATGTACCTCGGCGCCTCGCTGAGCATCATGATCGGCGCGGTGGTGGCCTTCCAGCTGATGAAGTGGCTGCATCCGGCCACCGTCGCTGGCGATACCTGGGCCGGCATGGCCGCGCTGGCCGGCAGCTGGATCGGCGGCGGCGCCAACATGCTCGCCATGCGCGAAGTGTTCGACGTCAACGCGACCACCTTCGGGCAGTTCGCGGTGGTCGATGTCGGCGTCGGCTACGTGTGGATGGCCGTGCTGATCTTCATGGCCGGCCGTTCGGCGAAGATCGATGCGCGCAGCGGTGCCGACACCTCGGGCATCGACGCGTTGAAGCTGCGCATCCAGGCCTTCCAGGCGCAGCACGAACGCGTGGCCAGCCTCACCGACCTGATGCTGATCGTGGCCGTGGCGTTCGGCGTGGTGGGGCTGTCGCATGCGATCGCCGGGCCGGTCTCGGCGTGGTTCAAGGGGCACGTGGCCTGGGCGTCGCAGTTCAGCCTGGACGCGCCGTTCGTCTGGGTGGTGGTGATCTCCACCACCTGCGGCCTGGCGCTGAGTTTCACCCGTGCACGCAACCTCGAAGGTGCGGGGGCCTCCAAGCTGGGCTCGCTGCTGCTGTACTTCCTGATCGCCTGCATCGGCATGCAGATGGACCTGCTCGCGTTGCTCGACCGCCCGTGGCTGTTCCTGCTCGGCCTGATCTGGATCGCCGTGCACATCGTGCTGCTATGGGCGCTGGCGCGCGCGCTGAAGGTGCCGTTCTTCTACTTCGCGATCGGTTCGCAATCCAATATCGGTGGGCCGGCGTCGGCCCCGGTGGTGGCCGCGGCGTTCCATCCCTCGCTGGCCCCGGTCGGCGTGCTGCTGGGCACGATGGGCTACGCGACGGGCACGTATCTGGCCTACATCGTGGGCATTACCCTGCGCGCGATGGCCGGGCAGGGCTGAGGGCGGTAGTGCCGGCCGCTGGCCGGCAACCAGGCGATGCGTCACTTGTCCAGGAGGTTGCCGGCCAGCGGCCGGCACTACCGGGGATCAAGGCCGCCGGGAATGACCGCACGTGCGGATTTACGCCGCAAGAAGACCGCGTTCGACCAACCACGCCTTTGCATCTTCCGCATCCTGCTCGAACCAGGCTCTCGTAGACCCCAACCGATACGTATACCCCCACGCATCCATGTCGGCCATCAACCGCGCACTGCCGACACCGGCCAGTCTGCCGGCCAGCACGATCTGCAGGTAGCAGGTGGCGTCTTCTTCGGGCACCGAATCGGTGGCATCGGTATGTACCAGCGCACGCCGCTCCGGCGGCAGCACGATCAGGTGGCAAGCTTCGTGCAGCATCGAGTGCACCGGCGTGTCATCGCGGACATACACGTCGCTGCCGATGATGCCGGCCTCGGGTTCGCCCCAATAGCTGCCCGGAATCGGCGCGCCTTCGGCCACACGATGCAGGTGCAGATGGTGGGCGGCGAGCAGGGCATGGGCATCGTCGAAACGGATATCGCCGACGCGGGTGACCTGCGGTTCGGCGGTGGGGGCAGCGTCGTTCATGGGTTGCCGCTCAACCGCCCCTTCCGGTCCGGAAGGGGCGATGTCGATCAGGGCTGCTGCGGGCCTTCCGGCAAGGCGACGGAAATATCGAGCACGTCGTGCTCACCGTCCTTGACCAGATCGACCTTGACCGCATCAGCGTCGATGTTGACGTACTTCTTGATCACTTCCAGCAGCTCGCGCTGCAGCAGGGGCAGGTAGTCCGGGCCGCCGCGGTGGCTGCGTTCCTGCGCGATGATGATCTGCAGGCGGTTCTTGGCCGTTTCGGCAGTGGTCTTCTTTCGGTTCAGGAAATCGAACAGTCCCATGCTTACCCTCCGAACAGCTTGCTGAAGAAGCCTTTCTTCTCCACGGTGGTGAAGCGCATCGGACGCTCTTCGCCAAGGATGCGGCCCACCGCATCTTCGTATGCCTGGCCCGCCGCCGATTCGGGGTCCAGAATGACCGGTTCACCCTTGTTGGACGCATTGAGCACGTCGCCCGATTCGGGCACCACGCCAATGGCCTTCAGGCCCAGCACTTCTTCCACGTCGGTGATGCTGAGCATCTCGCCGCTTTCCACCCGTACCGGGCTGTAGCGCGTGAGCAGCAGGAAGGCCGGCACGTTCTTGCCGGATTCGGCCTTGTGGGTCTTCGAGTCGAGCAGGCCGATGATGCGGTCCGAGTCGCGCACCGAGGACACTTCCGGGTTCACCACCACGACCGCACGGTCGGCGTAGTACATCGCCAGGAATGCACCCTTCTCGATGCCGGCCGGGGAGTCGCAGATGACGTATTCGAAGCCGTCGGCGATGAGATCGTCGAGCACCTTGCGCACGCCTTCCTGGGTCAGCGCGTCCTTGTCGCGGGTCTGCGAGGCAGCCAGCACGTACAGGTTGTCGAAGCGCTTGTCCTTGATCAGGGCCTGCTTGAGAGTGGCTTCGCCGTGCACGACATTGACGAAGTCGTACACCACGCGGCGCTCGCAGCCCATGATCAGGTCCAGGTTGCGCAGGCCGACGTCGAAGTCGATCACCGCCACCTTTTTTCCACGACGCGCCAACCCACAGGCCAGGCTGGCGCTGCTGGTGGTTTTGCCGACGCCGCCCTTGCCGGAGGTGACTACGATGATTTCAGCCAAAGGATTTCTCCTGATTCTTCTGTTTGGGGGCTGCGTCAGTCCAGCGCAGCGATCTTGATCTGGTCCTGTTCCAGCCACACCTGCACGGCCTTGCCGCGCAGGGAGTCCGGGACATCGTCCAGTACCTTGTAGTGGCCGGCAATGGCGACCAGTTCAGCGTGGAATTCACGGCAGAAAATACGCGCCGTGGTGTTGCCTTGGGCACCTGCCAGGGCACGGCCCCGCAACGTACCGTAGATGTGGATGCTGCCGTCGGCGATCACTTCGGCGCCCGCGCCGACGGTGGCCATGACGGTCAAGTCGCAGTTTTCCGCATACAGCTGCTGCCCCGAACGGACATTGCTGGTCTGCATGCGACCGGGTTTGGGCGCGCCACCGGTGGCGACGGCGCTGGGCGCGGGCGCTGCAGGTACGGCGGCAGCGGCGGCGCGCGCGCGGCGCGGCGGCTCGGCCACCGGCG
>NZ_JBEUMH010000016.1:0-74628 GCF_041080745.1 Stenotrophomonas sp. JAG2 | reverse complement strand
TGCGAGCCGCCTATTATGTCAGGCTTTTCGTTTCCGTCAACACCTTCTTTCGAAGTAGTTGAAGTCCTGTTCCTTCGCGGTTGCCGCCTTGCGGTGGCCCCTGCGTCGGGGGAGGGAAAGTATGTCCCTATCGGGGCCGTTTGTGAAGGGGGTACGTGACATTTTTTCACGTTGCCGCCCTCCCATTCATGCTGAAAGGGGTCCGGATCGCCCGAACCCCTTGTGCCGCTTAGGCGGCGACCAGCAGCACGCGTGCAAAGGTGCGCTTGCCGACCTGCAGCAGGCCCTCGAAACCAGGCACGAACACCTGCTGGGCGTCGTCCACTACCTCGCCATCCACCTTCACCGCACGCTCTTTGAGCTTGCGCGAGGCCTCGGAGTTGCTCGGGGTGAGGCCGGCAGCGGTCAGCAGTGCACCAATACGCAGGCCCTCGGCGGGAATGATCACTTCCTGCAGCGGCAGCAGGGTCACATCGCCCTGCCCGGTGACGGCGGCGTTCCAGCCGGCAATGGCCTGTTCGGCCGCGGCGGCGTCATGGAAGCGCGTGGTCAGCTCACGGGCCAGGCGCAGCTTCACCTCGCGCGGGTTCAAGCCGCCGGCGTCGACCTGCTCGCGCAGGGCCTTGGCCTCGGCCTGGCTGATATCAAAGGAGAGCAGCTCGATCCAGCGCCACATCAGGTCGTCGCCGATCTTCATGGTCTTGGTGACGATGTCGATGGCCGGTTCGCTGATACCAATATAGTTGTTGAGCGACTTGGACATCTTGGCCACGCCGTCCAGGCCTTCCAGCAGCGGCATGGTCAGCACGATCTGCGGCTTCTGCCCGTAGTGCTCCTGCAGGCCACGGCCCATCAGCAGGTTGAACTTCTGGTCGGTCCCGCCGAGTTCGACGTCCGTTTCCAGCGCGACCGAGTCGTAGCCCTGCACCAGCGGGTACAGGAACTCATGCAGCGCGATGGACTGCTGGGCGGCATAGCGCTTGGCGAAGTCGTCGCGCTCGAGCATGCGCGCCACGGTGTGCTGGCCGGCGAGGCGGATCATGTCGGCCGCGGCCATCCTGCCGAACCACTCCGAGTTGAAGCGCACTTCGGTCTTCTCGCGATCCAGCACCTTGAAGACCTGGTCTTCATAGGTACGCGCATTGGCCAGCACATCTTCCTTGGTGAGCGGCTTGCGGGTGACGTTCTTGCCCGAGGGGTCGCCGATCATCCCGGTGAAGTCGCCGATCAGGAAGATCACCTGGTGGCCGAGGTCCTGGAACTGGCGCAGCTTGTTCAGCAGCACGGTATGGCCCAGGTGCAGGTCCGGGGCGGTGGGGTCGAAGCCGGCCTTGACCCGCAGCGGGCGGCCGCTTTCCAGACGCTGGCGCAGCTCGTCGGATTTGAGGATCTCATCGGCGCCACGCCCGATCAGGGCGATGGCTTCTTCAATCGAGGACACGTGACAACTCCCGGCAATGCCTTATTTATATGAATGACGTTAAGTACAAGTTAACCGCAGGTGCTTCACAAAAGCCAATAGGCACAAGGGTTTGACGCGGTATTTATACCTGTCTATGTTACCGACGTTTGGGCCCGCGCTCCCGGGCCAGCCAGGAACAGACCGACGATGCTCAATTCCGATCAAGGCCGCGCGCGCAAGCAGCGCTTCAAGGAACGTCTCCACGTCCTCCACGACACCGCCCTCCATCGGAAGCTCAAACAGCATCTTCCTGCGGCCTTCAACCAGCGCTGGACCCGCCGCCACTGGATGCACGCCAGCCTGTTCGCCACCATCGGCGCCCTGGTGGCCACGATCGTCCCCGGCTTCTCGCACACCATCGACTCGCCCTACTCGGTCAGCCATTCGACCCTGGCGCTGCCGTTGCCGCCGCTGTCGCTGGAACGCCAGCAGCAGACCCCGGGCGACAGCTGGCAGGTGCTGCGCGTGCAGCGCGGCCAGACCCTGAGCAATCTGTTCGACCAGGCCGGCATCCCGGCCACGGTGATGCACCAGGTGCTGGAGCACCCGGGTGTACGCGAATCGCTGACCAAGCTGCGCCCCGGTGCGGAGATCGCCTTCGACCTGCCGCTGTCCGGTGAGTTGCGCACGATCCGCTTCGACCGCGATGCCGACAACCGCGTGGAGCTGTCCCTGGCCGGCGACAAGATCACCGAAACGGTGAGCAAGCGCGAGAGCTCCACCCGCCGCGTGGTCGCCAGTGGCGAGATCACCAGCTCGCTGTATGCCGCCGCGCGCAAGGCGGGCCTGTCGCCCTCGGCGATCGCGACGATGACCGACGAGATCTTCAAGTACGACATCGACTTCTCCAAGGACCTGCAGCCGGGCGACCGCTTCAGCGTGGTGATGGATGAAACCTGGCGCGAAGGCGAGAAGGTGGACACCAGCAAGATCCTCGCGGCGACCTTCAGCTCGGGTGGCAAGACCTACAGCGGCTTCCGCTTCGACCGCAACGGCAAGTCGGAGTACTTCGACGCCAGCGGCCGGCCGCTGAAGAAGAGCTTCATCCGCATGCCGATCCAGTTCGCGCGGTTGAGCTCGAGCTTCGGCGCGCGCAAGCACCCGGTGCTGGGCAAGATGCGCATGCACAAGGGCGTGGACTACGCCGCGCGCACCGGCACCCCGATCATGGCCGCCGGCGATGCCCGCGTGCAGTTCGCCGGGACCCAGCGCGGCTACGGCAACGTGGTGATCCTGGACCATGGCCGCGGCCACACCACCCTGTACGGGCACATGTCGCGGTTCGGCAAGATCAAGACCGGCCAGCGCGTGGCGCAGGGCACGGTGATCGGCTACGTCGGCTCGACCGGCCTGGCCACCGGCCCGCACCTGCACTACGAATTCCGCGTCAACGGCGTGCACCGCAACCCGCTGTCGGTGACGATGCCGCCGCCGGAGCCGCTGCAGGGCGCCGAGCTGGCCGCCTTCCGTGCGCAGACCGCCCCGGCGCTGGCGCGCATCCAGGGCATGGAGAAGCTGATCTACGCCGATGCCAGCCCGGCACCGGAGGCCAAGGCCGCCGATACGGCCACGGCGAAGGCCGGCAAGCCGGTCAAGTCCAACCGCGGCTGATCGCATTGATTGACGGCGGCAACGGGTTGCGCGGAAGCTGCACGCAACCCGTTGGACCGCCTGGCCATGACCTCTGCTGTTGATCCCACTACCCCGCTCTACCTGGGCCTGATGTCCGGCACCAGCGCCGACGGCATCGATGCCGCGCTGGTGCAGTTCCCCGCCGAGGGCGGCTGCCGCTTTGTCGAAGGCCTGACCCACGACTGGGATCCGGCGATCCGCGCCGAACTGATCGCGCTCGGAGAGGGCGGCACCATCACCTCATTGGACGCGCTCGGCCGGCTTGATGCCCAGGTCGGGATCACCTTCGCCGCGGCCGCCAACCGCCTGCTGGACAGCGCGCGGGTCGACCGCACCCGGGTGCACGCGATCGGCTCGCATGGGCAGACCGTGCGCCACCGGCCGCTGGCCGATCCCGCCTTCACGATGCAGATCGGCGACGCCAACCGCATCGCCGAACTCACCGGCATCACCACCGTGGCCGATTTCCGCCGCCGCGATGTGGCCGCCGGCGGGCATGGCGCGCCGCTGATGCCAGCCTTCCACCTGGCGATGCTGGGCGACAGCGATGAAGACCGCGCCGTGCTCAACCTGGGCGGCATCGGCAATCTCACCCTGATCCCGCGCGACGGGACACCGCGCGGCTTCGATACCGGCCCGGCCAACGCGCTGATGGATGCCTGGTGCCAGCGCCATCGCGGCGCACCGTTCGATGCGGAGGGCGCGTTCGCGGCCAGTGGCCAGGTCGATGCGGCGCTGCTGGCCCGCTGGTTGGCCGATCCCTGGTTCGCGCTGCCACCGCCAAAGAGCACCGGGCGCGAGCAGTTCCACCTGGACTGGGCGCAGGCGCAGCTGGGCGAGGGGCAGGTCTCCGGCGCGGACGTGCAGGCGACCCTGCTCGAGCTGACCGCCGCGACGGTGGCCGATGCACTGCTGGCGCATCTGCCGGGCGCGACGCGGGTGCTGGTCTGCGGCGGTGGCGTGCGCAATCCGCAGCTGCTGCGGCGCCTGCGTGCGCGGCTGCCGGGCGTGGTGATTGAATCCAGCGCGGTGCACGGGCTGGATCCGGATTACCTGGAGGCGATGGGATTCGCGTGGCTGGCGCAGCGCACCCTGGCCGGATTGCCCGGCAACCTGCCGAGCGTGAGTGGCGCGCGGGGACCGCGGGTTCTCGGGGCGATCCACCCGGCCTGAAGGGCCACGGCGGCGGGCGCTGCCCTGCGGCTGTGATCGCCGATGCGCTGTTCGGCGCTTGCCGCCGTTACAGCCCCTGCGCGTCCGGCAGGGCCTGCAGGGCCGCGATGGCAGCGGCCAGCGCGTCGACCTCGGGATCGTGGAAGCCGCTGCGGACCTCCAGTTCGCTGGCGAACAGGCCTTGTTCCAGCAGCGCCATGCAGGTGTCCTCGCGGGTCCAGCCGCGGGCGGCCCCGATCCGGCGGATACGTTCCAGCAACAGCGGGTCCACATCCCGCAGCAGTAGATCAGCCATCGTTCTCCCCGTTGGCGTGATGCCGTCCCCACGGCCGTTGTGCCGGCATGATCCAACAGGCTCTGCCGGCACGCAAACCGCTTATGCCGTGCTGCGGTCCCGGATCCGCGGCCACAGCCAGATCAGCAGCAGCAGGGTCGGGATGACCGTGGTGGCGCTGAGGATGAAAAAGGTGCTGTAGGAACTCGCTTCGACGATGTAGCCCGAGACACCGCCGACGAACTTGCCCGGCAGGTTGGCCAGCGAGACCAGCAGCGCGTATTGGGTGGCGGTGAAGTTGCGGTCGGTCAGTGACGACATGAAGGCGACCAGCACCGTACCGGCAAAGCCCTGGAACAGGTTGTCCGCGCTCAGCGCAGCATAGAACGCCCACAGCTGGCCCGGGTTGTGCGCCATCAGCAGGAACGCCAGGTTGGACAGCGCCACCCCCAGCGCGGCGACCAGCAGCATGCGGCGGAAGCCGAACGCGGCCACCGCGATGCCGCCGAGGAACGCGCCGCCGATGCCCATCCACACGCCGAACAGCTTGGAGACGGTGGCGATATCGGCCTTGGTGAAGCCCGAATCCAGATAGAACGGACCGGACATCACCCCGATCACCTGGTCGGGGAATTTGTAGAGCCCCACGAACGCCAGCAGCGCCAGTGCCAGCGCCACGCCATTGGCGCTGAAGAAGCTGCTGATGGGCTGCCAGAAGGCGCCGAAGAAATCGATGCGGCGCTGGATGCGCACTTCCGGCTGGACCGGCTCGCGGCAGACCAGCGTGGTGATGATGGGCAGCAGCATCAGCGAGGCCATGGCCAGGTAGGCCACGATCCAGCCTTCGAACTGGGCCAGGTAGAGCGCGCCCGCGCCGGCCAGGATCAGGCCGATCCGGTAGCCCAACGTGTAGGTGGCGGCCAACGCGGCCTGCGCGCTCTCCGGGGCGATCTCGATGCGGTAGGCATCGACCACCGAATCCTGGGTGGCGCCGGCAAAGGAGGCCACCAGCACCCACAGCACCAGCGGGGTGACGCCGAGCTCGGGACGGACGAAGGCAAGTGCGAACAGCCCGCCGGTGACGCCGATCTGCGAGGCCAGCAGCCAGGAACGGCGGCGGCCGAGCGCGCTGACCAGCGGGAAGGCGTAGCGGTCGATCAACGGTGCCCAGACGAACTTCATCAGGTAGAAGAAGCTGGCCAGGCTGATCAGGCCGATGCTCTTCAGGTCCAGGCCCACATCGCGCAGGCGGGTGGACAGGGTCTGCGAGGCGATCAGCAGGAACGGCAGGCCGCTGCCGAAGCCCAGGAAGGCCATCGTCAGCGCCGAGGGCGTGCCGAAGGCGCGCTTGATCCCGGCCCAGCCCTTGTAGGACACCGGCGCGTCCGCCTCGGTCATGGGGCGTAGTCCACCGTGAACGGGGCATGGTCGGAGAAGCGCTCATCGCGGTAGACCGAGCAGCTGCGCAGGCGGTCGCGCAGGCCGGGGCTGACGAACTGGTAGTCGATGCGCCACCCCACGTTGTTGGCGCGGGCCTGGCCGCGGTTGCTCCACCAGGTGTAGTCCTCGCCCTGCGGGTGCAGCAGGCGGTAGGCATCCGTCCATCCCTGGCCGGCGGCGATATCCAGCGCCTGGTCGGCGTCCACGCACTGGCCGTTGAGCCAGTCACGCTCGGGCGGCAGGCAGCCGGAGTTCTTCTGGTTGGACTTCCAGTTCTTGATGTCCAGCGCGGAGCGCACGATGTTCCAGTCGCCGCACAGCACGTAGTCGCGGCCGCTGGCCAGCCAGCCGGCCAGGATCGGGCGCAGCCATTCCATCACTTCGTACTTGAAGCCCTGGCGCAGGTCGCCCGAACTGCCCGAGGGGATATAGAAGGAGACGACGCTGAGATTGCCGTAGCGGGCCTCGATGTAGCGCCCTTCATCGTCGAACGGGGCCCAGCCCAGCGAGGTGATCACCTGGTCCGGCTCGCGCTTGCTGTAGATCGCCACGCCGCTGTAGCCCTTCTTGGTGATGGCGTCGCGGTAGAAGCAGTGGTGGCCGTCCGGGCGGAACATCGGGTCGGTCAGCTGGTCTTCCTGGGCCTTGGTTTCCTGGATGCACAGGACGTCGGCGTCCTGGGCGCGGAACCACTCGAGGAAGCCCTTGGTGGCGGCGGAACGGATGCCATTGGCGTTGAAACTGATGATGCGCATGCTGACCCGGGTCTGGAACGATACCGGCAAGAGCATACCGTTTCGGCCCTTGCAGGGGCTGGCTGGAAACGGATGCGGATAGCCTGCCCCCGCGCGCCCCGGGATCGTCTCGCCACCCTGTGCGACACCGGGCCGCAGGGGCCGGCGAGCCGAAAAATGCAGACATGCATTAGGATTTGCGCTCCAAATGAATTGAATTGAGTCTTGATGAGCGACCATCGCCACCGTTTCCTGCAACTGGCCCTGACCGCCGATGCCCTGCGTTTCGGCCAGTTCACCCTGAAGTCCGGCCGTCTGAGCCCCTATTTCTTCAATGCCGGCCGGTTCGATTCCGGCGCGCGCATGTCGCAGCTGGCGGCCTGCTACGCCGATGCCGTGGAAGCCACCGGCCTGAAGTTCGATGTCGTGTTCGGCCCGGCCTACAAGGGCATCCCGCTGGCTACCGCGACCGCCTGTGAATTCGCCCAGCGCGGCCGCGACCTGCCGCTGTCGTTCAACCGCAAGGAAGCCAAGGACCATGGCGAAGGCGGCAACCTGATCGGCGCCGACATGAACGGCAAGCGCGTGCTCATCGTCGACGACGTGATCACCGCCGGCACCGCGATCCGCGAAGCGCTGGCGATCATCAAGGGCGCCGGCGGCACCCCGGCCGGCATCGTGGTGGCCCTGGACCGCCAGGAGATCGCCTCGGAAACCGACCCCCGTTCCGCCGCGCAGGCCGTCGCCGAAGAAGCCGGGATTCCGGTGGTCGCGGTGGCTACGCTGGCCGACCTGCTTGATTTTGCCTCCGGAAATCCGGAACTTGTGGGCTACCGGCAGCCGCTGGAGGACTATCGTTCCCGCTACGGCAGCCGTCCTACGCGTTGAGAGCAGGGGGCTTTCATGTCCAGGTTTGCCACGTTCACCGTTGTCGGCCTGCTGCTGGCCGTGCCGCTGTTGCCTGCCCAGGCGCAGAAACGCACGGCCGACGCGACGCCGAAGAAGCTGTACTGCTGGAACAAGGGCAGCGAGCGGATCTGCAGTGATGCGCTGCCCCAGGAGGCGGTGAACAACGCACGCGAGGAGTTCAACCTGCGCAGCGGCATGCGCAGTGGCGAAGTGCAGCGCGCGTTGACCGACGAGGAACGCGCCGATGTCGCGGCGCAGGCCGCGCAGCAGCGCCTGGACCTGGCCGCCGAGCAGACCCGCCAGCGCACCGAGCAGGCGATGCTGGCGACGTACGAGAGCGAGGACGACCTGCGCCGGGTGTTCGCCGAGCGCAGTGGGATCCTGGACAACAACATCCATACCGCGAGTTACAACGTGGCCAGCGTGCGCGATGCGCTGGTCACGCTGCTGGCCGGCGCGGGCAACCGCGAACTGGATGGGCAGCCGGTGTCGGAGAAGCAGGCCGAGCGCATCCGCGCGCGGCATGCCGAGCTGGTGACGCAGCGGCGCATGCAGGCTTCGTTCGAGCAGCAGCGCCGGGCGCTGGACGTGGAGATCGAGGGCACGCTGCAGCGCTATCGGTTGCTCAAGGGCATGGGGAGCGATCCGCGCGGGTGATGGTGGCTGTGCGATGGCGTTGAAACGAAGGCGGCCTTTGGGCCGCCTTTTTTGGTTCCTATCCTCATGGCAGGCACGAAGCGCGCTCTGAACTTTTCCGGAAGCGGGGGCGGTGGGTTGGTCGGGCGCTGGGGCGCTATGCCCTTGTCGGCGAATGTCCCCCGGTGCCGGCCTGCGGCCGTCCCCTCCTCCTTGATTTCGCCCACAAGGGCATAGCACCCCGCGTATCCAGACCACTGGCGCCCCACTGAAAGCCCTGGGTTGCAGCACGCGCACCACACGCGAGCCCTGTAGCGGTGGGTAGGCTCCTGGGCAAAATCAAGGAGGAGGCCGTCGCCGCCAGGCGGCGGCCGGGGGACATTTGCCGAGGGGCCTGCCCACCGCTGCGGGGCCCTCACGCTCGCGACAAACCTGAGCGGAGACGCCACCGGATCCACCCTCCGGCGGAGTTCCCAGGCCAGACGTACACGGCCGTGCGCATCTGCATTGCCGTGGAATGAGGCGCTCCGATCCATGAGGCGAAGCACCTTTTTATGCATTTTTTACGCGGGGCGCCGGTTTGGGGCGTGGAGCGTTTATGCCGGGCAGGCAGACCATGAGCGCCTGACGTGGAGTGGTTCCACCTGGACGTCCCATGAGCCTGTATCTGCCTGTCTTCCCCGCCGGTGCCCCGAGCACCGCGCGCTCCCTTTCCCGCGTTTGAGGCCACGACCATGTCTGCCTGGCTTTCCCTGCTGTGCGGCGTGCTGGTGCTCGTTGCCGCCGCCTACCTGCTCTACGTCGTGCTTCGGCCCGAAACCTTCTGACCGGAGCCGACCATGACCGAGATCCTGTTGATCCTGCTGGCCAGCATCGTGCTGGCCTTTCCGCTTGGGCTGTATCTCGCCCGGGTGATGCGCGGTGGCCCGATGCGCGGCGACGCGCTGTTCGGGTGGATTGAAAAACCGCTGTACCGGCTGCTCGGGGTGAACCCGGCGCGCGGCATGTCCTGGCGCGGCTACGTGGGCGCCTTCCTGCTCAGCAACGTGGTGATCGCGGTGCTGGTGCAGGCGGTCTTCATGACCCAGGCCTGGCTGCCGTTCAATCCCGACCAGATTCCCAACATGCGCTGGGATACCGCGCTGCACACGATGGTGTCGTTCCTGACCAACACCAACCAGCAGCACTACTCGGGCCAGGCGCAGCTGTCCTACTTCTCGCAGATGACCGCGATCACCGGCCTGCAGGTGGTGACGCCGATGATGGGCCTGGCGCTGGTGGTGGCCACCCTGCGTGCGCTGTTCGGCGCGCGTCCCGAGGACGTGCCGGCCGAACAGGCCGCGCTGCTCAGCGCGGACCGTCGCGTCGATGTGGGCAACTACTACGCCGATGTCGTGCGTGCCAGCGTGCGCTTCATGCTGCCGCTGTGCCTGCTGTGGGCGGTCCTGCTGACCAGCCAGGGCGTGCCCTCGACGCTGGCGGCCGGTCCGCAGGCGACACCGATCGATGCCGCGGCCGGCATGGAGACGCAGAAGCTGCCGCTCGGCCCGGTCGCGGCGATGGTCGCGGCCAAGCAGCTGGGTGCCAACGGCGGTGGCTGGTATGGCCCCAACAGCGCCATGCCGTTGGAGAACCCGACCCCGCTGTCCAACGCGCTGGAACTGATCGGCATCCTGCTGATCCCGATCAGCGTGATCTTCATGCTGGGCGCGTTTACCGGGCGCAGGCGCCTGGCCGGGCTGGTGTTCGGCTGCATGCTGACGATGTCCAGTGTGTCGGTCGCGGCCACGATGTGGCTGGAAGGCCATTCGGCCACCGCAGCCAGCCCGCTGCTGATGGAAGGCAAGGAAGTGCGCTTCGGTGCCGATGGAACGGGCATGTGGGCGGCGATCACCACCCAGGTTTCCAACGGCTCGGTCAACGGCATGCACGATTCGCTCAGCCCGCTGGCCGGCGCCGTACCGATGGTCAACATGTTGATCAGTGCGATCTGGGGCGGCATCGGCTGCGGTCTGCAGCAGTTCTTCGTGTACCTGCTGCTGGGCGTGTTCCTGGCCGGGCTGATGACCGGCCGCACCCCGGAACTGTTCGGTCGCAAGCTGGAAACGCCGCAGGTGCGCTTGCTCGCGCTGCTGGTGCTGCTGCAGCCGATCACGATCCTGGGCTTCACCGCGCTGACCCTGGCGATCCCGTCGATCACCGGCACCTCCAACCCCGGCTTCCACGGCATCAGCCAGGTGTTCTACGAGTACACCTCGGCGTTCGCCAACAACGGCTCGGGCTTTGAAGGCCTCGGCGATGCCACGGTGTGGTGGAACCTGAGCTGCACCCTGGTGCTGCTGCTGGGCCGCTACCCGGTGCTGGTGATCCCGTTGATCGTGGCCGCGCAGCTGGCGGCCAAGCGGCGTGCGCCGGAATCGGCCGGGACGCTGCAGATCGAAACCCCGACCTTCGCGGTGACCCTGATCGCGCTGATCGTCATCCTCACCGTATTGCAGTTCATGCCGGCGCTGGTGCTGGGCCCGGTCGCCGACCACCTGTCGCTGACGCAGCACTGAGACCTCCTTCCATGAGTACGTATCCGTTGAACGTTTCTTCCCACCGCCGCCAGCGCCTGCTCGATGGCGCCGGCTGGCGCCGCGCCCTGCGCGATGCGGTGATCAAGCTCTCGCCGCGCCATCTGCTGCACAGCCCGGTGATGGCCGTGGTGATGGTCGGCACCGTGGTCAGCGCGCTGGTCACGCTGACCGGCAATGCACCGCTGGGCTTCGGCCTGGCGGTCACCGCGATCCTGCTGCTGACCGTGCTGTTCGGCAACTTCGCCGAGGCCGTGGCCGAAGCGCGTGGCCGTGGCCAGGCGGCCTCGCTGCGGCGTGCCCGCCAGGACCTCAGCGCGCGTCGGCTGGCCGCCGCGCATGCCGGCGCCAGCGAGACCCAGGTGCCGGCCGCCGAGCTGCGCCCGGGCGACCATGTGATCGTCAGTGCCGGGGAGCTGATTCCGGCCGATGGCGAGATCGTGCAGGGCCTGGCCACCATCAACGAAGCCGCCGTGACCGGTGAATCGGCGCCCGTGCTGCGCGAGGCCGGCACCGACCGCAGCGGTGTGATCGGCGGCACCAAGGTGCTCTCCGACCAGATCATCGTGCGCATCACCGCCGAGCCGGGGCACAGCTTCCTGGACCGGATGATCGCGCTGGTGGAAGGTGCGAACCGGCAGAAGACCCCGAACGAGGTCGCCCTGACGCTGCTGCTGGCGGCGATGACGCTGACCTTCCTGGTGGTGGTGGCGACGCTGCCGGCGATCGGGGCGTTCGTTGGCGTGCAGGTCGATCCGCTGCTGCTGATCGCGCTGCTGGTGTGCCTGATCCCCACCACCATCGGTGGACTGCTGCCGGCGATCGGCATTGCCGGCATGAACCGCGCACTGGCCGCCAACGTGCTGGCCAAATCCGGCAAGGCGGTGGAAGTGGCCGGCGACGTGGACGTGTTGCTGCTCGACAAGACCGGCACCATCACCTACGGCGACCGCCAGGCCACGCATTTCCATGCACTGGCCGGCATCGATGCCAGCAAGCTGCGCGAGGCGGCGCTGCTGTCCTCGCTGGCCGACCCGACCCCGGAAGGCAAGTCGGTGGTGCGGTTGGCGCGCGAGCAGGGCTGCACCACCGCCGAGCCGGACCGCGCGGAGTATCTGGCCTTCAGCGCGCAGACCCGCATGTCCGGCGTCGATCTGGACGGCGGCCGCCGCATCCGCAAGGGCGCCTCCGATGCGATCACCGCGTATGTGCGTGAGCTGGGCGGCACGGTGCCGTCGGAGCTGGCGGGGCGCGTGGAGCAGGTGGCACGCAACGGTGCCACCCCGCTGGTGGTGTGCGAGGGCCGCCACGTGCTGGGCGTGATCGAGCTGTCAGACGTGGTCAAGCACGGCATGCGCGAGAAGTTCGCGCAGCTGCGGGCGATGGGCATCCGCACGGTGATGATCACCGGCGACAACCCGCTGACCGCCGCCGCGATCGCGGCCGAGGCCGGTGTGGACGACTACATCGCCGAGGCACGCCCGGAAGACAAGCTCGCCCGCATCCGCGCCGAGCAGGCCGGCGGCCGCCTGGTGGCGATGGTCGGCGACGGCACCAACGATGCCCCGGCACTGGCCCAGGCCGACATCGGGCTGGCGATGAACTCCGGTACCCAGGCCGCCAAGGAAGCCGGCAACATGGTCGATCTGGATTCGGATCCGGCCAAGCTGTTGGCGGTGGTCGAAGTCGGCAAGCAGCAGCTGATCACGCGCGGTGCGCTGACCACCTTCTCGCTGGCCAACGACGTCTCCAAGTACTTCGCGATCCTGCCGGCACTGTTCGCTTCGACCCTGCCGGCGATGGCGGCGCTGAACGTGATGCACCTGTCCAGCCCGCGCAATGCGGTGCTGGCGGCGCTGATCTTCAATGCCCTGGTGATTCCGGCGCTGATCCCGCTGGCACTGCGCGGGGTGCGCTTCCGCCCGGCCACGGCTACCGCGCTGCTGCGCCGGAACATGCTCGTGTACGGGCTGGGCGGTGTGTTGCTGCCGTTCGCGGCCATCAAATTGATCGACCTCTTCCTTGTCTCGGTGTTCGGCGCATGAACCGCTCGCTTGCTACTTCCGTTCCCCGTCCGGCGCGCAGCCGCGCCGCCGCCTCTACCCAGCTCCAGCAGGACAGCGCCTGGCGCCCGGCGCTTGTGCTCGGCGTGAGCAGCCTGCTGCTGCTCGGCCTGGCCTATGCCGTGGCCACCACCAGCGTGAGCGGGCTGCTGTTTCCGGCGCAGGCCGAGGGCAGCCTGCTGCTCCGCGATGGGCAGGTGCGCGGCTCGAAACTGATCGCCCAGCCGTTCGTCGGCGATGGCTACTTCCAGGCACGGCCGTCGGCCGCCAACTACGATCCGATGGCGGCCGCCGGCAGCAACATGGCGCGCAGCAACCCGGCCCTGCAGGAACGCGTGCAGGCCGCCATCAACGCGGTGGCCGCGCGCGAGGGCGTGCCCGCCGCGCAGGTGCCCGGCGATCTGGTCACCCAGTCCGGCGCGGGCATGGATCCGGAGCTGTCGCAGGCGGCGGCGCAGGTGCAGATCGCGCGCGTGGCGCGCAGCCGTGGGCTGCCGGTTGACCAGGTGGCGGCGCTGGTGAAGGCGCATACGCTGGGCCCGCAGTGGGGCGTGTTCGGGCAGCCACGGGTGAACGTGGTGACGTTGAACCTGGCCTTGGATACGCAGGATGGGCAGCCGGGCAGCGCCCGGCTCTACGGAACGCGTTGATGCGCTGCGTACCGTCCCGGGCGCACAATCCCCGCCCATGAGCGACTCCCGTACCCGCCAGGCCGATGCCCTGGCCGACAGCCTGCAGCGCGAAGCCGGCGGCAAGCTCACCGTGTTCCTGGGTGCGGCACCGGGCGTTGGCAAGACCTTCAGCATGCTCACCCGCGCGCACGAACAACTGCGCCGCGGCGTGGACGTGGTGATCGGGCTGGTGGAAACCCACAACCGCGCCGAAACCTCGGCGCTGCTGGCGGGATTGCCGCAGGTGCCGCTGCTGCAGCGCGAGTATCAACAGCACGCGCTGGACGAGATGGACCTGGATGCGGTGCTGGCGCGTCGCCCGGCGCTGGTGCTGGTCGACGAACTGGCACACCGCAACGTGCCGGGCAGTCGCCATGAGCGGCGCTGGCAAGATGTGATGGAACTGCTCGATGCCGGCATCGATGTGTGGACCACGGTCAACATCCAGCACCTGGAGAGCCTCAATGACGTGGTCATGCGCATCACCGGCGTGCGGGTCAGCGAGACGGTGCCCGATGCGGTGCTCGACCGCCTGCATGACATCGTGCTGGTGGATCTTCCGCCGCGCGAGCTGATCGAGCGGCTGCAGCAGGGCAAGGTCTACGTGCCCGAACAGGCGGCGCAGGCGCTGCAGGCGTTCTTCTCGCCGGCCAACCTGACCGCGCTGCGCGAGCTGGCCATGCAGGAAGCGGCCGACCGCGTGGACAGCAGCCTGCGTGAGACCCGCGCCGCGCGCGGTGAAGGCAACCTGCCACTGCGCCGCCGCGTACTGGTGGCGATCGATGGCGGTGGCCAGAGCGAGTACCTGGTCCGGGTCGGCCGGCGCATCGCCGAACGGCGTGATGCGCCGTGGACGGTGGTGACGGTGCAGGCGCGCGCGCACGACGAACAGACCCGGCGCGAGATCGATGCCGCCTTCGCCCTCGCCCGGCGCCTCGGGGGCGAGGCTGAACTGCTGCATGGCTCCAGCATTGCCGATGCCCTGCTCGACCATGCCGCACACAATGGCGTGTCGACGCTGGTGCTGGGCCGCACGCGGGAGCGCCCGCTCGCGCGCATGCTCAACCGCACGCTGACCCAGCAGCTGATCCGGCGCGGCGCGCATTTCGAGATCACCATCATCGGCACGCCGCAGGCGCGAGCGCGTGCGCGACGGTCCGGCCTGTCCCTTCCGAGCCGCAGTGCCGGCAAGGACGCGCTGCTGGCGCTGGGCGCCACCGCGGCCGCGTGCCTGGTGGCGCTGGTCGCCGAGCGCTGGATCGGGCTGTACGACCTCTCGATGGTGTTCATCGTGGCGGTGGTGATGGTCGCCGCGCGCAGCCGCACCAGTGCGGCGGTGATCGCGGCCGCACTGTGCTTCCTGGCCTACAACTTCTTCTTCATCGCGCCGCGCTTCACCTTCGCGATCAGCGCGCGCCAGGGCGTGATCACGGTCTTCCTGTTCCTAGCAGCCGCATTGGTGGCCGGACGGCTGGCCTCGCGCCTGCGCATGCAGGTGGTGGCATTGCGCGCCGCCAACCGGCACGCGCATGCGCGCCAGGCGCTGGGCCGGCAGCTGGCCAGCGCGCCCAGCAACGAGCAGGTCGCGCAGGCCGGCCGTGAAGCGCTGGAACAGGCGATGGATGCGCCGGCATGGCTGCGCATCGGGCAGTACACCAGCGCCAGTGGCAGCGCCGCACCGGGCGACACCGATCTGGCCGCCGCCGACTGGGCACACCGGCATGGCCAGCCCAGCGGGCGCTTCACCGATACGCTGGCCGGCGCCGGCTGGTGGTTCCTGCCGCTGCTGGACGGCGACGACCGCGCGATCGGCGTGGCCGGCATGCGCTTCCCGCGCGAGGCCCCCCGGTTGACGCCCGAGCAGCGCCAGCTGGCCGAAGCGATGGTGGACGATATCGCCCAGGCTGCGCTGCGCACCCAGCTGGTGGCCGATCTGGAGAAGGCGCATGTGAGCAACGAGACCGAGCGGCTGCGTTCGGCGTTGCTGTCCTCGGTCTCGCATGACCTGCGCTCGCCCCTGGCGGCGATGATCGGCTCGGCCGACAGCCTCTCCAGCTATGCCGATGCGATGGATGCCAGCGACCGCCGCGCCCTGCTGGACACCATCCTGGTCGAAGGCGAGCGCCTGGACCGCTACATCCAGAACCTGCTGGACATGACCCGGCTCGGCCATGACGGCCTGCAGATCAACCGCGACTGGATCGGCGTGGATGAGCTGGTCGGCTCGGCCGCGCGCCGCCTGCAGCGCTATCAGCCCGATGTGCTGCTCAAACTGGATATTCCGGCTGCGCTGGCCCCGATCTGGGTGCATCCGGCGCTGGTCGAACAGGCGGTGTTCAACGTGATGGAGAACGCGGCCAAATTCTCCCCGCCCGGCGCGGCAGTGGAAGTGCAGGCGCGGCTGGTCGAAGGCGAGCTGCGCATCGATGTGCTCGACGCCGGCCCCGGGATTCCCGACGAAGAGCGGGCGCGCATCTTCGACATGTTCTACAGCGTGGAGCGTGGCGACCGGGGCCGGCACGGCACCGGGCTGGGCCTGACCATCTGCCAGGGCATGATCGGCGCGCATGGCGGCAGCGTGCAGGCGCTGCCGGGGCGCGACGGACGCGGTACCCTGATCCGCATCACACTGCCCCTGCTGCATCCCCACCCTGCCGATGACAACGACGATTCCTGAGGCTTCCCACGGCGTGCCCCCGGCGCGCGTGCTGGTGATCGACGATGAAGCGCAGATCCGGCGCTTCCTGGAGATCAGCCTGCGCGCGCAGGGCTACCGCGTGTCCCAGGCCGCGACCGGCCAGGCCGGGCTGGAAGCGCTGGTCGGCGAAGGGGCGGACCTGGTCATCCTGGATATCGGCCTGCCCGACATGGAAGGCCATGAGGTGCTGGGTGAACTGCGCCAGTGGAGCCAGGTGCCGGTGATCATGCTGACCGTGCGGGCCAGCGAGACCGAGAAGGTGCGTGCGCTGGATGCCGGCGCCAACGACTACGTGACCAAGCCGTTCGGCACGCAGGAGCTGATGGCGCGCGTGCGCGGACTGCTGCGCTCGCGCACGGTGTCCAGCGAGGGCGTGCTGCCGCAGTTCGATGATGGGCACCTGCATATCGACCTGGTCCGGCGCGAGGTAATGCTGGACGGTGCGCCGGTGGCGCTGACGCGCAAGGAGTACGCGCTGTTGTCACTGCTGCTGCGCAATGCCGGGCGGGTGGTGACCCAGCCGCAGATCCTGCAGGAGATCTGGGGGCCGACGCACCAGCACGATACGCATTACCTGCGCATCCTGGTCGGCAAGCTGCGCCACAAGCTGGGCGATTCCGCGCTGGATTCGCGGTATCTGTTCACCGAGCCCGGCGTGGGTCTGCGGTTCAAGGGGTGATCAAAGGCATCCACGCATGGCGTGGATCTACACGTGGTGCATGGCGTGGATGTCCATGCGCGTGGCGTGGATGCAAGGTAGTGCCGCTGATCGCCAGGGTAGGCACTACCGCTTATCGCTGCGGTAGGTACCGACCGTTGGTCGGTACCCACGCAGATCAGAAGCCCAGCTCCACACCCGGCAGCAACGGCTGCAGCTGCGCGCGGAACAGCGCTTTGATGCGCTCCAGCGCGGCCTCGTCATCGGCCTCGAAACGCAGCACCAGTACCGGGGTGGTGTTCGACGCACGCACCAGGCCCCAGCCATCGGGGAAGTCGGCACGCAGGCCGTCGATGGTGGACAGGCGCGCGCCGGCGAACGGCGAGTCCTCCACCTGCACCGACGACACGAACAGCGACACCAGCGCATGCGGCGTGCCCGCATCGACCGGCACCTTCAGCTCGGGGGTGGAGACGCTGTCGGGCAGTTCGTCGAGTACCTCCGACGGCGTCTCCTCGCGCTGGGCCAGGATCTCCAGCAGGCGCGCGGCGGCGTACAGGCCGTCGTCGAAGCCGAACCAGCGCTCCTTGAAGAAGAAGTGCCCGCTCATCTCGCCCGCCAGCTCGGCATCGGTCTCGCGCATCTTCGCCTTCATCAGCGAATGGCCGGTCTTCCACATCAGCGGGCTGCCGCCGTTGCGCAGCACGTAGTCGGACAGCTTGCCGCTGCACTTCACGTCGTAGATCACCAGGGCGCCCGGGTTGCGCATCAGCACGTCGGCGGCGAACAGCATCAACAGACGATCCGCGTAGATGATCTTCCCTTCGCGGGTGACCACGCCGAGACGGTCGCCGTCGCCATCGAAGGCCAGGCCGAGGTCCGCATCGAAGCGCTTCACGGTCTGGATCAGGTCTTCCAGATTGTCCGGATCGCTCGGGTCCGGATGGTGGTTGGGGAAGGTGCCGTCCACATCGCAGTACAGCGGAATCACTTCGGCACCGATCGCCTCCAGCAGTGGCTGGGCGAGCTCGCCCGCCACCCCGTTGCCGGCATCGGCGACCACCTTGAGCGGGCGGTCCAGCTGCACGTCATCGGCAATGCGCTGGATGTAATCGGCGTTGACCTCGCGGGTCTGGAAGCTGCCCGGTTCGGACGCCAGGTGCAGCTGGCCATCGCGGATGCGGTGGTACAGCTCGGTGATCGCATCGCCGGACAGCGTTTCGCCACCGACCACGATCTTGAAGCCGTTGTAATCGGGCGGGTTGTGGCTGCCGGTCACCGCCACGCAGCTGCCCGCGCGCAGGTGATAACTGGCGAAGTACACCACGGGGGTCGGCGCCAGGCCGATGTCGGTGACGTTGCAGCCGGCGCGGCGCAGGCCTTCGATCAGCCCGGCGGTCAGCTCGGGGCCGGAGAGACGGCCATCGCGGCCGACCACGATGTCGCGCAGGCCCTGGACCTGCAGCACCGAGCCGATCGCCTGGCCGATAAGCGCGGCGACCTTGGGGGTCAGCTCGCGGCCGACCACGCCGCGGATGTCGTAGGCGCGGAAGATCTCGGCCGCGACCGCCTCGCCCGGGACGGTGGGCGGTGGCGGCGTCGCTTCGTCAACGCGCTCGACGGCGGCCGCCGCCAGCGGGGCCTGGGCCAGGCTTTCGCTCAGGGTCGGGCCGGTGTCGGTGGCACTCTCGGCCGCACCGCGGCGGCGCGGCAACGGCACCTTGCCCTTGCCCAACACCAGCAGCACGGCGATCAACAGCAGCAACACGGCGACAATCGCACTGGGGATCGCCCCCAGGCCCAGCGGACCCGGTTCGATATCCGGCACGGCCGCGGACAGACGCAGCCCACTGCGCCCGATCGGACGCGCCAGCGCTTCAGCGCCGCCGGACAGCCCGCGGCTGCCCTGTTCGACGACGTTGTGGTTCCCCTGGCGCAGGGCGAGGTAACCGTCGCCCGGCACGGCGACCTTGTCGAACACGCCGGTCAGGCGAAGCAGTGGCTGGCGGATATAGACGACGGCCGCGCCCTGCGGGCCGAGATCGACCGCCGTTGCCAGGCCAAGACGTTGCCCGCCGGCGTCACGCACCACGCGGGCGACCGGCGCGTTATCGGCGATGGCCGCTTCGAGCAGCGCCAGGCGCGAGTAACCAAAGGCCTTTGGATCGGCGTAGGCCGCATCCAGATCGGCGGTGAGGATCTGGACGTCTTCCACGCCCGGCCAGCCTTCGCGAATGGCGACGGCGGCACCTTGGGCATTGCCGCCGGCCAGCGCACTGGCGACGCGCTCGGTCTTGAGCAGCGTGGCCAGTTTCCCGAGTTGCCCGGTCAGGGCCGTCTGCAGGCCCTCGACCACACGGTCGCGCGACTGCTCAAGCTCGGCACCCACGGCGGCCTGGCGCCATTGGCGCACACCGCTCCACCCGAACCAGACCGCCAACAGCACCAGCAGCACGGACAGCAGCGGCACCGAGCGCCCTGTCGTCCACTGCGGCCGTCCTTCCGCCTTCGCCTTGCTCATGAAACTCCCCTGTCAGCGCACCCCGGTATGGCCGAATCCACCCGTTCCCCTGGCGCTGTCGCTGAAAGTATCCACTACCTGAAGCGCCACGCGTGCAATCGGCAGCACCACCAGCTGGGCGATGCGATCACCGGGCTGCAGGGTGAAGGGTTCGCGGCCGCGGTTCCAGGCGCTGATCAGCAGCGGGCCCTGGTAATCGGCGTCGATCAGGCCGGTGCCGTTGCCCAGCACGATGCCGTGGCGATGGCCCAGGCCGGAGCGCGGCAGCACCACGGCGGCCAGGTTCGGGTCGGCGATATGGATCGCGATGCCGCTGGGGATCAGCGCGGTGTCGCCGGGCTGCAGGGTGAGCTCGGTCTCCAGCGCGGCGCGCAGATCCAGCCCGGCGCTGTGCTCGGTGGCGTAGGCCGGCAGCGGCCATTCGTCGCCGAAACGCGGGTCCAGCAGCTTGACCTGCAGCGGCTGCAGGGAGGAATCGATGGTCATGCGTGCAACCTCTGGGCAATCAGGGACAACAGTTGTTCGGCCAGCACGGCCTTGGAGGTGCCGGGGAACACCTGTTCGCCGCCCTGCCAGTAGGCCGTGGCCGCGTTCTCATCGCTTTCGAAACCGCCGGTGCTGATCCCGACCTGATTGGCGATCACCAGGTCCAGGCGCTTGTCCACCAGCTTGCCACGCGCGTATTTCTCCACGTCGTGGGTCTCGGCAGCGAAACCGACCACCAGCTTGAGCGCGTTGGTCTGCGCGGCGACCTCGGCCAGGATGTCCGGGGTGCGCACCAGTTCCAGGGTCAGGCTCTGGCTGCCGGCGGTCTTCTTGAGTTTCTGCGGGGCGACCTGGCGCGGGGTGTAATCGGACACCGCGGCCGCACCGATATAGATGTCGGCCGGCAGCGCACCCAGCACCGCTTCGCGCATCTGCGCGGCCGAACGCACGTCGACGCGCTGCACGCCGGCGGGCGTGGCCAGCTGGACCGGGCCACTGACCAGCACCACCTGCGCGCCCAGGCGGGCGGCGGCGGCGGCCAAGGCGTAGCCCATCTTGCCGCTGCTGCGGTTGCCGACGTAGCGCACCGGATCGATGTCTTCATAGGTGGGGCCGGCGCTGATCAGCACGCGCAGGCCCTTCAGTTCGCTGGTGGCCGGCGGCTCGGCAGCCGCCGATGCGCGCAGCCCGGCCAGCGCGGCCACGATCGCGTGCGGTTCGGTGAGCCGGCCCGGGCCGGACTCGCCTTCGGCCAGCGGACCGTCTTCCGGCCCGATCACCTGGGCACCGCGCTCGCGCAGCAGGCCGATGTTGGCCTGGGTGGCCGGGTGCAGCCACATGCGATGGTTCATCGCCGGGCACACGGTCAGCGGCGCGGTGGTGGCCAGGCACAGGGTGGTGACGAGGTCATCGGCGTGGCCCTGGGCCAGGCGCGCGAGCAGATCGGCGGTCGCCGGTGCGACCACGATGCGGTCGGCCCAGCGGGCCAGCTCGATATGGCCCATCGCCTGCTCGGCCGCGCTGTCCCACAGGGTGGTGCGGGTCGGCTGGCCGGACAGCGCCTGGAAACTCAGGGGTGTCACGAACTGCTGGGCCCCGGCGGTCATCGCGACCTGCACCTGGGCACCGGCATCGCGCAGGCGGCGCACCAGTTCCAGCGACTTGTAGGCAGCGATCCCGCCACCAACGCACAACAACAGCTTCTGGCCTTCCAGCGGGCGCGCGGCCGCCGGAGAAGCCTGGGGGGAGTCAGCCACCTTGGGTGTTCCTGTCGAACCGAGGCGATTAGCTTACCCGATGGTCCGTAAACCGCCTGATGCGCCAGCGGCATAAGGAGGCAGGTTTTCGTCATAAGGAATCGCCGGACGTGGCACGTTGCCCTGCATTTACCGACACGATGGCGCCCGGTTCACCGATGGTGAATCCGCCGCCACCCACAGACACTGGGGCCATGTCGATCCGAGACTGGCCCAGCGCCGAGCGTCCCCGCGAAAAGCTGCTCGCCCAAGGCGCTGGCGCCCTGTCCGATGCCGAACTGCTCGCGATCTTCCTCGGCTCAGGCCTGCGCGGCCGGGATGCGGTCGAAACCGCCCGCGATCTGTTGCAGTCCCACGGCCCCCTGCGCAACCTGCTCGACCTGCCGGCCAGCGCGCTGGCGGCCCTGCCCGGCCTTGGGCCGGCCCGCAGCTGCAAGCTGGTGGCCGGGCTGGAGCTCGCGCATCGGCATCTGGCTGCCGAGCTGGCCCGGGGCGAAAGCCTGCGCGACCCCGCCGCCGCAGGCCGTTACTTCAAACAGCGGCTGCGGGCGCGGCCCAACGAGGTGTTCGCCGCGCTGTTCCTGGACAACCAGCACCGCACGCTGGCCTGCGAGGAGCTGTTCAGCGGGACGGTGGATGCGGCGGCGGTCTACCCGCGTGAAGTGGTCCGCCGCGCCCTGCTGCACAACGCTGCCGCGGTGATCGTCAGCCACAACCATCCCTCGGGCAGCGCCGAGCCCTCACTGGAGGACCGCCGGATCACCACGCTGCTGCAACAGGCACTGGCGCTGGTGGATATCCGGCTGCTCGACCATGTCGTCATCGGCGACGGGGCCCCGGTATCGATGGCCGCGCGCGGCTGGATGGGCACCGGAACGGCCTGATCCGGCGAGGGAAAGGCCGCCGCTCGGCCCCGGTTCAATGGATCGGGGTGGCTTCTGGGCTAAAATTGCCGATTCCGCCGCTCCAGTCCCAAAGCAGGCCTTGTGAAAAATCTCCTCCGCGCCCTGATCAGCCAAGGCATCGAAGCCTTGCGCGCCAACGGCACTCTGCCGGCCGATACCCTGACCCCGGAATTCGTGGTCGAACGCCCGAAGACCCGTGAGCACGGCGATTTCGCCACCAACGCCGCGATGCTGCTGGCCAAGCCGGCGCGCAGCAACCCGCGCGCCCTGGCCCAGGCGCTGCTCGATGCGCTGCCCAAGAGCGATGACGTGGCCCGCGTCGAGATCGCCGGCCCGGGCTTCATCAATTTCCACCTCGCCCCCAGCGCCTACCAGCGCGAAGCGGCCGGCGTGCTCAAGGAAGGCGCCGATTACGGCCACAACCTGAGCGGCAACGGCCGCACCGTGGGCGTGGAATATGTGTCGGCCAATCCGACCGGTCCGCTGCATGTCGGCCACGGCCGCGCGGCGGCGATCGGTGACTGCCTGGCGCGCCTGCTGGAAGTGAACGGCTGGAACGCCAAGCGCGAGTTCTACTACAACGACGCCGGCGTGCAGATCGAGAATCTCGCGCTGTCCACCCAGGCGCGTGCGAAGGGCCTCAAGCCCGACGACGCCGGCTGGCCGGAAGCGGGCTACCGCGGCGATTACATCCAGGACGTGGCCAACGCCTACCTGGCCGGCGCCACGGTGGAGCTGGAAGGCCACTCGGTGGTCGGCGAGCGCGACCCGGACAACCTCGATGCGATCCGTCGCTTTGCGGTGGCCTACCTGCGCAACGAGCAGAACCAGGACCTGGCCGCGTTCGGCGTGGATTTCGACATCTACTTCCTGGAAAGTTCGCTGTACAAGGATGGCAAGGTCGAAGAGACCGTCGCCCAGCTCAACGCGGCCGGCCATACGTATGTGGAAGGCGGCGCGCTGTGGCTGCGCTCGACCGACTTCGGTGACGACAAGGACCGCGTGATGCGCAAGTCCGACGGCACCTACACCTACTTCCTGCCGGACGTGGCCTACCACCTCTCCAAGTGGCAGCGCGGCTACGAGCGCGCGATCACCGAGCTGGGCGCGGACCACCACGGTTCGCTGGCGCGCGTGCGTGCCGGCCTGCAGGCGCTGGACGTCGGCATCCCCAAAGGCTGGCCGGAATACGTGCTGCACCAGATGGTGACGGTGATGCGCGGTGGCGAGGAAGTGAAGCTCTCCAAGCGTGCCGGCAGCTACCTGACCCTGCGCGACCTGATCGAAGAAGCCGGCCGCGATGCCACCCGCTGGTTCCTGATCGCGCGCAAGCCCGATTCGCAGCTGACCTTCGATATCGATCTGGCCCGCCAGCAGAGCAATGACAATCCGGTGTTCTACGTGCAGTACGCGCATGCCCGCGTCTGCAGCCTGCTGCGCCAGGCGCAGGAGAAGGGCCTGAGCTACACGCCGGCCGCGGGCCTGGCCGGTCTGTCCTCGCTGGGCGATGACGCCTCGCTGTGGCTGATGGTGGAAATGTCGCGCTTCCCGGAAGTCGTCGAAGCGGCCGGACTGGCGCTGGAACCGCACCTGATCGCGCAGTATCTGCGTGAATTGGCGCACGCCTTCCACACGTGGTATCACGGCACGCAGGTACTGGTGGCCGACGAAAGCGAACGCAACGCCAAGCTGACGCTGGCCTGCGCCGCGCGCCAGGTCCTGGCCAATGGTCTGAACATCCTGGGCGTATCCGCCCCGGAAAAAATGTAAGCAGTGGAGAAGCAGTAAATGGCAGCACGACGCGGCAAGAGCCAGGCACGGCGCAACAGCAACCAGGGCACCCCGGGATGGGTGTGGCTGGTCGCGGGTGTGGCGATTGCGGCCGTGGTGTTCCTGGCGGCACCGAACCTGTTCAAGAACGAGGGTGATGGCTTCCTGCGGGTCGGCCCGCAGCCGGATCCGAACGCCCAGCCGGCCCCGGTGAGCGACGCCGAGACCGACGTCGGTGCCGAGCTGCCCAAGCCGGGCGCCGCTACGCCCGCCGAACCGGCCAAGCCGGCGACGACGCAGTACGACTTCTACACCCTGCTGCCCGGCAAGGAAGTGGAAATGTCCGATGCCGAGCTGGCGGCCAGCGCACGCGCGGAAGACCAGCGACGTGCCAAGGCGGAAGCGCAGCGCGCGCAGGCGGCGCTGGAAGGCCGCCCGTTGCCGCCCGCACCGGCGCCGACCAGCACCGCGGCGACCACGTCGGCGGCCCCGGTGAGCACCGCCCCGCTGCCCGCCCCGGTAGCGGAACGCCCGGCGGCGACCACGGCTGCGGCGGCAACGCCGGCGCAGACGGCTGCGGCCACTCCGGCGGCACCGAAGCCGGCGGCTACTGCGGCGACGACGCCTGCTGCTACAGCGGCTGAGCCTGCGGCCAGCAACGTGCGTTACATCCTGCAGGCCGGCGCCTTCGGTGCTTCCGGCGATGCCGAGGCGACCAAGGCCAAGCTGGCGATGATCGGCCTGGCCGCGCGCGTGGAATCGGCGCAGATCAACGGCAAGACGGTGTATCGCGTGCGCATGGGGCCGTATGGCAGCGCGGGCGAGCTGGCCGAAGCCAAGCAGAAGCTGGATGGGACGGGGCTTCAGGCGATGGCTATCAAGGCGCAGTAAGTGGCGCTGCAGTGTTTTAAAGGACGCCGGGCTTGCCCGGCGTTTTTTTTGTCGAAGCGCGTTTCTTTCGATTGATCCGCTATCGTTCAAACATGTCTTCCCGCCCCGATTCTGATGACCTTCCCGGCGTTGCCGGTGCGACCGGTCGCTACCGCGAATGGGCGGCACCTGCTCCTCTGCAGGGCTGTTTCGGACAGCTGTGGCGCAGCGATCTGCCGGTGGGCCATAGCGGTGAGGTCGCGGTACTGCCTGATGGCTGCGTGGACATCCTGTGGCGCGATGGGCGGCTGTATGTGGTGGGCCCGGATGTGGTGGCCGCACACCCGCAGTTGATGCCCGGCGCGCAGGTGTTGGGGGCGCGCTTCCAGCCCGGCGCGGCGCGGGCCTGGCTGGGGGTGCCGCTGGACGAGCTGGTGGGCACCGCCGTGGAGCTGGATTCGGTGCTGGGACCCCAGGCGCGGCAGCTTGCGGCGCGGTTGAATGACGTGGGCGATGGCGATGCGCGGCAGCGGTTGTTCGCGCAGGGGCTGGCTGGGCTGCCCCGCTCTACCGGTGGCCGCCACGCGGTGGCGGCGCGGGTGTTCGGGCAGGTGCGGGCCGGTGGTCACGATCTGGCCGCGATCGGTTCGGCGCTGCAGGTAAGCACGCGCAGCCTGCGCCGGTTGTGCCATGAGCAGTTCGGCTATGGGCCGAAGATGCTGGAGCGGATTCTGCGGCTGCAGCGGTTCCTGGCGCTGGCCCGGGCGATGCCGGGGGAGGGGCTGGCGGGGTTGGCGGCGGATGTGGGCTACGCCGACCAGTCGCACCTGAGCCGCGAGGTGCGGGCGTTGGCGGGGATCGGGGCGGCGGCCCTATGCGCGCAGTGGCGTAGCTGACTGGCCGTTTTGTTCAAGACCGGCGCGGCCGGGGTGGCGATGCTGGGGCTCCTTTCAACGAGAAGCGTCCATGAGTACCGCACACGGCAACGATCGCCGCATCGACAACATTGAGTTCAACGTGGCCGACATCGCGCGCAGCAAGGCGTTCTACGCTGAGGTCTTCGGCTGGACGTTCACCGATTACGGCCCGGCCTACACCGAGTTCAGCGATGGACGCCTGACCGGTGGTTTCACCACCGGCGATGCGGTGCAACCGGGTGGGCCCCTGGTGATCCTGTATGCCGATGACCTGGTCGCCACGCAGCAACGGCTGCAGGCGGCCGGCGCGGCGATCTGCCGGGCCGCGTTCGATTTCCCGGGCGGGCGTCGGTTTCATTTCCGCGACCCGGATGGGTATGAGCTGGCGGTGTGGACGGCGCGGGAGGGATGATCGGGGAGCCTGCCGACCAACGGTCGGCAGCTACCGTGGGTCGGAATCGCCCGTGGGTCGGAATCGCCGGCGGGTTGGAATCGCCGGCGGGGCGGAATGACCGACGGCCGGAATCTCCGGGGCCTGCGATCAGTCGCGCGCGACCTGGAAGCCGGCGAACGACTGGCTGACCGGCATCACTTCGAGGCGATTGATGTTCAGGTGGGCCGGCAGCGAGGCGACCCAGAAGATCTGTTCGGCGATGTCCTCGGCGGTCATCGGGTTGGCGCCGGTGTAGAGCTTGTCCGAGGCCGCCTGGTCGCCATGGGTGCGGACCACGGTGAACTCGGTTTCCGCCATGCCCGGCTCGATCGTGGTCACGCGCACGCCACTGCCGTGCAGGTCCGAGCGCAGGCCGAGCGAGAACTGGCTGACGAAGGCCTTGGTGCCGCCATAGGCATTGCCGCCCGGATACGGGTACACGCCGGCGACCGAGCTGATGTTGATGATCGCGCCCTTGCGCGCGACCAGCTGCGGCAACAGGCGATGGGTCAGCGTCACCAGGGCGGTGACGTTGGTGTCGATCATGGTGCGCCAGTCTTCCAGCGAGGCGCTCTGGGCCGGGGCGGTGCCCTGGGCCAGGCCGGCATTGTTGACCAGCAGGTCGATGTCGGCGAACCCGGCCGGCAGGGCGGCCAGGGCCGCTTCCATCGCCACGCTGTCGCGCACGTCGAACACCGCGGCATGCACGCGCTCGGGACCGTAGGCATCGACCAGCGGCTGCAGGCGCTCGGCCCGGCGCCCGGTGGCGATCACGCGCCAGCCGGCCTGGGCGAAACGGTGGACGGCGGCGGCGCCAAAGCCGGAGGTGGCGCCGGTAATCAGAGCGGTACGGGTCATCGAGGTACTCCGTGAAGATCCCGACCATTTTCGCACCGATGCCCGCCCGGTGCAGAGCCGGGCGCTGCTCCGCTGCCTGCCGCTACGGGGCGTCGCGTCAGCGGATGCGGAACACGCGCGCCTTGGGCAGGTCCTCATCCACCTGCAGGAACCAGCGGCCGGCGATACCCGGCACCACGACGATCTCGGGGTTGCTGCGGGCGGTCTTGAGCGTCATCTCGCCCTTGAGCACCTGCCACTGCTGGCCGTTGTCCAGGGTGAACACGGTGCCGGGGGCCCAGCCGTCCACCTGGCCGGTCACCTTGGCATGGATCGGGCCATCGTCCAGCCCGGGGAACATCGGGGCCGGCGTTGGAAGACCCGGGCCTGCGGCAGGAGGCGCCGCGACGGCCACCGGTGCCGGGGCATCGGCCTCGGCCTGGCGCAGCAGGCGGTTCAGCGTCTGCAACTGGCCCGGAGTCAGCCCGACCTCGGCCAGCGCCTGCGGATCCAGCCGCTGTTCCAGCGCCACATACGGGGCCTGCGCCCCTGCCTGGCCCGCCAGCAACATGCCCACACACCCGAGTACCTGCCACCTGCGCATTGCCTGCTCCACTGCCTGTCGATGCCTGATCGCGGCACTGTGCTTCACTTTCATGGCAACCAGATGACAGCGACCACCGGTCGCAGCCGGCCGCGCGCCCGGCACGGGGTAAAATAGCCGCCAGCCGCGCAGCCGCGCCGGCGGTATTGGACGTCCCATGATCAACAACGATGTACTGCGCAGCATCCGCTACATGCTCGACCTCAGCGACGGCATGATCGCCGACACCTGTGCCCTGGCCGATCCGGCCTTCGTGGTCGACAAGGCCGATGTGGCCGGCTGGCTGCGCAAGGAAGACGAAGAAGGCTTCGTGCCCTGCGACGACCGCACCCTGGCGCATTTCCTGGATGGCCTGATCGTGCATTTCCGCGGGCGCGACGAGAGCCAGCCGGTGCGCCCGGTGGAAAAGCGCATCACCAACAACCTGGTGCTGAAGAAGCTGCGCGTCGCCTTCCAGCTGAAGGACGTGGACATGCACGAAGTGTTCGACGCTGCCGGTTTCTCGGTCTCCAAGCCGGAACTGTCCGCGCTGTTCCGCCAGCCGGACCACAAGAACTACCGCGCCTGCGGTGACCAGATGCTGCGCAATTTCCTCAAGGGCCTGACCCTGCGCGTGCGCGCCGCCTGAGTGCGGTGTTGGTGCGTGGCGCCGGTGTCGGGGCCACGTGCTGCAGCAGTTCCTCCATGAAGGCCCGCGCCGCCGGCGTGGGCAGGTTCGACCAGACCGCATGCACGCGCCGGGTCGGTGCACCCTGGATCGCCACACAGGCAACGCCGCTGAAACCGGCGGCGATCGCCTGCGGCACGATGCCGACTGCCAGGCCCTGCTGCACGAAGCGCTCGACCAGCGCCATGTGATTGATCTCGAACGGCACCCGATGGGGCAGTCCGGCGGCGGCGAAGGCCTCGTCGGTCTGCCGGCGGGCCCCACTCCCCTGCGGGAAATCCACCAGCGGCAGCTCGGCCAGCGTCGCCAGCGAGAGCCGTCTGCGCGTCGCCAGTGGATGGGCCGGCGGCAGCACGGCGACCATCGATTCCTCGGCCAGCAATCGGTGCTGGGCGCCCTCGATCGGCGTGCCCGGCGACAATCCCACCAGCGCCACGTCCAGCCGCCGCTCGCGCACATCGGCCATCAGCACTTCGCTCTTGTCCATGCGCAGGCGGAACTCGACCTGCGGATAGCGCCGATGGAACGTCGCCAGGCAGGCGACCAGATCCACGGCGGTCAACGAAGTGATCTGGCCGATGTGCAGGATGCCGCGCACCTGGCCACCGACGGCGGCAACGTCATCGCGCAGATGCCGCAGCGAGGCGAGCACCTGGCGTGCGTGCGTCAAGAGTGCTTCACCGGCGGGCGTTACCCTGACCTGGCGCGGCAGCCGCTCGAACAGCGTGGCCTGCAGTTCGTCCTCGAGATGGGCGATCTGGTGGCTCAGCGCTGACTGCACGACGTGGCAGCGCTGCGCAGCACGGGTGAAGTTGCCCTCCTCGGCCAACGCGACCGCGAACTCGAGCTGCTTGAGGTTCATCGCACCATCTCATTTTCAGATGCATCGGATGATAACTATTCATTTCCCTCATTTGCAGATCAGGCAGACACTGGCGCCCCTTCTTATCCGGAGCCCGTCATGACCCACGACGCGCCCTCCCCGCTCAGCCGCTGGCAGGTCCTGCTGATGGCCTTCGCCACCGGCGTGGCGGTGGCCAGCAACTATTACGCGCAGCCGCTGCTGCACACCATCGCCGGGCAGTTCGGGGTGTCGTTCGCACGTGCCGGCACGGTGGTGACCGTCGCCCAGCTGAGCTATGCCGCCGGCCTCATCCTGCTGGTGCCGCTGGGTGATCTGTTCGAGCGCCGCCGGCTGATCGTGGTGATGTCACTGCTGTCGGCCTCCGGCCTGGTGCTGAGCGCGCTCAGCCATCAGTTCGTGTGGCTGCTGGTGGGCACCGCGCTGACCGGCCTGTTCTCGGTGGTGGCGCAGGTGCTGGTGCCGTTCGCGGCGACGCTGGCGCGGCCGGAGGAGCGCGGCCAGGTGGTCGGCACGGTGATGAGCGGCCTGCTGCTCGGCATTCTGCTGGCACGCACCGTGGCCGGGGCGCTGTCCTCGCTGGGCGATTGGCGCACGGTGTACTGGATCGCCGCGGCCGCGCTGGTACTGACCACCGGCATGCTCTATCGGCATCTGCCGCGCTTCCATCAGACCGCCGGGCTGGGCTATCTGCAGCTGCTGCGCTCGATCGGCACCCTGTTCGCGCAGGAGCCGGTGTTCCGCCTGCGTACCGTACTGGGCGCGCTGAGCTTTGCGATGTTCGCGATCTTCTGGACGCCGCTGGCGTTCCTGCTGGCGGCCGAGCCCTATGGCTACAGCGATGCGACGATCGGCCTGTTCGGGCTGGTCGGTGCCGCCGGCACGCTGGCCGCGGGCGTGGCCGGGCGCATGGCCGACCGTGGCAAGGCTGCCCTGGCCACCACCGTGGCGCTGGTGCTGTTGGCCGCATCGTGGCTGCCGCTGGGCTTTTCCACGCACTCGTTGATCGCGCTGGTGCTGGGCGTGATCGTGCTGGACCTGGCCGCGCAGCTGCTGCACGTGAGCAACCAGAACGTGGTGTATGCGCTGCGCCCGGAGGCCCGCAACCGGCTCAATGCCGGCTACATGACCGGCTACTTCATCGGTGGCTCGCTGGGTTCCTTGGTCTCGGCGCAGGTCTTTGATCGCTTCGGCTGGACCGGTGTGTGCGTCACCGGTGCCTGCGTTGCGGTGGTGGCGATGGGCATCTGGGCGATGTCGCAGACAAAGCGGCGGGCGTAGCGCCCGCGCACTTCAGAAACTCGTCTGCACCGCGACCTCGACGCGCGATCCCGCGTTGCCCGGGAACAACTGCTTGGCGGCGCCGTCGGTGTCATGCCCGGTCACGCGCAGCTCCCACGGACCGTGCACGCGCCACACCACGCTGAGCTGGCCGTGCAGGTAGTCATCGGCCTGCGCGCTGTCCAGCCAGTAGTGGCCCACCGCACCTTCGATACGCCACTGCTCCCCCAGCGGCAGGCGCGCACCGAGCTGGGCGTAGGTGCCGCCATGGCCACCGGCCAGCGCGTTGTCGGAGACGCCGACCTGCAGCCAGGCGCGCTGTCGCCAGGTGACGGTGCCGTTGAGCTCGGTCCAGTCCAGATCGACCGTGGCGGACGGATAGACGTAGCGGGTCAGGTTGACGTCCACGCTCCAGTCCGGCGTCACCGCCCCGCTCCACCCGGCGACGAGATCGAACTCGCTGCGCGCGCCGTTGTCCGGCCGGAACGAGACACCCGAGCCCCACGCGGAGGCATACCAGCCGTTGACCGTACTGAGCTTCACGCCCGCCTGCACGGCCGGATCGCCGTCGCTCTGCGAGCTGCCGCGCCAGACGTAGTCCGAGGTCAGCGTCGCATTGCCTTCCACCGCGGCCGCGGCCGCACCGCTCATGACCAGCCCCACCAGCACCACGCCGCAGCGCAGGCGCTGTTTCGAAAAGTTACCCACCACGTGTCCCGCTCCAGATGACGGCCGCGCCGTCGAGAGCGACAGTGTCCTCAGGACCGGCGTAAAGCCGCCATGGCGTGGCCACCCGATCGGCGCAACGTTTCTGTAAATCCTGCGTCAGGGTGGTGCCCGGGGGTGCGCGGTATCATGGCCGCTCTGACCTGTTGCGAGTAATGGCGTGGACGCGATCCTGACCCCGGTATCGATTGGCGAGCTGATCGACAAGATCACCATCCTGGAAATCAAGGCCGAACGCATTGCCGATGCCGGCAAGAACGCCAACGTCCGCAAGGAACTCGACGGTCTGTGGCCGCTGTGGCAGCAGCAGGTGGGCGCTCAGCCCGGGCTGGAGGCGCTGAAGACGCAGCTCAAGGCGATCAACGAGCGCATGTGGGAGATCCAGGATCAGCTGCGCGACAAGGAAGCAGCGCAGGTCTTCGACGATGCCTTCATCCAGCTGGCCCGCGGCGTCTATGGCACCAATGGCGAGCGGGTCAAAGTGAAGAACGAGATCAACCGCATCGCCGGCTCGCAGCTGGTCGAAGAGAAGCAGTACCAGGGCGAGTGATCCCGCCGCTTTACACCGGGCTCAGTGCCCGGTCGCGGCCCTGAAGCGTTCGCGGTCCTGCTGGGTCCGCCGGCGGATTTCGGCCAGCGCTTCATTCTCGGTGGCTTCCAGCATCGATTCGAACAGCCGCTGGAAGTGGTTGCGCATGGCCAGCCGCGCCGCCGCCGGATCGCGCTGGCGCAGCGCATCGAGAATCCGGGTGTGTTCTTCGTCGCGGGTGTCATCGTCGTTGTGGCAGACGTTGGCGTAGACCTGCTTGACCCGCGGCAGCTCGTTGCGCATCCGCCAGATCAGCTGCACGCAGTGCTCCACCACCGGGTTGCCGGCGATGCGTGCGATCGAGAGGTGGAACTGGCGGTCGGCCTCGCTGGCCGCCGCTTCGCCCGAATTGGGATCGACCATGGCCGCGATCAGGCCGGCCAGGTCCTCCAGTTCGGCATCGGTGATGCGGCTGGCGGCCATCGCCGCGGCCTCGGCCTCGATCACCGCGCGTGCGGCGGTCAGGTCGAACGCCGAGACGTCGGGCAGTGCGCCCGGCGCCTGCGACGGCTTGGCCTTCACGTAAACGCCCGAGCCGGTCTTGATGGTGATCAGGCCCTGCGCTTCCAGCGCGATTTCCGCCTCCCGCACCGTCACCCGGCTCACGCCCAGGCGTTCGGCCAGGTCGCGTTCGCCCGGCAGGCGCGAGCCCGGCGGGAATTCGCCCTTCTCGATCAGCGCGACGATTTCGGCGGCAATGGACTGGTACAGACGGGGTTCGGACATCATCAAAGGCCTGCTGACAGGTGGCTGGGGACCGACACGCGACCGCGCCTTCAGAGAGCGGCGCGGTCGGAAAAACCGCGCCACTGACCTCAGAAGCGGTAGCGCACCCCCAGATAATACCGCCGCCCGTACGTGGTGTACTCGCGGAAGCTGCCGAGGATGGGCATATCCGACACCCGCGGCTCATCGGTGAGGTTGCTGGCCGACAGCGACAGCGACAGGTGCTTGTTCACCTTGTAGGTGGCGCGGAAGTCCAGCGAGCCATTGTCCCGCACATAACGGTTCTGCGACGGGTCGCCGACAAACTGCTGGTAATAGTCGGAGCGGTACTTGTAGATCGCCTGCAGGTCGAGCTTGCCCAGGCCCCAGTACACCTGCGCCGAGGCCACATGCTTGGAGAGGCCGAAGATGTTGGCCGGCTCGACGATGCCCGGGGTCACCACGCCGGTGGTCGGGTCGGTGGACTCGCCCAGGCGCAGGTCTTCGGTCTTGAAGTTGGAATCGGCGTAGTTGTAGCTGGCCTTCACGCCCAGCCCGGAGAAGATGCCCGGCAGGTAGGAGAAGCTGTGCGAGGCGGTGAACTCGACGCCGAACAGATCGCTCTTCTGGTCGCTGGTGGCCAGCTGCTCCACCGGCACGGTCACGCTCTGGCCGTCGATATCGAAGGATTCGTTGACGATCACCGGCATCGAGCCGCCGTTGAACTGCTTGTAGTAGAGCGCACCGGACAGCATGGTGTCTTCGTTGGCATACCACTCCAGCGAGAGGTCGCCGTTCCACGACATCAACGGCTTGGCGCGCGGATTGCCGGTGGCGGTGATGCTGCGCAGTGCATCGCCGACGCTGTTGAACTCGGTATCCACCTCGCCCAGGTTGAAGGTGCGGCCGAAGCCTTCGGCGGCCAGGTCCGGGCGCGACATCGCCCGATAGGCACCGACGCGCAGCAGCAGGTCCGGGCGCAGCTCGAAGGCGGCATTGAAGCTGGGCAGCCATTCGGTGTTGCTGGACTTGAGCACCTGCGAGGTGAAATCGCCGGTGGGCTCCAGGGTCACGGTGCCGTCGGGATTGTTGATCACATCCAGGCCGCTGCGCAGGCCGACCGAACGCACCTCTGTACGCACGCCACGCACGCCGATGTTGCCGGTCACCGGCAGGCCGAACCATTCGGCGCTGTAGTCGCCCATCAGGTAGAGCGCGCTGGTCTTCTCGGTGACATCGTTGTTGGCCGGGTTGCGCAGGTCCGCGCTGAGGCCGGTGTCGTCCACGCCGGTGAAGGCCTTGAACAGACAGCGGCTGTCGAAGCTGGCCCACTGGTCGATGGTGTTGCCGCTGGCGTTGTCCAGGAAATCGTCCTGCGGGAAGGCCTGGCGGCAGGCCAGGTTGGCAGCGCGGATCGCGGCGACATTGGTGGTGGTGACATCCACGGTGTCGGTGTAATCGGTGTAGGTGGCTTCGGACCGGCGCAGGCCGCCCTTGATCGCGGTGAAGAAGCCGCTTTCTGGGGTGAACGTGGCATCGAAGCGTCCCGCGCGGATGGTGTGCTCGCGGTTCTGCTGGCGACGACGCACCAGCGCCGAATCGGTGAAGTTGTCCGGGTTGTTCACATCGAACGCCGGATCCAGATAGATGCTCGGCACATCGCCGCTGTAGTCGTAGGTGTAATCGACGTAGCGCGTGTTCTTGATGCCGCCGACCGGCTGGCCGTTGACGTCGGTGCGACCGGCGCGCAGGCGGGTGCTGCGTTCGATCTGGTCACGCAGGGTGTTGGAGTAGGACAGATCGGTGGACAGCGTCCACGCCGGGCTCGGCCGGAAGATCACGTTGAGCCCGCCACCGGTGTATTCCTCCTGGCGCTCCAGGAAGTTGCCGGTGGAATCGATCGTGGTGCTGCCGGTGTGGTGCAGCAGCGCGCCATCGTCGGTGACCACGCGGTTGTTGAGGTTGCGCATCATCGAGGACAGCGACAGATCCGAGCGGTCCTCGGTGTAGTCGCGCTTGGAGTGCTGGTAATCCAGGTTCACTTCCACCGTATCGCTGGGCCGCCACTGGAGCGCGGCGAACTGCGAATCGCGCTTGTCGTGCTCGATGAACTGGCGGTAGATGCGGCTGCTGGGCACCAGGTAGTACGGCACGCCGTTGGCCACGTCCTTGCCGTTGACCTGGGTGCAGTTGCGCGTCGCGCCGACCACTTCACGGCCATCGCATGCGACCCAGGTGGAGCTGCTGGAGATCATTTCTTCCGGGTTGCTGCCTTCCAGCGCCTGCACGCCGATGGAGACACCGAGCTTGCCGGCGTTGCCCATGTCGAACTGGTCGATGTAGCTGGCGGTACCGCGCCAGCCCACGCCGTCCTTGTCCTTGAGCCGATCGTCGTACTCCTGCCAGGTGCCGCGGCCGTCGAGCTGGAACGTGCGTTTGCCGTATTCGAGCGGCTTGACCGTCTCCATGTTGATCGTGCCGGCCACGCCGCCTTCGACGAAGTCGGCGCGCTGGGTCTTGTAGATCGCCACGGTGTTGATCAGCTCGGACGGGAACTGGTTGAAGTTCACCGAGCGGTCGCCGCTGCCATTGGTGGCCTCGCGACCGTTGAAGGTGGACGAGCCGAGGAACGGCCCAAGGCCACGGATCGAGATTTCCGAGGCACCGCCCTTCTCGCGATGGGTGGACGCCCCGGTGATGGTTTCGATCGCTTCACCGATCGACAGGGCCGGCAGATCGCCGATGTCGTCGGCCGCCAGCACGTCGGAGACCACGGTCTCCTCGCGCTTCTTGTCGATCGAGGTCTGGATGGTGCCGCGGATGCCGGTCACCTGGACCTGGTCCAGCGTGGTGGCTTCAGCCGGCGGCGTGGCCGGGGCATCGGCGTCCTGTGCGTGGGCCAGCGGCAGGGCCGCGGTGGCACACAGGGCATAGAACAGCGCGCTGTGCAGCGCGGTGTGGCGGAGGCCTCGTGGCGAGGCCGTACGGCGGTCATGCAACATCGTGATCTCCCTCCCAGGATGGATCGTCCGATTACACGGATTCGATCCGGAAGATTCACGACTGATGGACCAATGTCAATGAATTGGTACTAAAGTCTACCCCGCACTACCGTCCAGACCACTTTGCACGGATTTAATGTGCGCACGCAGCAGAAAAATGCGCAGATCGCATACCACATGCACCTAAAGTGGTATGCGATTGTGGTTGACGTGCACGTCCGGCAACCTGTTAGGATCGTGGCTCGCGTTGGTCGCTACGGTTCATCTGGGAGGGTAACCCGTGACTTTGCAACACTCGCATGCGCCGTTGGCGCTGCGCCCCATGGCCAAGGCCCTGCTGGTGAGCCTGTCGCTGGCGACGTTCCCTGCCGTGGCGGCCGATTACCTGGTGCGCGATGCTGCTGCATACGCCACTGCGGTACGCGCCCTCGCCCCCGGCGATACGGTGGTCCTGGCGGATGGCGTCTGGCGCGACGTCGACCTGCTTTTCCGGGGTACCGGCAAAATTGGTCAACCAATTAAGTTGACGGCCCAGACCCCCGGCAAGGTGATTCTCAGCGGCCAGTCCCAGCTGAGGTTGGCCGGTGCGCATCTGGAGGTCTCCAACCTTGTGTTCCGCGATGGCTGGGCACCCGGCGGTGAAGTGATCTCCTTCCGGCGGTCGGCCAGCGAGTGGGCCGACCACAGCCGCGTTACCGGGATCGTGATCGACCGCTACAACAAGCCCGACCGCCAGCAGTCCGATCACTGGGTGGCGCTGTACGGCCAGCACAACCGCTTCGACCACAACCAGCTGGTGGGCAAGACCAATGCCGGCACCACCCTGGTGGTGGTTCGCAACGCCACCAGCGGCCTGGACAACCAGCACCGCATCGACCACAACTGGTTCGGCCCGCGACCCAACCTGGGCTCCAACGGCGGCGAGACGATGCGCATCGGCACCAGCCACGATTCGCAGTCCGATTCGCGCACCGTAGTGGAGAACAACTGGTTCGAGCAGTGCGATGGCGAGGTCGAGATCGTCTCCAACAAGTCCGGTGGCAACACGTACCGCGGCAACGTCTTCCAGGATTCGCGCGGCTCACTGGTGCTGCGCCACGGCCATGGCAATCTGGTCGAGCGCAATGTGTTCTTCGGCCATGGCAAGGCGCATACCGGCGGGGTGCGCGTGATCAACCGCAACCAGACCGTGCGCGACAACTACTTCGAAGGCATCGCCGGCGACAACTTCGCCGCCGCCTTGAGCGTGATGGCCGGTACGCACAACGCGCCATTGAACCGCTACGAGCAGATCGACCATGCGGTGATCGAACGCAACAGCTTCATCCAGGTCGGCACCCTGCTGCTGGGCGCGGGGCTGGATGAGGAGCGCAATGCGATGCCGGTGAACAGCCGCATGGCCGGCAACCTCTTCATCGGCGATGGGAAACGCGATCCGCTGCGCACGCAGGGTGACCTCTCCGGCATCACCTTCGCCGGCAACGTGCAGAGCCCTGCCGTGTCACCCGGCTTCCCCGGCGGTGTCCGCGCTCAGTCCCTGACCCTGCAGCGCGCGGCCAACGGCCTTCTTTACCCCACCACCGCGGTCGATGCCGGTGCTCCGCGCGACCTGACGCCGATCGCGCGCGACCAGGTCGGCGTGGACTGGTACCCCAAGACCCTGCCGGCCACCGCACTGGATAGTGGCGCCGTGCGCCAGGTCGCACCGGGCGAGGACACGTTGACCGCCGCCGTGGCCGCCAGCGCGCCGGGCGACCGGCTACAGCTGCAGCGCGGCCGCTATACCGTGAGCCAGGTGCTGGCGGTGGACCATCCGCTCAGCGTGCTCGGCCCCGCGCGCGGCCAAGCCAGCGTGCAGTTCTCGCGGCCGAGCCTGTTCGAGATCGGCGCGGGCGGTTCGCTGCGCCTGGCGCGGCTGGACATCGACGGCGCGCTCGCACCGGACGCCGCCGGCAACGCAGTGATCCGCGTGCCGCCCGGCAGCCAGGCCTTCAACTACACGCTGCTTATCGAAGACAGCCGCGTCCACGGGCTGACCGCCAACAAGGCCTTCGACGTGATCGCCACCGGCAAAGGCAGCCTGGCCGCGCGGATCGCGCTATCGAACGTCACGGTGGAGGACATCAGCGGCAGCGTGATCGCCGCGGCCGCCGAGACCGATGACCTCGGCACCTACAACGCCGAGCAGGTCGATCTGCTGGACTCCCGCTTCCGCCGCATCGGCGGACCGGTGTTGAACCTGTATCGCGGCGGCACCGACGAAAGCACCTTTGGCCCGGCGCTGCAGGTGCGCGGCAACCAGTTCGAGCAGGTGGGCGTGGCAGATGACACCAGCCTGCGCCTGCATGGCGTGCAGTTCGCCAGCATCCGCGACAACCGCTTCGACCGCAGCGGCCGCATCCGTTTCAGCCATCGCGTCGGGGAACCCACCCTGCGCATGGGCGACAACCCGCTGACGGCCACCGCGCCGTTGCTGTCCGATACCCCTGTTGAGGCCCTGCCATGAATCACGCCCCGCCCCTGATGCTGCTGCTCGCCGCCACGCTTGGTGGGGCCGCATTGCCCGCGGCGCAGGCCGCCCCCGCCGCCCGGCAGGCGCCCGCCGACGCCGCCACCGCGCCGGTGCTGGTCACCGCCGCGCAGTGGACGCAGATGCGGGCCGAGGGCGCGCGCTCGCCGCTGTTCGCCAAGGAACAGCAGCGGGCGGAGCAGCGCGTGCGCGCGATGATGACGGCCGGCATCGACGTGCCGGTGCCCAAGGACAAGGGCGGCGGCTACACCCACGAACAGCACAAGCGCAATTACCAGGCCATCCAGGCGGCCGGCGCGCTGTACCGCCTGACCGGCGACAAGGCGTATGCCACCTTCGCCCGCGACCTGCTGCTGGGTTACGCCAAGCTCTACCCGGGCCTGGGCGCGCACCCGCAGGGCCGCGGCCAGATCCCCGGCCGGCTGTTCTGGCAGACCCTCAACGATTCGGTCTGGCTGGTCAGCGCCGCGCAGGGTTACGACGCGATCCGCGACACGCTCAGTGCCGCCGACCGCGAGACCATCGATACGCAGGTGTTCCGCGCGATGGCCGATTTCCTGTCCGGCACGCCGGAGAACTTCGACAAGATCCACAACCACGCCACCTGGGCCGTCGCTGCCGTGGGCATGACCGGCTACGTCCTGCGCGATACCGGCTACGTCGACAAAGCCCTGCAGGGCAGCAAACGCGATGGCAGCGCCGGCTTCCTGAAACAGGTCGATCAGCTGTTCTCGCCGGACGGGTATTACGAAGAAGGCCCGTACTACCAGCGGTATGCGCTGGCCCCGTTCATCCTGTTCGCCAATGCCATCGAGCGCAACGAACCGCAGCGCGGCATCTTCCAGCGCCGCGACGGCGTGCTGCTCAAGGCCGTGGATGCGCTGGTGCAGAGCAGCTACGGCGGCTACTTCTTCCCGATCAACGACGCCATCCTCGACAAGGGCCTGGACACCGAGGAACTGGTGGCCGGCATCGATATCGCGTACGCGCAGACCGGCGATGCCCGCCTGCTTTCGGTGGCCCAGACACAGAAGCGCGTGCTGCTCTCGCCGGAGGGCCTGCAGGTTGCCCAGGCGCTGGCCGGGAACAAGGCCAAGCCATTCGCCTTCGTCCCCACCCTGCTGCGTGACGGCCCGGACGGCACCGAAGGCGCGCTGGCGATCCTGCGCATGGGCGGCGAGGACGGCCAGGCGCTGGTGATGAAGAACACCAAGCAGGGCATGGGCCACGGCCACTTCGACAAGCTCAACTGGCTGTTCTACGACAACGGCCAGCGCGTGGTCACCGATTACGGCGCCGCGCGCTTCCTCAACATCGAGGCGAAGGCCGGCGGCATCTACCTGCCGGAGAACGCCAGCTGGGCACGGCAGACCATCGCGCACAACACGCTGGTGGTGAACGAGCAGAGCCACTTCGGTGGCGACTGGAAGAAGGGCCAGCCACTGGCACCGACCCCGCTGCTGTTCGCGGTCAGCGACGACACCCAGATCGCTTCGGCGCGGATGGAAGGGGCCTATGACGGCGTCAGCTTCACCCGCACCCAGGCGCTGCTCTCGCATCCTGCGCTGGGCGAACCGGTGGTGCTGGATCTGCTGCGCGTCACCGGCGCCAAGGCCGCGCGCTATGACCTGCCGCTGCACTTCAATGGGCACATCATGGACGTGGGCTTCAAGAGCCAATCCGCGGTTGCCGCGCGTCCGGTGCTGGGCAAGGCCAACGGCTACCAGCATGTGTGGATCGATGCGGCCAGCGAGCCGACCAGCGAGGCGCGCAGCCTGACCTGGCTGCTCGACGGCCGTTTCTATACGTACCGCTTCGCCAGCACTGCACCCTCGCGCGCGTTGATCGGCGAGAGCGGTGCGAACGATCCCTCGTTCAATCTGCGCCGCGAGCCGATGCTGCTGCAGCGCGTGGATGGCCAGGCTGACACCACGTTCTACGGCGTGCTCGAACCGCACGGCCAGTACGACGGCACCGCCGAAACCGTGCGCGGCGCCAACAGCCGCATCGACCGTCTCACCCACTACCGCGGCAAGGATGCGGACGTGCTGGTGCTCGACCTGGCCGGTGGCAAGCGCCTGGCGCTGGGCATCGCCGATGACCCGGCCAAGGGTGGCGCGCATGAAGTCAGCGGCGGCGGACACAGCTGGCGCTGGGACGGCGGCTGGAAGCGCTTCGATACCAGCACTGGCAAGGACGGCAAATGAAAGTCACCACGCAGACCCGCACCTATGTCCGTTGGCTGATCGTGGCACTGATCGCCGTGGCCACGGTGATCAACTACATCGACCGCAACGCCCTGGCGGTGATGTGGCCGCAGATTTCGCAGGATGTCGGCGCGACCAAGGAGGACTACGCGCTGCTGGTCACGGTGTTCATGCTGTTCTACGCCGCCGGCCAGTTCGTGTTCGGGCGCCTGTTCGACATCATCGGCACGCGGCTGGGCTTCGCGCTGTCGATCGCGGTGTGGTCGGTCTCGATCGCGCTGCACTCGGTCACCCACTCCATCCTGTCCTTCAGCATCGTGCGCGCCATGCTCGGCATCAGCGAGGCCGGTGCATGGCCGGGCGCGGTCAAGGCCAATGCCGAGTGGTTCCCGGCGCGTGAGCGTGCGCTGGCGCAGGGCGTGTTCAACGCCGGCGCCTCGATCGGCGCCATCATCTCCGCGCCGCTGATCGCCGTGCTGTTCCTGTGGCTGGGCTGGCGCGGCACCTTCATCCTGATCGGTGCGATCGGCTTCATCTGGCTGCTGCCGTGGCTGATCATCTACCGCGCCGGACCGGACAAGCACCCGTGGGTGAGCGCGGCCGAACGTGCGTTGATCCTGGATGCGCCGGCCGAGCAGCCTGCGGTGCCGGTTGCCGAGTACGTACCGAACGTCCGCCAGCTGCTGGGCCACCGCCAGACCTGGGGCATCCTGATCTCGCGGTTCTTCCTGGACCCGATCTGGTGGCTGTTCGTGTCCTGGCTGCCGATCTATCTGGCCGACACCTTTGGTTTCGACATCAAGCAGATCGGCATCTTCGCCTGGGTGCCCTACGTCGGCGCGATGATCGGCAGCCTCGGTGGCGGCTGGTTGTCCGGCCGCCTGATCGGCGCCGGCTGGAGCGTGGACAAGGCGCGCAAGGTGGTGATCACCCTGGGCGGCGCGATCATGGCCCCGGCGCTGATCGGCGCGGTGCTGGCCACCGATCCGGTCTGGGCGGTCGTCACCATCGCCTTCGTGCTGCTCGGCTTCCAGATCGCCATCGGCAACATCCAGACCCTGCCCGGCGACATCTTCAGTGGCAAGTCGGTTGGTTCGGTCGCCGGCCTGGGCGGCATGGCCGCGGTGGCCGGCACGCTGATCACCACCTGGCTGGTGCCGGCGATGACCCACGAATCCTACGCACCGATTTTCATCCTGGTGGCGGCCCTGGTGCCGGCCTCCCTGCTGGCGCTGTGGCTGGTCACCGGTCGCGTGGAAAAAATCCACGGCCCGGTCGAGCGCCGCTGAGCCCCCTTCTTCCCTTTCCCCCAACGCATCACAGGAGTGTTTCATGACTCAATTCAAGGACAAGGTGGCGATCGTCACCGGTGGCGGCCGTGACATCGGCCGCGAGATCTCGCTCAAGCTGGCCGCGGCCGGTGCCAAGGTGTGCATCAACTACGCCAACGACGAAGCCAGCGCGCAGGAGACCCTCAAGCAGGTCGAAGCCGCCGGCGGCACCGCGATCGTGCATCGCGCCGATGTCACCGATGCCAAGGCGGTGGCGGCGATGGTCGCCGCGACCCAGGCCGCGTTCGGCCCGCAGATCGATGTACTGGTGAACGTGGCCGGTGGCATGGTCCAGCGCCGTCCGCTGGCCGAGATCGACGAGGCGTTCTTCCACAAGGTGATGGACCTCAACATGAGTTCGGTCTACCTGACCACGCATGCGGTGGTACCGCACATGCCCGAAGGCGGCGCGATCGTGAACTTCGCTTCGCAGGCCGGCCGCGATGGCGGTGGCCCGGGCGCGGCGATCTACGCCACCGCCAAGGCCGCGGTGATGACGTTTACCCGTGCCATGGCGAAGGAGCTGGGCCCGCGCGGCATCCGCGTCAACGCGCTGTGCTGCGGCATGATCGCCACCCGCTTCCATGACGAGTTCACCAAGCCGGAAGTGCGCACCGCGGTGGCAGGCAATACGCCGCTGCGCCGCCAGGGCCGCCCGCAGGAAGCCGCCGATACCGCCGTGTACCTCGCGTCGGATGCGGCCGGTTTCATCACCGGTGCCAACGTCGACGTCAACGGCGGCACCTACTTCTCCTGATTGACCCGCTGACCGCCTGGGAGGGCCGCCATGCTGCGCTGGATCACTGCATTCTCTCTTGCACTTGCCACCAGCGCTGCGGCGCTGCCCGCCCAGGCCCAGGTCTGGGTGCCGGCCTGGACCGCTTCGCCGGCCCCGGACCGTCTCGATGGCACCCCCGAGGCCCCGGTGCAGTTCGCGAACCAGACCGTACGCCAGGACATGCGCCTGGCCAGTTCGGCCCGCGCCCTGCGCTTCCGCATCAGCAATGAACTCGGCCAGGCACCGCTGCATATCGGCAGTGCCTCGGCCCATCTCACCGGCACCGCCACCGCGGCCAAGCCGGTCACTTTCAATGGACGTGGCGATGTCGTGGTGCCGGTCGGCGCCGCCCTGCTCAGCGACCCGGTCGCGATCACCGCACCGGCGCTGGCCGACGTCTCGCTCACCGTGTACTTCCCGGATGCCACCCGCCCTGCCGTGCGCCGCACCGCGCTGCGCATCGCCGACGGCCGCGCTGCCACCGTGGGCGATGCGGTCAAACTCGCCTACCGGCAGAACGTGGTTTCCGCCGTGCTGGCCGAACGTACCCGCAAGCCTGTCGTGGTGGTCGCCCTCGGCGACTCGATCACCGAAGGCGCCACGGCCACCCGCGGCAGCAACGGTGACTGGCCCGCACTGCTGTCCGCCCGCCTGCAGCAGGCCTGTCCGGACCAGGTGGTGGTGGTCAACGCCGGCATCAGTGGCAACAAGGTGATGGACCATGGCCGCAGCCACAGCGCGCTGGCGCGGCTGGACCGCGATGTGATCGCGCTGCCGAACGTGGACCGCGTCATCGTGTTTGAAGGCATCAACGACATCCGCCACGACGGTGGAACCCCGCCCATGGCCGGCCGCAACGCCGAGGACATGGTGCTGGGCTACCGGCAGATCGCGGAGCGCCTGCACAGTAACGGCATCCGCCCGATCGCTGCCACGATCACCCCCTTCGGTGATTCGGACCGCTACGAGCCGATCGCCGCCGCCACCCGCACCACGCTCAACACCTGGATGCGCGGCGGCCGCAGCGGCTTCGATGGGCTGATCGACTTCGACCGGATCCTGCGTGATCCGGCCAACCCGGAGAACCTGCCCGAGGACATCACCCGCGACCACCTGCATCCCAACGATGAAGGCTACCGGCGGATGGCCGACGGCATCGATCTGGCCCTGCTCGGTTGCCCGGCGCGATGAGTGCCCAGGCCTTCCGGGTTGCGCCTGACAGGGGCCAGCGCTGGGACGCACTGGCGCTGGGCGAGGTGATGCTGCGCTTCGATCCCGGTGAAGGCCGGATCCGCAGCGCGCGCCAGTTCACCGTGTGGGAAGGCGGCGGCGAGTACAACGTCGCGCGCGGCCTGTGCAGCACCTTCGAGCATCGCACCGGCGTGCTTACCGCCCTGCCGCGCAATGAGCTCGGCCTGCTCGCCCGGCAGCTGATCCAGGCCGGTGGCGTGGATGCCGGCCAGATCGTCTGGCGTGACTACGACGGCATCGGCCGCAACACGCGCATGGGGCTGAACTTCACCGAGCGTGGATTCGGCGCACGTGCGCCGCTGGGGATCTCCGATCGCGCGTACTCGGCCGCCTCGCAGCTGCAGCCGGAGGCGTTCGACTGGGATGCACTGTTCGGCCAGCACGGCGTGCGTTGGCTGCACACCGGTGGAATCTTCGCCGCCCTGTCCGAGCACAGCGCGGAGACGGCGATCACGGCGGTGCGTGCCGCGCGGCGCCACGGCGTGGCGGTCTCCTACGACCTCAACTACCGCGCCAGCCTCTGGAACAGCCATCCCGATCCGGACGCTGCGCGCCACGCCAACTGTGCGATCGCTGCCGAGTGCGACCTGCTGATCGGTGATGAGTATTCGTTCGCCGCGTGCCTGGGCATGGACCTGAGCGATCTCGGGCGTCGCCACACGCCGATGGATGTCGGCCCGGCCGAGGCCGCCGCGGTACGTGCACTGGCCCGGTTCCCCACGCTGCAGGCCGTGGCCTTCACCCTGCGCGACGCCGCCACGGCGGCCCGGCATGGGTGGGCGGGTGCGCTGCGCACGCGGGCGCAGCTGTATGTCTCCGACGCGCGCGAAGTGGACCTGCTCGACCGGGTCGGCGGTGGCGATGCCTTCGTCGCCGGCGTGGTGCATGCCCTGCTCAGCGGCAAGGGCGAGCAGGCGGCAGTGGACCTGGGCGCCGCGCATGGCGCGCTGGCGATGTCCACGCCGGGCGACTACGCCATCACCAGCCTGGCGGAAGTGGAGGCCGTAGCCCGGGGCGACAGCGCCGCCGCGAAACGTTGACCCTGCCCGGGATCAGTCCCGGGTCGGCAGCGCGCGCATCGCCAGCGCCACCGCCGCCAGCAACCGCGCCCGCCCCACGCCGTCGCGGGCCTGGGTCGAAATGCCATGCAGCACGGTGGCGTAGTAGTCGCCGATCGCCTGCACGTCGACGCCATCGGCAAGCTCACCTGTGCTGGCGGCCTGCTGCAGGCGGGCGATGATCGACTGGGTGCGCTGGCGGCGGTGTTCGGCCAGCCAGTCCATCACCGCTTCATTCTCCGGTGCGGTGCTGGTCGCCGCAGAGACCACCAGGCAGCCCTGCGCGCGACCACGCCGGGTGTAGGTCAGGACCGCGTCATGCAGCAGGCGTTCGATCGCCGGGCGCACCGCCTGTTCGCGCAGGGCACGGTCGGCAAAGCCGCCGTCGCCGGCCTCGTACAACGCCACGACCTCGCGGAAGAGCTGCTCCTTGCTGCCGAAGGCGGCGTAGATCCGCGCCGATGCGATGCCCAGCGCCTCCACCAGCGCCGACATCGACGTGCCTTCATAGCCACGCGCCCAGAACAGCAGCATGGCCTGCTTCAGGGCGTGGTCTTTGTCGAATTCGCGCGGGCGTCCGGCCATGGGGCATCACTACGGGAAGAAACGTTGCGGCGATTCTAACGATACCCGGCGTTGACCGGGATCATCCGTGCGCCTATTCTTTGTCGCTCGACAAACAATAAGGCGACATCCGATGCGCACCATCAAAGGCCCCAGCCTGCACCTGGCCCAGTTCAGTGCAGACCAACCCCCGTTCAACGACCTGCCCTCGATTGCCGCCTGGGCGGCCAGCCAGGGCTTCAAGGCCCTGCAGATCCCGGCCTGGGACGAACGCTTGTTCGATGTGGAGAAAGCCGCGCACAGCCAGCAGTACTGCGATGACATGATCGCGATGCTGGCCGGCCACGGGCTGGTGATCAGCGAACTCACCACGCATATCTTCGGCCAGCTGGTGGCGGTGCACCCGGCCTACGATGCACTGTGCGACAGCTTCGCTCCCGCGCACCTGCAGGGCGATCCGGCCGCGCGCAGCGCGTGGGCGGTGGAGCGCATCAAGCTGGCCGCCCAGGCCTCGCAACGCCTGGGCCTGGACCGCATGGGCACCTTCTCCGGTTCGTTCGCCTGGCCCTACCTGTTCCCCTTCCCGCAGCGCCCGGACGGTTTGATCGAGGCCGCGTTCGAGGAGCTGGCGCGGCGCTGGCTGCCGATCCTGGAGGTGTGCGACGCCCATGGCGTGGACCTCTGCTATGAGATCCACCCCAGCGAAGACCTGCACGATGGCACCAGCTTCGAGCGCTTCCATGCCGCCGTCGGTGACCACCGACGCTGCCGGATCCTGTTCGATCCCAGCCACTTCGTGCTGCAGCAGCTCAATTACCTGGACTTCCTGGATATCTACCGCGATTTCATCGGCATGGTTCATATCAAGGACGCGGAGTTCAACCCCAGCGGGCGCCAGGGCATCTACGGCGGCTACAGCGGCTGGACCGAGCGTGCCGGGCGCTTCCGCTCGCTCGGTGATGGGCAGGTGGACTTCAAGGGCATCTTCTCCAAGCTGGCCCAGTACGACTACGACGGGTGGGCCACGCTGGAATGGGAGTGCTGTCTGAAGAACCAGGAAGACGGCGCGCGCGAGGGCGTGGCCTTCATCAACGCGCACATCATCAAGGTCACCGACCGCATCTTCGACGATTTCGCGGGCGCACCGGTCAGTCGTGCGCAGATCCACGGCATGTTGGGGATCCTCTGATGATGTTGGAACTTGAAGGCGTCAGCCACCGCCACGTGCGTATCGACGGGCGCAGCGTGCATTGCGCCCTGCTCGGCGAGGGCCGGCCGGTGCTGCTGATCCCCGGCTGGCCGCAGACCTGGTATGCCTGGCGCCATGTCATGCAGGCACTCGCCGCGCAGGGGTTCCAGGCAATCGCCGTGGATCCGCCGGGAACGGGCGATTCGGATACGCCTGCGCAGGGCTATGACACCGGCAACATCGCCGCCACGCTGCATGCGGTGATGCAGCAGCTGGGCCACGCGCGCTACCAGGTGGTGGGCCATGACGTCGGCATGTGGGTGGCCTACGCGCTGGCCAGCGACCAGCCGCAGGCGGTGCAGCGCCTGGCCATCACCGAAGCGGTGATCCCCGGCCTGGCCGATGCACCGCCGGTGTTCGTGGCGCCGGAGGACAACATCTTCCTGTGGCACTTCATGTTCAACCAGGTGCGCGACCTGCCCGAGGCGCTGATCGCCGGCCGCGAGCGGGCCTACCTGACCTTCATGTTCGACCGCTGGGCGCATCGCCGCGAAGCGGTCGCCAGCGAGGTCTACATCCGGGCGTATGCGGCACCGGGCGGGCTCAGCGGTGGCTTCGGCTACTACCGGGCGATCCCGGAGACGATCCGTCAGAACCGGCAGCGCGCGCTCACCCCGTTGGCCATGCCGGTGCTGGCGATCGGCGCCGAGCACGCCACCGCCGACATGCCGATGGACACCATGCGCGCGCACGCCAGCGACCTGCGCGGCACGATGATCGCCGACTGCGGCCACTTCGTCATGGAAGAGGCACCGGAGGCGTTCCTGGCGCAGCTGCTGCCGTTCCTGCTGCCGGAGATCACCGCATGAGCTTGGACCCGGACATCGCCCGCTTCCTGTCCACCCTGCCGCCGCCGGAGGCGGTGGCGGGGATGTCGCTGGCGGAATTGCGCAGCGCGAGCGAGATGGCCCTGCCCACCCTGCACGGGCCATTGGAGGCCGTCGAGTCCGTCCGCGATTTCAGCGTGGAGACGGGCGACGGCCAGGCCATCACCGTGCGTGCCTACTGGCCCACCGGACACCGGCAGAGCCAGCCGCGCGCGGGGCTGGTCTTCGCCCATGGCGGCGGCTGGTTCCAGTGTTCGCTGGCGGTCTACGACAACCCGTGCCGGGCGCTCGCCAACGCGACCGGTTGCGTAGTGCTGTCGGTGGACTATCGGCTGGCACCGGAACACCGCTTCCCGATCCCGCTGGAGGACGTGTACGCCGCCCTGTGCTGGGCAAGCCGCCACGCGGCCACGCTCGACATCGATCCGGCACGGCTGGGGGTGGGCGGCGACAGTGCCGGCGGCAACCTGGCCGCGGCCGTGGCGCTGCTTGCCCGCGACCGAGGTGGGCCGACCATCGATCACCAGCTGCTGCTGTATCCCGCACTCGACACCGTCACCGACCACGACAGCCACCAGCGCTTCGGCGAGGGCCATTACCTGACGACTGTGTTGATGCAACGCTGCTGGGAGGCGTATCTCAACCCCGGCGACGACGCCAACGCCTACGCCGTCCCAGCGCGCGCGAAGGACCTGCGCGGGCTGCCCCCGGCCACGGTGCTGGTGTGCGCGTACGACCCGCTGCGTGATGAAGGCGAACAGTACGCCGCGCGCCTGCGGCAGGCGGGCGTAGCGGTGGCCTGCGAACGCCTGCCCGGCATGATCCACGCATGCCTGCACCTGCTGGGATTGGCGCCGGCCGCGCGGATGCTGCTGGATCGAAGTGCCGCGCTGTTGGCTGGGCGGGTGTAGCCCTGCTACCACCTCAACGGGCGAGGTCCTGCACTGCCGGGCCTTGCCATCAAGGTGGAGTCATCGAAAGCTGCCCCATCGCGCGCAGCGCAGAAAGGGTCAGCGGCGCGGGCAGCGCATCCGGCGGGAACCAGCCCAGTGCAAGCAACGCTTCCGGTTCCTTCACTGCCGCGATGGATGCATCCCGCGTGCGCACGACATACACCGGCGCCACCCAGTGCTGCCCCAGCGCCGGTTCGAAGTGATCCACGACGCACAGCAGCCGTTCGACGGTCACCTCGAGTCCGGTTTCTTCCAGGACTTCGCGCACCACGGCATCTTCGACCTTCTCCATCCAATCGACCTTGCCACCGGGCAGGCCCCAGTGGCCCTGTTCGGGCTGACGCCCGCGCTGGACCAGCAGGATCGCGCCATCGGCGCGCTGGATGACGGCACCGCAACCGAGGCGGGGTTGCTGCAGCGCAGGGGACTCGGACATCAGGCATCTCCATGACAGTGCCTCATTATCCCTCTCCCCGCGGAAACCGCGCCCACGAAAAAGGCCCGGCAATGCCGGGCCTTTCCTGCCACGCCGATCAGGCGCGTGGCGATGCGGTCACGCTGGGATTACCAGCTGAAGCGCGGGCCGACCGACCATTCCTTGTCACCGTGGCGATCCATCTTGATGTCGCCGTTGATGCCCCAGTTCTGGTTCAACTTCACCTGGCCACCCAGGCGGCCGTAGAACTGGCCATCCGGATTGACGCCGTGCTTCTTGCTGTAATCCTCGTAGCCGGCCATGGCATAGACTTCGGCGTGCTGGCCGAACGCGGTACGGATACCGGCTTCAGCGCTGTAGCCGTTGAAGTCCAGGCCTTCCTTCGGGTCGAACTTGTTGTAGGCAACGCGACCCACGAAGTCGGTGCTGTTGCCGATTTCCTGGTTGTAGCCCACGCCGACGCGCCACTGGTCGATCTTGAAGTCACCGATGTCGGTCTTCTGCTGGTTGTACTCACCGAAGGCGTGGAAGTTCGGGTGGAAGGCGTAGGAACCCTTCACGCCCCAACCATCGGCCTTGCCGCCGTCTGCGTCGGTCTTGACGTAGTCAGCTTCAGCGTAGTTGTAGGACAGGCCTTCAGCCGCCGAAGCGGTGAACGGGAGGGCGGCAGCCAGGGCCAGAGCAATCAACGAAGTCTTCATGGGGGTACACCTTTATGTCTTGGACTACTTGCACCCGGCATGGAGGCCGGACTGCATCGGGAATGTAAATTCTCCGTTATTCGACACAACCCGCCCTGAAGTTGACCGCCTGCACAAAAGTGAATTTTGGGGCGGCGTTCAGACGCGCTCTGGCATACGCGCGTGGCTTTTTCCAGGCGATGAAGGCGTGAATGCCCGTAGCGCGCGATCGTCACGCGGGCAGCAGATGCGGGGGAAAGGCCACGCACGGGAGCCGTGCGGGAAAGGACTCTGGTCACGACGGTGCCCTTGCGGGGCGTCACGCGCTGGGGAAGCCGCTCTTGGGGAGTAATCGGCTAACGCGTCCATCCTCCTGAATGCACCGAGGTCCGTGCCGTGGGGCGTTGGACCGCAGGGCGCCATGGGGCGTCCTGCCCGGCACCGCCATCATGGGCTGGATGCGTCAGCTGAACCATCAGGAAGTTCCTCACTCTGATTCGGATTTTTCTGACCCCCCCGGACCCTCGGCCGGGTGCGGGGCCGGCCCCGCTGAATGGGATCACCCGGGTCCGCCCAGAGTGTTCACCCGCCGCAAAGGGCCTCGAGCGCAGTGTCGATCGTCCGCCCCCTGGTTCGTCGTATGCCTTGAAGGCGCCCATCCTGGCGCGCCATCCGGAGCGTTGTCATGGCTTATATCGATGGTTTCGTACTGGCCGTCCCGACCGCGAACAAAGACAAGTTCCTCGAGCACGCCCGCATGGGCGATGCGATCTGCATCAAACACGGTGCGCTGCGCGTGGTGGAGTGTTGGGGGGATGATGTTCCGCACGGCAAGCAGACCGACTTCCATCGCGCGGTCGAAGCGAAGGAGGACGAGGCGGTGCTGTTTTCCTGGATCGAATGGCCGGACAAGGCCACGCGCGATGCCGGCATGCAGAAGATGATGGAAGACCCGCAGATGAACCCGGAGAACAATCCGATGCCGTTCGACGGCAAGCGGATGATCTACGGCGGCTTCGTGCCGGTGATGGAATTGAAGCAGTGATACGGGCGCCGGGGTCGGCCCGGGCCAGGCGGACCTGTTGGCGCAACGCCGCTTGAGTCGGCGCTGGAGCACCGGCATGCTCGGTGCTCCAGGCTGGCAGGTAGCGCGCGCCATGATGACGATGCCGCCCGCGGGGCCGCCGTCATCAAGGAGCGATCGGTATGGCAGCAGTACGTCCGGGGATGTTTGGTTGTCTGCTCGCAGCCGCGCTCGGGCTTGGCGTGATCGCCAGCCGGCCGGCCCGGGCTGAAGGGCCGGGGCTGGCGCAGTACCAGCGCGCCGAACGCGTGCTGGACCAGCAGCTGCGCGGCAAGGTCCGCAATGCCACGGTGGTGCCGCGCTGGCTCGACGATGGCCGCTTCTGGTATCCACGCCAGGATGAGCACGGCCGCACGAGCTACCTGCTGGTCGACCCTGCCGCGTCCACGCGCACCGAACTGTTCGACAGCGACACGATGCGCAGCACGCTGGCGGCCGCCGGCATCGTCGATCCGGACAGGGTGATGCAACAGGTGGAGGCGGTCGCCCGCAGCGGCGATGACGTGCGGATCACCCTGCGCGTGGATCCACAGCGGCGGGTCGCGTGCGTGCTGCCTGCGGGCTGCGAACTGCAGTCGGCAGCAGTCGCCGATCCCCGTGATCTGCCGGCACCGGATGGGCGGCACAGCGTGCGGGTCGAGCAGCACAACCTGTGGCTGCGCAGCGTTTCCGACGGCAGCCGACGAGCACTGACCGTGGAAGGTGAAGCGTCGCACGGCTACGGGGTGCTGCCCGATTTCGCCCTGCGCGGCATTCCGCAACGGGAAGGGCGGCTGCAGATGCCGCCCTTCGCGGTCACGTGGTCGCCGGACAGCCAGCGCCTGTTCGGCGTGCGCTATGACGAGCGCCAGGTGCTGCCCTATCCCTATCTGGCGACGGCCCCGACCGATGGCTTCCGCCCGGTCGTGCACGAGGTGCGCCTGGGCCTGCTCGGGGACGCCGAGCAGGTGCGCGACGCCTGGTTCGTCACCGAGGTGGACGGTAGCGGCACGCGCCACATCGCCGTTCCCGATGGCTGGCACACGCTGACCGAGGCGGGGGTGCTGGGCTGGTCGGCCGATGCCGGCAAGGTCTACACGGCGATCATGCGCCATGACGCGCCGGCACGCCTGCGCCTGGTCGAGGTGGACGTGCGCACCGGCCGCGTGCGCACCGTGCATGAGGAGACCAGCGATACCCGCGTGCAGCTCAACACCTACCCCTACAACCGGCCAGCCGTGCACGTTCTGCAGCGCGGCGACGGCATCGTCTGGTTCTCGCAGCGCGATGGCTGGGGCCATCTATACCTGATCGACCGCCGCGATGGCCGCGTGGTCCGCCAGCTGACCCGCGGCGAATGGCTGGTCCGTGATGTGGTCGGCGTCGATGAGGCGCGTCGCCAGGTGCTGTTCACCGCCGGCGGGCGCGAGCCCGGCGATCCGTATCAGCGCCGCCTGTACCGCGTGTCGCTGGACGGCGGCGCCCCGGTCCTGCTCACACCGGAAGCGGCCGACCATGCGATCGATGGCGGCGCCGGCGTGCTGATGGGGGGCCGTGCGTCCACGCTGCTGTCACCCTCGGCCGCCTACGTGGTCGACAGCTACTCGCGGGTGGACCTCGCGCCGATCAGCGTGCTGCGTTCGACCACCGATGGGCGCGTGGTGCTGGAACTGGAACACGCCGATGACCGCAGCGTGCGTGCGGCCGGCTGGGTGCCGCCGCAGCGGGTAAGCGTGCTGGCCGCCGACGGCCGTACCGAACTGCAGGCGACGGTGTACCTGCCGCCCGGCTACAGCGGGACCGGACGCCATCCCGTGATCGATGCCATGTACGGTGGACCGCATATCACCAACGCCCCGGTCGGTTTCGTCGACGCCACCGCCACGATGAATCCGGTCGCGCGTTCCAGCCTGGCCCAGCTCGGCTTCGTCGTGGTGAGCATCGATGCGCGCGGCACGCCCGGGCGTTCCAAGGCCTTCCACGATGCCAGCTTCCTGACCGCAGCCGATCTGCAGCTGGACGATCATGTCGCGGCCATCCGCCAGCTGGCCACCCGTTATCCGGGCATGGACCTGAGCCGCGTCGGCATCTATGGGCACTCCTTCGGCGGCTACAGCGCAGCGCGTGCCCTGCTGCGCCACCCGGCGTTCTACAAGGTCGGCGTGGCGTCGGCCGGCAGCCACAGCTTCCAGGGCATGTACGGCGGCGCGATCCATGGGATGGACCGGCTGGTCGGCGGCCAACCGGTCTATGCCGACGGTACCGCGGTGCGCCCGCAGCCCGATGCGGTGCCCGCACTGTTCCAACCGCTGGCCAACGATGCGCTGGCCGACCGCCTGCAGGGCCGACTGATGCTGGTCTACGGCGATCTGGACGAGAACGCCATGCCGGCGCTGACCCTGCAACTGGCGCGGGCGCTGACGCTCGCCAACAAGGATTACGACCTGCTGTACCTGCCCAACCAGGACCACGAGCTGTTCCGCAACGACGACTACTACATGCGCCGGATGTGGGACTACTTCGTCACGCACCTGATGGGCGCGACGCCACCGCCGTATCGGATCGGAGTGGCCGCCTCGCCGTGAGCCGAGCGGCGATCAGCGATGCGCGTCCGAGGTGTCATCCGCGCCACCGCCCACGCCACCGCCGCCCATTCCTCCCATGCCGCCACCGCCACCACCACCACCACCACCTTTACCGCCGCCCTTGTCACCCGCATCACCCTTGCCCTTCGCACCGGCCGAGGGCCGTGCCGGGCCTTGGCGCGGGATGATGACGGCGGCGGGGATGGGATCGAGATCCAACGCCTGGCGAATGAAGTCGCGCAGCGACACCACCAGTTCGGCGGTGGGAACGAGGCGGCCCTGGGCCATCTCGTTGGCGGCGTGCGCGGCCAGGCGCACCTGCTCATCGGTGCCCAGCAGGATGATGTCCGACAGCGCTGCTTCCACCGCATCACGGATGCGACGCGCACGCTCGCCGCCGATCTCCGCGTCCGCCGGCAGGTGCAGTGCATCGCCGTCTTCGCCTGTTTCTGGCAGCGCGCGGAAGTCCCGACGATGGCGTGGATCGACATCAAGCGTGCCGGTGAATGAGCCCCCGAGCACCTTGTACGCCGCGATCAGCGTGCGCAGCCGCTCGTTGATCTGCCGGTTCTCGCGCTCGCGGCGCTGCTGCATGGTCTGCATGACCAGCAGCCGGATGCCGACGCCGATCAGGGTGATGACCGCCAGGCCGACCAGGGTCGAGAGCATGGCCTGCCAGGAACTGAAGTCGAGACCGCGCATTGCATCTTCCCGTGGACGTCCGCGGAGCAGGTTAGCAAGAGAGGCAGGGAGGGACCGTCAAGCACCTGGCCGCAGGGGCAGGATCTGACGAAGGGGCGGGACAGTCAGGACAGGAACCGGGAGTCTGATCGCAGCGTGACGCGATGCACTCGACCGGGATGCCAGGAGGCAGTGGGCGGGCACAGGCCGACCCCGCCATGCCACTCCCGCCCTCAGGCGGGAGCAGCACGTTGCAACTTGCTTACTTGCGCGCGCGCTTGGCCGGCGCCTTGCGGGCAACCGGCTTGGCGGCAGCACGCTTGGCCGGGGCGGCTTTGCGGGCCGGAGCCTTCTTCGCCGGAGCCTTCTTGGCCACAGCCTTCTTGGCGGTCGCGACCTTCTTGCCGACGGTCTTCTTGGCCGCGGTGGTCTTCTTGGTCACGGCCTTCTTGGCCGTGGCGACCTTCTTGCCGACCGACTTGCGGGCGACGGCGGTCTTCTTGCCGGCCACCTTCTTGGCGGTCGCGGTCTTCCGGGTCACGGCCTTCTTGGCGGTCGCCGACTTCTTGGCAACAGCCTTCTTGGCGGTGGCGACCTTCTTGCCGACGGTCTTCTTGGCGACGGCGGTCTTCTTGCCGACTACCTTCTTGGCCGCTGCGGTCTTCTTGGTCACGGCCTTCTTGGCGGTCGCCGACTTCTTGGCAACGGCGGTCCGGGCAGCGGCGACCTTCTTGCCGACGGTCTTCTTGGCGGCGGTGGTCTTCTTGGTCACGGCCTTCTTGGCGGTCGCGGTCTTCTTGGCGACGGCCTTCTTGGCGGTGGCGACCTTCTTGGTCACGGTCTTCTTGGCGGCGGCAGCCTTCTTGGTCACGGCCTTCTTGGCGGTCGTGGCCTTCTTGCCGGCAGCCTTGGTGGTCTTGGTCACGGCCTTTTCAGCGGCGGCCTTCTTCTTGGCGACCTGCTTCTTGATCGCGGTGACTTCGGCCTTGGCGTTCTTCTTGGCCGTTTCCAGCTTCTGCTTGGCGGTGGCCAGGGTCTTGCCGACCGACTTGGCCGCCTTGTCAGCCTTCTTGGCGACGGTCTTCTCGACCTTGGTCACGGCCTTCTTGACCTTGGCGACCTGGGTGGTGGCAGCCTTGCGTGCGCGCTTGGCGGTCTTCTTCACCGAAGCGACGGCATCTTCCGCAACGTGTGCGATGGTCTCGCCGACGTTGGTGGCGGTTTCTTTTGCATCTTCGACGGTCTGCGAGAGAACCGTGGTCACACCATTACCGTTGCTCATTGAGTGCCTCCTAAGGGGCCTGGTTAGTCAAATCGCTGGCGATGCTATACCGGCGCGGTCCATCGTGGAACGGTCTTGATGCGATGCACGTGCCAAGCCGACAGTAGCACCCCCATCGGCGGCAGCAAGCAATGCACCAGGCGCTTGCACGAAACCCCTTGAAAACAGCATTGCCGTTCCAGTGCGTGGTGCACGCCGTGTGTCTGGATGCGCATCTCCGCCGCATCCGATGATTCGACAATTGATCGTCGCACCTGATCCATTCCCCGCCTCCGCACCCGGCATTTGCGCTGGTTTCGATGGCAGTGGTGCGCGTTGCCGACGCACGACGAGGGTGCGATCGGGCGTCACCGGATGCATCGCGGCAGCCACGTCCGGTCCTCCACATCGGCTGCCTCTGCACCCCGACCGTCGGCCTGCCGACGTCGTCGGGAACGCTGCGGCCGCGTCGGGTTTCATCCCGGGTTTAGCCGGTTGCGGACACACTCATTCAGCTTGAATTACCGTATACCTGTTTTCCCTGCCCCCGCCCCCTCCGACACGGAACCGCCGGACATGCGACCGCTCCCGACCCTGCTCACGCTCGCTCTCGCCGCTGCCTTCGGCGGATTCACCGCCACGGCCATCAACGCGCACCTGGACAACCGTGCCGAAGCGGCACCGGCCGCGTACACGATCCCGACCACGGCCGCGCTGCCCGCGGCGGTCGCCGGCCAGGCGGTACCGTCACTGGCGCCGATGCTGGAGCGGGTGATGCCGGCGGTGGTCAGCGTCAACACCAAGCAGGTGGTGCGCGTGCGCAACCCCTACTTCAACGACCCGTTCTTCCGCCGCCTGTTCCCGGAAGTGCCGCAGGAACGCATCAACGAATCGTTGGGCTCAGGCGTGATCATCGATGCTGCCGAAGGCCTGGTGCTGACCAACCACCACGTCATCGACAACGCCGACGACGTGCAGGTGACGCTGGCCGATGGGCGGACGGTGAAGGCTGAATTCATCGGCTCCGATGCCGATACCGACGTTGCCCTGATCCGTATTCCGACCGGCAACCTGACCGAGATCAAGCTGGGCGACAGCGCGCAGCTGCGCGTGGGCGACTTCGTGGTGGCGATCGGCAACCCCTTCGGTTTCAGCCAGACGGTCACCTCCGGCATCGTCTCGGCGGTGGGCCGCAGCGGCATCCGCGGGCTGGGCTACCAGAACTTCATCCAGACCGATGCCTCGATCAACCCGGGCAATTCCGGCGGCGCACTGGTCAACCTGCAGGGCCAGCTGGTCGGCATCAATACCGCCAGTTTCAATCCGCAGGGCAGCATGGCCGGCAACATCGGCCTGGGCCTGGCGATTCCCTCCAACCTGGCGCGCGACGTGGTCGATCAGCTGGTCAAGCACGGCGTGGTGGTGCGCGGCACGCTCGGCATCGAGACGCAGAACCTGACCCAGCAGATCGCACAGGGCCTGGGCCTGACCGAGACGCGGGGCGCGCTGGTCACCCGCGTGCTGGCCGGTTCCAGTGCCGCCGCTGCCGGACTGAAGCCGGGCGATGTGGTGGTGTCGGCCAACGGCCAGCGCGTGGACAGCGCGCAGGCGCTGCACAACGTGGAAGGCCTGCAGCCGGTAGGCAGCACGCTGACCCTGGATGTGCGCCGCGAGGGCAAGCCGCTGCAGATCAAGGCCACGCTCAAGGAGCAGGCGCGGGCGGTCAATGGCGAGTCGCTCGATCCGCGCCTGGGCGGCGCCACCTTCGTCGATCTGCCCGAGTCGCTGCGCCAGGCCGGTGTCAGCGGGGTATTGGTCAGTGACGTCAAACGCGGCAGCCGCGCGGCCAACTCCGGCCTGCAGCAGGGCGATGTGATCACCGCGGCAACGGCAGGTGAGTTTGCCGATCTCGCCAGCTGGCGCGCCAACTTCCAGCAGCGTCCGGCCCAGCTGGTGCTGCGCATCATCAGGGGCAACGGCGGTGGCCAGCTGGTGATGCGCTGAACGCAGCGGCTGCCGTAACGTCGCTTACACCCGGCCGGTGCTATTACCTTGTGTTCGTTGCCGTCGGATCGTCCGCGGTCACCTTCCCCATCGCATAGCAGGAGATACACGATGAGCCCCACCAATACCGAGAACCTGAAGGAACACCTGGGCGAAGCCGGCTCGCACCTGAAGTCGGCCGCCACCGCTGCCGGCGGTGCGATCAAGGGCGCCACCGGTGCTGCCGGTGATGAGCTGCGCATCGGCAAGGCCAACGTCAAGGCCGAACTGTCCGATACCGCGCTGTCCGGCCTGGCGGCTGCCGAGTTCGGTGGCGCCGCTGCCAAGGAACAGGTCGATGCACTGATGGACAAGGGCAAGGACCTGGTCGACAGCGCTGCCGAACTGATCCGTGAGCGTCCGCTGGCATCGTTCGGCGTGGCCTTCGCGGCCGGCTGGATTATCGCCAAGCTGGCCCGCAGTGGCGGCGACAAGTAAGCAGCGGCGTGAGCGATCAAGCCCAGTCGAACGCTGCCGGTGGCGCGGATATCCCGCCACCGGACAGCGGTGAAAAAGCACCGCGCCTGGACGAGAGCATCCGCCAGGTCGGTGAGGCCGGCCGTGAGACGGTCGATTCGGCCAAGCACACCCTGCGCTCCCTGCGACGGTTGGCCTCGGCCGACTTCGCACTGGCGCGCAGCGCATTTGGCCGGGCATTGGCCTGGGCGGGCGTGGCGATCGTGTTCGGCGCATCGGCCTGGTTGTTGCTGGCCGGCACGCTGATCGCCCTGATGCAGCGTTGGGGCCTGTCCTGGTTCCATTCGCTGTTGATCACCTCGATCGTCAGCCTGCTGGTGACCGGCTATGCGATGTGGCGGGTGTCGTTCTTCTTCCGCCATACCGGCATGCATGCCACACGCCGCCAGCTGTCGCGGTTGGGGCTGTATGACGAGCCCAGCGATGAAGATCCCGATGCCGACGTCGACACCACGGGGGTGAAGCGATGAACTTCGAAGCCTTGCGGCAACGCGTCCAGCGCGCCGAGCTGGTGGTGGCTGTGCGGGTGGAGAAAACCCGCAGCAACTGGTCCACCCTCAGCACCGTCTGGCGTACCGGATGGACACCGCTGCGCATCATTACCGTGGGTCTGGCCGGCGGTTTCCTGGCCGGCAAGCTGGAGCCCACCGGCCTGGGCGCGAAGGTGCAGGGCGCGCGGTGGCTGCAGATGATCGGCTCGGTCTCCAATCTGGTGGCCAGTACCCAGGCCGCGTTCGCCTCGATGCAGGCCAGCGAAGCGGCCGATACCGCCGAGCAGGCGGCTGACAAGGTGGATGAGGCCACCGATGAGCCGCCGCGTCAGGCGGCTCCGACGCCTACGGCCCCGGCAACGGCCCGGCTCAGCCCGGAACGCCGCGCGGATCCGGCCTCGCCGCATCAGCCGCAACCGGCCGAAGCCGCCACGGACCTGTCCGAACGCTGATCGCAGCGCGGTCGGCCGCAACATCCGAAGGCCCTGCGGCACCCGTCGCGGGGCCTTTCTTCGTCTGCACGCACCCCACACGCCATGCGCACCCGGCTTGCCCAATAATGGCGCTCCTTTCCAGTGTGCGATCCGAATGAGCGTCCCGGTTCCCCCGTCTGCCGAAGCCGTCGTCGCACCGCCCGCGCCGCGCCCGCGCGCCCCGATGTCGCTGGTGATCCTGGCCACGCTGGCCGTCGCCTTCACCTTGTGGGCGGCACAGGACGTGGTGCTGCCGATCCTGCTGGCGATGTTCTTCGCGCTGGTCGGCAACCCGATCCTGCGGATGCTGCAGAAGATCTGGATTCCCCGGTTCCTCGGTGCGGTGCTGGTGCTCGGCGTCGGCCTGAGTGGCGCCGCCGCGCTCGGCGTGCAGCTGGTCGGCCCGGCGATGGAGTGGGCCCAGGAAGCACCGCAGCAGCTGCGCAAGGTCGCCCGCCAGGTGCAGAACCTGACCAAGCCGGTGCAGCAGGCCAACCAGGCCGCCGAGAACTTCGCGCGCGTCGCCGGTGGCGAAGGCAGCCGCCGCGTGCAGATCGTGCGCACCCAGCTCGATGATCCCTACAAGGTGCTGACTCGCGCGCCACGCCTGGCCGCCTCGGTGCTGGCGGTGGTGCTGCTGACCCTGTTCTTCATGATCTACGGGCAGAACCTGCAGAAGCATGCGATCGCGCTGTTTCCCAACCGCCAGCAGCAACGCTTCACCACGGACATCCTGCGCTCGATCGAGCGCGAGGTTTCCCGGTACGTCCTGACCATCACCGTGATCAACACGCTGGTCGGCCTGGTGTTCTCCGGCATCCTGCTGCTGCTCGGCATTTCGCTGCAGGAGGCGCTGCTATGGGGCACCGTGGCGGCCCTGCTGAACTTCGCGCCCTACGTCGGTCCGCTGATCGGCGTGGCGCTGATGCTGCTGATGGGTTTCGTGGAGTTCAGCGATCCCTTCAAGGCATTGCTGCCCGCGGCCTGCTACCTCGCGCTGCACACCATCGAAGGCCAGGTGGTGACCCCGATCGTACTGGGCCGGCAGATGGCGATCTCGCCGCTGATCCTGATCCTGGCCCTGATGGTGTTCGGCTGGCTGTGGGGCATGGTCGGCCTGCTGCTGGCGGTGCCGCTGCTGGTCTGCATCAAGCTGGTGCTGGCGCGGCTGGATGGCACCCAGGGCTGGGCCAAGCTGCTGGAATAAGCAGTCAAGGCCAAGGATACGGCTGGCCGCGCGATCCCCGGTGCTGCCAGAATACCGGCACCTTTTCGGATGGATCCCGGCCCTGATGTCTTCCCTCGCTACCCGTTGCCTGGCCCTCGCCGGCCTTGTCACCCTCGCTGCCCCGACGTTGGCCGCACCCCCGCCCAGCGCCGAGGTGGCCAGCCGCCAGCTGGTCGAGGCGGTCACCTGCAAGCGTCACCTGACGCCTGCGCAGTTCGCCGCGATGGCGAAGGTGCTCAAGCCGACCGAGCTTCAGGCGTACGGCGAGCTGTCCGATGGCGAGTATGCGCTGACCACACCGCTGCTCGTGCTGGGCCAGCCAGTGAACCGCCTGCACCTGTACGACGGTGCCAACGGCGAGGACAGCATCGACAGCTATACCGCCTACTTCAGCACAGCCGGTATCGAACAGATCGCAACGCTGGCGAAGATTCCGCGCAACGAAGCCGGCGACTACACCTTGGAAGTAGGCCGCCACGACCTGAGCGTGCGGCAGGACGAGGGCCAAGCCTCCATCGCCTGCTCCTACGACCTGCGCTGAAGCACCTCACCTCGGCCCTGCGCGCGCCATGAAAGCCCGCGCGCGCAGGCGTAGAATGGCGGGGTGAATTTCCCAGTCCAAGCCATCACCCTCGACCTCGACGACACCTTGTGGCCGTTCGCCCCCATCGGCGCCCGCATCGACCAGGTGTTGTACGAGTGGATGCTCCAGCACAGCCCCGCGACCGCCGCGATGTACCCGGTGGCCGCGATGCGCGAACTGCGCGAGCGCTCCTTCCATGACAACCCGCACCTGCACTACGACCTGAGCGCGCTGCGCCGGTTGACGCTGAGCGAGGCGCTGGAGAAAAGCGGCGCCGATCCGGCCCTGCTCGAACCGGCCTACGAGGCGTTCTACGCCGCGCGCAACCAGGTCGAGTTCTATCCGGATGCGATGGACGCGCTGGCCCGGATCGCCGCGCGCGTGCCGGTCGCCGCGCTCAGCAACGGCAATGCCGACCTGCAGCGGATCGGCGTGTCCCACCACTTCACCTTCCAGCTCGGCTCGCGCGAGCACGGCGCCGCCAAGCCCGCGGCGAGCATCTTCCATGCGGCCTGCGAGCGCCTCGCGGTGGCTCCGGCCCACGTACTGCACGTCGGCGACCACGCCGAGATGGACGTGGTCGGTGCGATGCAGGCCGGCCTGCGCGGCTGCTGGATCAACCGCGAAGAACACCCCTGGACCCATCCTTCACTGCAGCCCGATCTGCAGTTCGACACCCTGACCGGGCTGGCCGACTGGCTGGATGCGAACGCATCCGCCCAGCACGCGTAAGCCGCCGCCCAAGGAGCACTCGAGTCCCATGTCCCAGATCAACGGTTTCACGTCCGATACCTCGCATGCGCTGCCGCTGCATGTGATGACCCGCGAGCAGTACGCCGGCTGGCGTGCGCAGCAGTCCGACGCGCTCGGCGCGTGGCTGGACGCGCAGCGCTTCAACGGCAGCGGTGGCAGCGTGGTGCTGCTGCCGGGCGAGCACGGCCTGGCCGGCGCGATCGTCGGTGTCGGCGACCCGGGCGATGTCTACAGCTACGCGCATGCGCCGTTCGCGCTGCCGGAAGGCACTGTCTGGACACTGGCGGATGCCCTGGCACCGGAGATCGAGACCCTGCTGCAGATCGGCTGGGGCCTGGGCAGCTACCGCTTCGCGCGCTACCGGAAGCCCAACCGCGCGCCGGCCCAGCTGGCCACGACCCCCTCGGCCGAAGTGCGCGACGTGGTCGCGGCCAGCCTGCGCGTGCGCGACTGGGTCAACACCCCCACCGAGGACATGGGTCCGCAGCAGCTCGAAGATGCCGCACGTGAACTGGCCACGGCCCACGGCGCGCAGATCGAGGTGATCACCGGCGATGCGCTGCTGGAGCAGAACTTCCCGTCCATCCACGCCGTGGGCCGCGCCTCGCATCGCGCGCCGCGGCTGATCGTGCTGCGCTGGGGCAGCGCAGGCCAGCCGCACGTGGCGCTGGTCGGCAAGGGCGTGTGCTTCGACACCGGCGGGCTGGACATCAAGCCGGGCGATGGCATGCGCAACATGAAGAAGGACATGGGCGGCGCCGCGCACGCGCTGGGCCTGGCCGGGTTGATCATGGCCCAGCAGCTGCCGGTGCAGCTGACCCTGCTGATCCCGGCGGTGGAAAACGCGATCGGTCCGGATGCGTTCCGTCCGGGCGAAGTGATCGCCACCCGCAAGGGCCTGAGCATCGAGATCGACAACACCGACGCCGAAGGCCGGGTGATCCTCGCCGATGCGCTGACCTATGCCAGCGAGCAGCAGCCGGAGATCGTGCTCGATTTCGCCACCCTGACCGGCGCGGCCCGCATCGCGCTCGGCCCGGATCTGCCGGCGCTGTTCAGCAACGACGACACCCTGGCCCAGCAGTGGCTGGAGGCCGGTGAATCGGTGCGCGATCCGGTCTGGCGCATGCCGCTGTGGCGCCCGTACCTGCGCTACCTGCACAGCAACATCGCCGACCTGGCCAACGCCGGTTCGCGCATGGCCGGCTCGGTCACCGCCGCGCTGTACCTGGAGCGTTTCATCGCCGAAGGCCAGACCTGGGCGCATCTGGATGTCTACGCCTGGAACGACGGCGAACGCCCGGGCCGTCCGGCCGGTGGCGAAGCGCTGGCGCTGCGTTCGGCGTGGGCGATGCTGAAGACGCGCTACGCCTGAGGCGCCGCGTCTCACGTGTGACCCCGACGATCCCCGCTCCGGCGGGGATCGTCGTTTCTGAAGAGTTGTCGAAAATGTGAATATCGGCGTGCGCCGGGTTCTGACACCATGCCCCTGTCGCCCACCCACACGCATCGTGAAGGCAGGAATCCGGACATGTCGCTCTTCGGCTATACCCGCGCTGGTCGCGAACCGGGCGCCCCACGCCCTCCATCACCGCTGCTGTGGATCGCGCTGATCGCCCTGATCGCGGGTGGTCTGGTGCTGGCCTTCGCCTGGCTGGCCGGCTGGATCGGTCGCGACCGCGTCACCGCACAGACCTTCACCGATGCCATCGAAGCGACCGGCCCACCACAGCCGGGCTTCCGTCGCGCGCACACCAAGGGCGTCTGCGTCAGCGGCGTGTTCCAGGGCACGCCGGAGGGCGCGGCGCTGAGTTCAGCGCGCGTGTTCCGCCAGCCCCGGGTGCCCGTGCTGGGCCGGCTCTCGATCGGCGGCGGCGATCCGCATGGCGCCGACAACAAGGCCCGCGTGCGCAGCATGGCGCTGCAGCTGGTCAGCGATGACGGCCAGGAATGGCGCATGGCGATGAACAGCTTCCCGTTCTTCGCGGTGCCCACCGCCGAGGCCTTCCTCGAGCAGACCCGTGCGGGCATCCCGGACCCGGCCACCGGTAAACCGGATCCGGCGAAGATGGCGGCCGTGCTGGAGAAATACCCTTCTGCGCGTGCCTTCCAGCAGTGGGCCAAGACCGCCCCGTGGTCGAACAGCTGGGCCAACACCGCCTACAACGGCGTCAACAGTTTCCGCTTCACCGCCGCCGATGGCAGCCACCGCTTCGTGCGCTGGAGCATGCGCCCGCAGGCACCGTTCGAGGACATGACGCCGGAACAGCGCGCGCAGTCCGACGATGATTTCCTCAGTGAGGAGTTCGCGCAGCGGCTGGCGCAGGGCCCGGTGCGCTGGGACATGTGGGTGACCGTCGCCAACGATGGCGACCCGGTCAATGATCCTTCGCAGGTGTGGCCGGAAGACCGCCGCCAGGTGAAGGCCGGCACGCTGACCCTGAGCAGCATGCAGCCGCAGGCCACCGGCGCCTGCCGCGACCTCAACTACGATCCGCTGATCCTGCCCAGCGGCGTGGCCGGCACCGATGATCCGATCCTGGCCGCGCGTTCGGCGGTGTATTCGCAATCGTTCAATCGTCGTGAGCGCGAAATCGCCCGCGGCAAAGCGCCCGCCGCCACGGGCAAGGAAGGTGCGCGATGAACCGTGATGCCGGCCATTTCAATCTTCTCGCCCGCGTCCTGCACTGGCTGATGGCGGCGATGATCCTGACCATGCTGTTCGTCGGCGTGACCATGGTCGCTTCGCTGCACTGGCGGCCGATGCTGATCGACCTGCACCGGCCACTCGGCATCGCGATCCTGCTGCTGGTGCTGGTGCGGCTGTACAACCGCCTGCGCCACCGTCCGCCGCCGCTGCCGGCCGACCTGCCCGCCTGGCAGGCCGCGGCCGCGCATGCCTCGCACTGGGTGCTGTACGGATTGATGCTGGCGATGCCGCTGGTCGGCTGGGGCATGCTCTCCGCCGGCGGCTATCCGATCGTCATGGGCGGCGGCGTGCACCTGCCGGCGATCCTGCCGCACAACCCGGCGCTGTACGCGGCCCTGCGCAACGCGCACAGCCTGCTGGCCTATGTGTTGTTCGCCACGGTGGTGATGCATCTGTCGGCTGCGCTGTTCCACCTGTGGGTGCGCCGCGATGGCGTATTCCAGGCGATGGCGAAGGGACCGGAGAAAGAGCGCAACGACGATGCCGGTTAAATCAGGCTGCCTGTCATCCTGGTAGCCACCGACCGTTGGTCGGTGGGATCGGATCGCATGCATCGCTGGCACCCCGGTAGTGCCGGCCAGCGGCCGGCACTACAGCCAGCCTTTCTGCCGCGCCAGCCGATACGCCTCGATGCGGTTGGCCACACCCAGTTTGCCGATGCACTCGGACAGGTAGTTGCGCACCGTCCCGTGCGAGAGCCCGAGCTGGGTGGCGATCTCGCTGGCCGAGCGTCCGTCGCCGGAAAGCCGCAGCACCTGGCGCTCGCGGTCGTTGAGCGGATCGGCCTGCGACCAGGCGTCCAGCGCCAACTGCGGGTCGATCGCGCGGCCGCCGTGCTGCACCTGGCGCAGTGCATCGGCCAGGCGTTCGGCCGGGGCATCCTTGAGCAGATAGCCGCAGACGCCGGCATCCAGCGCGCGGCGCAGGAAGCCGGAGCGCGCGAAGGTGGTGACGATCACCACCTTGATCGGGAGTCCCTGACGGGCGATCCGCTGCGCCAGTTCCAGCCCGGAAAGACCGGGCATTTCGATATCGGTGACCAGGATGTCCGGCTGCAGCTGCTGCAGCATCCGCCACGCGGCTTCGCCATCGGCGGCGCTGCCCAGCACCTCGATATCCGGTTCCAGCCCGAGCAGCGCTGACAACGCGCCGCGCACCATCGCCTGGTCTTCGGCGAGCACAATGCGGATCATGACGTGGCTCCGTCCGGGAGGGCATCGGGCGTGACCGGTGCCACGACCGGCGTAGTTGCCGCCGGCAGCGTGACCCGCACCGTCACGCAGGTGCCCTCGCCCTTCGCCGACTGCATCACCAGGGTGCCGCGCAGTGCCGCAACGCGTTCGCGCATGCCGGTCAGCCCGTTGCCGTCGACGTGGACACCACCGCGCCCATCGTCGCGGATCTGCATCAACAGGCTGCGCCCGTCCTGCTCGAAGGTGATCCACGCCTGCCGCGCCTGTGCGTGGCGGGCGATATTGGTCACCGCCTCGCGCAGGACCAGTGACAACGCCCGTTCGGTATCGACCGGCATCGGCGGCGGCGGCGCGTAGTGCAGATGCACATACTGGTACTCCAGCAGCAACCGGGCCGAGGCGAGTTCGGCCGCCAGATCGCTGGCGCGGATACCGGTGACTGCACTGCGCACTTCGGCCAGCGCCTGGCGCGCGATGGTCTCGGCCTCGTCCACCTCGCGGCGCGAGCCCACCGGATCGCGGTCGGCCAGCTTGCGCGAGAGCTCCAGCTTCAAGGTGATCAAGGACAGCGTATGCCCCAGCAGATCGTGCAGATCGCGGCCGATGCGCTCGCGCTCGGCGGTCGCCGCGAGCCGACGCACTTCGTCCTGCGACAGCTGCAGCGCCGCATCCTGTTCATGGCTGGCGGTCTCGAAGTTGACCACCAGGCTGATGATCATCGCCATGCTCGGGATCCAGATCAGCGCCTGCCACGGATAGTGGGCCAACAGTCCCACCACCACGAACAGCGCGTTCAATCCCACCAGCTGCAGCAGATAACGCCCATACCCACTGCGGCGCGAGACGCGCAGGGTGACGCAGCCGAAAATGAAGTAGCTCACCGCCGAGGGGTACCACGCCAGCGGCACCAGCCCCAGTACCACCATCGACAGGGCGTAGCGCGGTGCGTGGCAACGCGGTGCGAGCAGCACACCGGCGTACAGCACCAGGAAGACCGGGTAGGTCAGCAGGGTCAGCGCCGCCCAGCGCCAGGTGTAGCCACCGCCGAACAGCGGCGTCAGGAACACCCACAGCGTCCACAGCAGGTGGATCGCATCGACCCATGGCGATCTGCCGCGCCGCAGGTTCTCGGCCACGGCCGAATCCGGCGCGGGGCGCAACAGGGAGGCGAGCCGACTGGAGGACACGGGCGATTCCAAAGCAGAGCGATCAGGCGCGATCATGCCACTTCAGCCAACACGTCGCAGGCGACCCTGCCGTAGTGGACCTCGGCGTCCTGGAGACTGGCCAAGGACAACACAGAAGGCTCGGTCATGACGCACTCCCAGAGAAGACACCCACAGCGTCCGTCATCCGCGCTGCCAGCCCCAGTGGCCGGCGTCAGCCCATGCAGGTGACAGCTGTCACTGCCGCCGCGCCAAGCCGCCGGGCATGCTGTGCACTACCCCGGCCACCGTGCCGGTTTGCCCCCCGGCCGCCGATGCGGTCACACTCGGCCCGATTCCCCGTCCAGACTCACTGATGAACGCATCCGCTGAACTGCTCAAGGAACTCCGCATCGACCGCAAGGCCGGTTCGCCGCCGCCGTCGCCCCCGCGACGTGGCCGCTGGATCGTGCTGGCGATCGTCCTTCTCATCGTGCTGGCCTGGCTGGCCTGGTTCGTGTTCGGCCGCGAGCGCCCGATCACCGTGACCACTGCCCCGGTGGTGGCGATCCAGCAGGGCGGTGCCAGCAGCTCGGTGCTCGACGCCAGCGGCTATGTGGTCGCCCGGCGCATGGCCACCGTCTCGGCCAAGATCACCGGCAAGGTCCGCGAGGTGATGATCGAGGAAGGGATGCGCGTGGAAGAAGGCCAGATCATGGCCACGCTCGACCCGATCGATGCCAACGCGCAGCGCAGCCTTTCCGCCTCGCAGCTGGAAGCCGCGCGCAGCCAGCTGGCCGGATTGCAGGCGCAGGTCGCCCAGGCCGATGCCGAAGCCGGCCGCCTGCAGGCACTGGTCGGCCAGCAGCTGGTCTCGCGCTCGCAGTACGACCTGGCCATCGCCCAGCGCGACAACCTCCGCGCCCAGCTCAAAACCGCTCAACGCAACACCACCGTGGCCAGCGATTCGCTGGCGATCGCCGACCTCGGCGTGGACAACAACATCGTGCGCGCGCCGTTCTCCGGCGTGGTCACCGCCAAGGCCGCGCAGCCGGGCGAGATCGTCTCGCCGCTGTCAGCCGGCGGCGGTTTCACCCGCACCGGCATCGGCACCATCGTGGACATGGACTCGCTGGAGATCGAAGTCGAGGTCGGTGAATCCTTCATCGGCCGCGTGCAGCCGAAGATGCCGGTCGAAGCCACCCTTAATGCCTACCCCGACTGGAAGATTCCGGCCGAGGTGATCGCGATCATCCCGACCGCCGACCGCGGCAAGGCCACCGTGAAGGTGCGCGTGGCGCTGAAGACCAAGGACCCGCGCATCGTCCCGGAGATGGGCGTGCGGGTCAGCTTCCTGGAAAGCGCCCAGCCCACCGAAGCCGCCAAGCCGCAGGGCGTGCGCGTACCGGCGGCGGCGATCGTGGAGCGCGACCAGAAGACGGTCGCCTTCGTGGTCAAGGACGATGCGCGGGTGGAACAGCGCGCGATCACCGTGGGCACCACGCTCAACAACGACCGCCAGGTCACGCAGGGCCTGAGTGCCGGCGACGTCGTGGTGACCTCACCACCGGCCGAACTGCACGATGGCAGCAAGGTCACCGAAACCCCCTGACGGGCCAGCAGCTGCGTCACGCGAGCCGCCCCACGCTCGCGGCAAGTGCGACTCCCTCGTGCCGTCACGGCGCGCACGGTGGCGGCTGGCCGTCACCGCGGAACACGGCGGCCTTCGCCAGGACGCGCCGCATGCCTTTTCTCACTGATCCACGGAGAACCACCCATGTCCACCCTGGTTTCGCTCCGCAACATCACCAAGACCTACCAGCGCGGCCCCGAGAAAGTGCAGGTGCTGCACGGCATTGATCTGGACATCCAGTCGGGCGATTTCGTCGCGTTGATGGGCCCGTCCGGTTCGGGCAAGACCACCCTGCTTAACCTGATCGGCGGGCTGGACACGCCCACCGCGGGCGAGATCGAGATCGAGGGCGAGCGCATCGACCGCATGAGCGGTGGCCAGCTCTCGACCTGGCGCAGCCACCACGTCGGCTTCGTGTTCCAGTTCTACAACCTGATGCCGATGCTGACCGCCCAGAAGAACGTGGAGCTGCCGCTGCTGCTGACCCACCTGGGCGCGGCGCAGCGCAAGCGCAACGCCGAGATCGCGCTGACCCTGGTCGGCCTGGCCGACCGCCGCAGCCACCGGCCGAACGAGCTCTCCGGCGGCCAGCAGCAGCGCGTGGCGATCGCCCGCGCGATCGTCTCCGACCCCACCTTCCTGATCTGCGATGAGCCCACCGGCGACCTGGACCGCCAGTCCGCCGAGGAAATCCTGGGGCTGCTGCAGCAGCTCAACCGCGAACACGGCAAGACCATCATCATGGTCACCCATGATCCCAAGGCCGCCGAGTACGCCACGCACACGGTGCACCTGGACAAGGGCGAACTGGCCGACGCGCCAGCGGCCCACTGACGGAGGATGCGGCGATGAAATACTTCTCGCTGGTCTGGGCACAGCTGTTCCGCAGCAAGACCCGCACCCTGCTCACCTTGCTGTCGGTGGTGGCGGCCTTCCTGCTGTTCGGCATGCTCGATTCGGTCCGGGTGGCCTTCAACTCCGGTGGTGACACCATCGAAGGCGCCAAGCGGCTGGTGGTGTCTTCCAAGCTGTCGATCACCCAGAGCCTGCCGTTGCGGCTGCTGCGCGACATCGAAGCCACGCCGGGGGTGCGCAAGGTCAATTACGCGATGTGGTTCGGCGGCATCTACCAGGACCAGAAGAACTTCTTCCCGAGCTTCTCGGTCTCGGACAACTACATGGACCTGTACCCCGAGTTCGAACTGCCCCCCGAGCAGGCCGAGGCGTTCAAGAACACCCGGACCGGCGCGCTGGTCGGTGAAGCGCTGGCCAAGCGCTTCGGCTGGAAGGTCGGCGACACCATTCCGATGCAGGCCACGATCTTCCCGCGCAAGGGCAGCAACGACTGGCCGCTGGAGCTGAGTGGCATCTACCGGGCCAAGGACCGCAACAACGCCGGCGCGGAGAACCAGCTGCTGCTGCACTGGAGCTACTTCGACGAGTCCAACGATTACATCAAGAACCAGGTCAGCTTCTACACCGTGCAGCTGGACAACCCGGCGCATGCCTCACGCGTTGCCCAGGCGATCGACGCGCTGTCGCTGAACTCCGACCACGAAACCAAGTCGCAGACCGAAGCCTCGTTCTCGCAGGCCTTCGCCAAGCAGTTCGCCGATATCGGCCTGATCGTCACCGGCATCATGGCGGCGGTGTTCTTCACCCTGGTGCTGCTGACCGGCAACACCATGGCTCAGGCAGTGCGCGAGCGCATCCCGGAGCTGGCGATCCTCAAGACGCTGGGCTTCAAGGACGGCACGGTGCTGGTGCTGGTGATGGTCGAGTCGGTGCTGCTGATCGTGCTCGGTGGGCTGATCGGCATGGGCCTGGCCTCGGTCGTGATGCCGGTGATCAGCGCCAGCAGTCAGGGCATGATCAGCCTGCCCGGCGTGCCGGCGCAGACGTGGGTGATGGCACTGGGCCTGATGGCGGTGATCGGAATCGTGGTGGGCCTGCTGCCGGCATTGCGCGCGCAGCGGTTGAAGATCGTCGATGCACTGGCCGGGCGCTGAGGAGACCACCATGAACAAACAATGGATGTGGAACGTACTCACGGTGGTGGCGCTGCTGGTCGCCCTGGTGGTGTGGATCGTGCTGCCGTGGTGGATGGTGCTGGCGATCGCCGTGCTGTTGGCTGCCTGGCTGGTGCTCACCCGCACTGGCCGGCTGTCGCTGGCGGCCGCGCGGATCGGCATCGCCAGCCTGCCGCAGCGTTGGGGTGCCTCCTCGGTGATCGTGGTCGGCATCGCCGGGGTAGTGGGCGTGCTGGTGGCGATGCTGGCGATGGGCGATGGCTTCAAGGCCACCCTGGAGCGCAGCGGCAGCGATGACGTGGCGATCGTGCTGCGCGGCGGCTCGCAGGCCGAAACCAACTCGGTGATCATGCGCGACCAGGTCCCGCTGATCGAGAACCTGCCCGGCGTGGCCCGCGGCAGCGACGGCAAGCCGCTGATCTCCGCCGAGCTGTCGCAGGTGATCAGCCTGCTCTCGCGCAGCGACCACAGCGATACCAACGTGCAGTTCCGCGGTGTCGGCGAGCAGGCGTGGGCGGTGCGCGACAACGTGCGCATCATCGCCGGCCGCAGGTTCAAACCGGGCCTGCGCGAGATCGTGGTCGGCAAGGGCGCGCAGGCGCAGTTCGAGGACCTGGAGATCGGCAAGACCCTGCAGCTGGGCAAGCAGGAATGGACGGTGGTGGGCGTGTTCGCCTCCAACGATGTGCACGAGTCGGAGCTGTGGTCGGACACCCAGACGCTGTCGACCACGTACAACCGCAGTGCCTACCAGTCGGTCAACGTGCGCACCGAAGGGGCGGCGGGCTTCCAGCAGTTCAAGGCAGCCATGGAGGCCGACCCGCGCCTGAAACTGGATGTCGAGACCACCCGCGACTACTACCGCAAGCAATCCGGCGGCCTGAGCAAGCTGATCAGCATCCTGGGCACGGTGATCGGCGCGATCATGGCGATCGGCGCGGTGTTCGGTGCGCTCAACACGATGTATGCGGCCGTGGCCACGCGCGCACGTGAGATCGCCACCATGCGCGCGATCGGATTCCGCGGCGTGCCGGTGGTGACGGCGGTGATGCTGGAGACGATGCTGCTGGCCCTGCTGGGCGGTCTGCTCGGTGGGCTGGTGGCCTGGCTGGTGTTCAACAACTACACCGTCTCCACGCTGGGCAACAACTTCAGCCAGGTGGTGTTCCAGTTCCAGGTTTCCCCGCAGCTGCTGTGGACGGGCCTGAAGTGGGCGCTCGGCATCGGACTGGTCGGCGGCCTGTTCCCGGCGCTGCGCGCGGCGCGGCTGCCGATCACCACGGCATTGCGCGAGACCTGAGCGATACGTTTGAACAACGCGCGTGCGCGTGATCGCGCACGCGGAATAGCAAGTCTGGAACCGCACTTGCAAGAGTGCGGTTCTTTTTTTGTGCGTGCGTGTTCACTGCACGTTTAGCTGTCGGTCGCGCAGCTGTACGCACGCTGCGACGCCACGCGTCACGCACTCAAGTTGCTTCGCGCATCGCCGCTATTGCTGCCTCGGCCCACCGCGATGGTGCTGTTTTCTCCGCACCACACGACGATGCGAAAAAGGTTTCGTCTGAATGCGTGGATTTGTCAGCCATCGTTCATTTACAGCGCTTTTTACGCTTTCAAATGAAAGTAAAAATTTTGAAAAGTCATTAGACTCCCGCCCCCCACGTCGTGGTGTGTTGTTCCCCACGCCGCCCGAACGGGCGAATGTTTTTACAGAGAAAGAGAAACGCACGGATGTATTTGAAGACCAATCCGCTGCGCAACGCGATCGCCATCGCGCTTGTCGCCAGCTGCAGTGCCCCCGCCTTCGCACAGAGTGCCGATGACGGCACCACCAACCTCGATCGCATCGAGATCACCGGCTCGCGCATCCGCCAGGCCAGCGTCGAATCCGCCCAGCCGGTCGTCGCGCTGAACCGCGCCGAGATCGAGAAGAAGGGCTACGTCAACGTCGCCGACATCCTGCAGGACGTCACCGCCGCCGGTTCGCCGAGCATGAGCCGTGCCTCCTCGCTGGAATCCGGTCGCGACTTCGGCGGCATGTACGTGAGCCTGCGCAACCTGGGCCCGGAACGCAGCCTGGTGCTGATCGATGGCCGCCGCATGGGCGTCAGCGCCGGCGGTTACTCCGATCTGGCCTCGATCCCGTCCTCGATCGTGGAGCGCGTGGAAGTGCTGACCGACGGTGCCTCGGCGCTGTACGGCTCGGACGCCATTGCCGGCGTGGTCAACATCATCACCCGCAAGAACTTCGACGGCGCGGAAGTCAGCGCCTACGTCGGCCAGTACAGCGAAGGCGACGGCCAGAAGACCGCCTACAGCGCGACCTTCGGCAAGACCTTCGACCGCGGCTGGGTCACCGTGGGTGGCGAGTACACCGACGAAGATCCGGTCCTGGGTGGCGAGCGTGAGTTCACCGCGTACCCGAACGGCCCGCGCCACACCGCCGACGGCCTGAGCGGCGTCACCCCGTGGGGCTACGCGACCGTGGATGGCAGGAACCTCAGCGTGGGCCCGGGCGGCGATCCGACCCAGCTGGGCAACTTCACGCCGGCCGACAAGGCCAACGATGCCAACACCAAGACCAACATGAGCCTGCTCACCGGTCTGCAGCGCAAGTCGGTGTTCGCCAACGGTGGCTTCTCGATCACCGATGACCTGCGCCTGGTCGCCGATGCGCTGTACAGCGAGCGCGAGTCGAGCAAGCAGCTGGCCGGCTACCCGTACCAGAGCACCGGTTCGCGTGCGCTGCTGTCCAAGGACAGCGCGTTCAACCCGTTCGGCCGTGACGTGGCGTTCGCGCACCGCACCGAAGAACTGCCGCGCGGCACCGAGAACAACCTGACCACCAAGCGCGCCAGCCTGGGCCTGGAAGGCAGCTTCGAAACCGGTTCGCGTTACTGGGACTGGAACGTCAGCTACATGTACAACCGCAATGAAGGCGAGCGCATCGGCACGGGCAGCATGTACCAGCCGAACGTGAACCAGGCCGTGGGCCCGTCGTTCATCGATGGCCAGGGCATTGCCCATTGCGGCAGCGTCGGCAACGTGATCGCCGGCTGCACCCCGTGGAACCCGCTGGCCCCGATGGGGTACACCGGCCCGGGCTCGATGAGCAACCAGGATGTGCAGGACTTCCTGTTCACCCGCTTCACTGACAAGATGCAGAGCACCACCAAGGTGGCCAGCGCGAACATCTCCGGCTCGCTGTTCAGCCTGCCGGCCGGTGACATCCTGGGTGCACTGGGTGTCGAGCACCGCAGCGAAGAAGCCAGCTACTCGCCGGACCTGATGGTCCAGAAGGGCCAGATCGCCGGCACCACCGGCCAGCCGACCCAGGGCGACTACTCGCTCAACGAGGTCTACCTGGAACTGCAGGTCCCGCTGCTGGCCGACATGGCCTTCGCCCGCGAACTGTCGCTGGACATGGCCGGCCGCTACTCGGACTACAACAACTTCGGCGCGACCACGAACACCAAGTTCGGCCTGAAGTGGAAGCCGATCGACAGCCTGCTGGTGCGCGCCACCTACGGCACCGGCTTCCGTGCACCAACCGTGGAAGATCTGTACGGCGGCACCACCAGCACGCGTGACTCGTACACCGATCCGTGCGACACCACCTTCGGCGCGGCCGCCAACAACCCGCAGGTCCTGGCGCGCTGCCTGGCCAACGGTGTCCCGGCCAACTTCCGCCAGCTCGCCGCTGACGGCACCGCCGCGACGGTACCGGGCCAGCAGGGTGGCACGGACTTCAGCTCGGGCTCCAACGCCGCACTGAAGCCGGAAACCGCCAAGACCTGGACCGTGGGCGTGGTGTACAGCCCGGAGTTCGTCTCGGGCCTGGACCTGAGCCTGGACTGGTGGAAGATCCGCATCAACGACGTGATCGTCGGTGAGTCGGCCACGGACATGCTCAACCAGTGCTACGTGCTGGGCGTGGATGCCGCGTGCGACCGCTTCACGCGTGCCAAGTCGGGCCGCACCCTCGGCCAGGTCAACGGCCTGGACCGCACGCTGTTGAACGCGGGCTACCAGGAAACGGCCGGCTATGATCTGTCGGTCCGTTACCGTCTGCCGGAGCTGGCGATCGGCAAGTTCGCGGTCTCCTGGAACACCACGTACGTGGATTACCTGGAGCGCAAGAACGACAACGTCGACACCACCCCGGTGCGCCAGTACACGGGCTGGGAAGGCAACTTCCGCGTGCGTTCGAACCTCAATCTGGATTATCAGTACGGCAACTTCGGCCTGGGCTGGACGGCGCGTTACTACTCCAGCATGAAGGAGAACTGCGCTTACACGACGGAGTGCAGCAATCCGGGCTTCAGCTCGGCCTATACGGGCCAGCAGGGCATCAACAAGGTGGGTTCGAACACGTTCCACGATATCCAGGTGCGTTATGTGCTGCCGTGGAATGGCACGGTGTCGGTGGGCGTGAACAATGTGTTCGACCATCAGGGTCCGATCATGTACAGCCAGCCGAACAGCAGCTTCACGTACTACGGTGGGTTCGATATCGGCCGTTACATGTACATGAAGTACCAGCAGCGTTTCTGATCGGGTTCGCCTGATCAACCCTTTCTGATCTACGGCTTACTCTCTCCAAGCCGTCGAGTGGAAGTAAGACGGCGCCTTCGGGCGCCGTCTTTTTTTGTTCTCCGTTATTGGAGTAACGGCTCTTAGAGCAGTGGCCCTTAGAGCAACAGCTCTTGGAGCAACAGCTCTTGGAGCAACAGCGCTCAGAGCAACGGCCTTTAGTGCTGGACTCGCCCTGGCTTGGGCGGGCACGGGTGGGTTGTCGGGACCCGCTGCAAGTACGTCCATGTAAGCTCATATGCCGCCATCCATGGCGGCATATGGTCCCGCCAACCCACCCGTGCCCACCCTTTGACAGTGGGCTGGTGCGCAATGGGAAAGCGGCACCGCGGCTGGGGCTTTTGATCTGCTCTGCTCTGCTTTGACCTGCTCTGCTTTGACCTGCTCTGCTTTGGCCTGCTCTGCTTTGACCTGCTCTGCTTTGACCTGCTCTGCTTTGACCTGCTCTGCTTTGACCTGCTCTGC
>NZ_JBEUMH010000015.1:0-76520 GCF_041080745.1 Stenotrophomonas sp. JAG2 | reverse complement strand
CCATCCATGGGGGCTCGTGAGCCGCATCCATGCGGCACAACGGTCCCGCCAACCCACACACCCCACGCCTCCGACAGTTGGCTGGTGGCCATGGAGATGAAGAGCCGGTGCCGAGCGGAGCGGATCCGTGGTGGGCTGAACGCTCTAAGCCGAGCAAGCCACGCACGCCAAGCGAGCCTGGCGAAGCAAGCAAGGCTCGCCATCGCAGGCGAGGCAAGCAGGCAAGTCAAAGCAAGCGAAGCCAACCGGCAAACAAGCACGCCAGAGCAACGGCGTCACCAAGAGCCTGCTCTTTCGTTGCGCACCAGCCCCCTGTCAAAGGGTGGGCACGGGTGGGTTGGCGGGACCATGTGTTGCCATGGATGGCAACACATGAGCTTACATGGACGTACTTGCAGCGGGTCCCGCCAACCCACCCGTGGCTACCCAGCACGACGCGAGCCTGCCCACCAGCTTTAAAAAGCTCCAAAAAAAAAGCCGCGACGCCAACCAGCATCGCGGCTCACCCCGTGGGGGAGGTCACGCATCAAACGGGATGCGCAAAAACATCAGAACATGTGCAGACCACCATTCACCGCATAATCCGCACCCGTCACATACGCCGCATCGTCCGACGCCAACCACGCACACAGACTCGCCACCTCCTCCGGCTTGCCCAGACGACGGATCGGCACCGACCCCGCCAGGCGATCCAGCACATCCGGCGGAAAACTGCTGATCGACTGACTCGCGATATACCCCGGCGAAATCGTATTGACCGTCACGCCCCGCGTCGCCACCTCATTGGCCAACGCCCGGCTGAACCCGTGCATCGCCGCCTTCGCCGTCGCGAAGTTCACCTGGCCGATCTGGCCCTTGTGCGCACTGACCGAACCGATGTTCACGATCCGGCCCCAGCCGCGCGTGCTCATCCCGTCGATCACCTGCTTGGTGATGTTGAACAGCGCATGCAGATTCGAGCCCATCACCGCGTTCCAGTCGTCCGGACTCATCTGCCGGAACAACACATCGCGGCTGCCGCCGGCGTTGTTGACCAGCACGTCGATCTCGCCGACCTCGGCCTTCACCTTGGCGAAGGCGGCCACCGTCGAGGACCAGTCCGCCGCGTTGCCTTCCGATGCGATGAAATCAAAGCCGAGCTCGCGCTGCTCGCGCAGCCAGGCGGCCTTGCGCGGCGAATTCGGGGCGCAGCCGGCGACCACGGTATGGCCGTTGCGGGCCAGCTTCTGGCAGATGGCAGTGCCGACACTGCCCATGGCGCTGGTGACGTAGGCGATGCGAAGAGTCATGGCGGAACGCTCCTTGGGAGACGGATCAGGACGCAAGCGGGTACAGGCCGAACAGCAGCCCACCGAACATCAGCAACAGCGAGATGGCGATGGCCCACTTCAGGGTGAACTTCTGGTGGTCGGCGAATTCCACCTTGGCCAGACCGACCAGCAGATAGGTCGAGGGCACCAGCGGGCTGAGCAGATGCACCGGCTGGCCGGCCAGCGAGGCGCGCGCCATTTCCACCGGGGTGATGCCGTAGTTGCCGGCGGCCTCGGACAGGATCGGCAGCACGCCGAAGTAGAAGGCATCGTTGGACATGAAGAAGGTGAACGGCATCGAGGCCAGCGCGGTGATCACCGCCAGGTACGGGCCCCAGCTGTCCGGGATGATCGCCAGGAAGCTGTGCGACATCGCCTCCACCATGCCGGTGTTGTTGAGGATGCCGGTGAAGATGCCGGCCGCGAAGATCAGCGACACCACCGACAGCACGTTGCCGGCATGGTTGACCACGCGACGGCGCTGTTCGGCCAGGTTCGGGTAGTTGATCACCAGGGCGATCGCGAAGCCGACCATGAACAGCACCGGCATCGGCAGCACGCCCAGGATCAGTGCGGTCATCAGCGCGATGGTCAGGCCGAGGTTCACCCACAGCAGCTTCGGACGCTTGGTGTCCTCGGCATCTTCCACGGTCGGCAGCGTGTTGCCGTCATCGGAGACGCTGTTGTCCATCCAGCTGCCGCCCTGCGGCAGGGTCACCACGCCCAGGCGACGGCGCTCCTTCATGCCCAGGTACCAGGCCAGCACCAGCACGCCGGCACAGGCGATCACCATCGAGGGGATCAGCGGCACGAACACGTCGGCCGGGTCCACATGCAGTGCGGTGGCGGCGCGGGCGGTCGGGCCGCCCCACGGGGTCAGGTTCATCACGCCGCCGGCGAGGATGGTCACGCAGGTCATGTTCAACGCGTTCATGCCCAGGCGCTGATACAACGGCAGCATCGCCGACACGGTGATCATGTAGGTGGTCGAGCCGTCGCCGTCGAGCGAGATCAGCATCGCCAGGATGGCGGTGCCGAGCACGATCTTCATCGGGTCGCCCTTGACGAAGCGCAGGATGATCCGTACCAGCGGATCGAACAGCCCGGCATCGATCATCACCCCGAAGTACAGGATGGCGAACATCAGCATCACGCCGGTCGGCGCGATCTTCTTGATGCCTTCCAGCATCATGTCGTCGATGCCGGCCGCGAAGCCGCCGATCAGCGCGAACAGGATCGGAATGGTGATGAGGGCGACCAGCGGCGAGAGCCGCTTGCTCATGATCAAGTACATGAATGTAATGACCATGCCAAAGCCGAGGATGCTCAGCATCATCTGCATTCTCCAGAAGCAACGGGGCGGAAAGAGGGGATCAGAAGTCGTACTGCAGGCGGCCGGTCACCGCGCGGGTGCGATCCACGGTGGCGTCGGCCAGGCGGTCGCGGTTGCGGCTTTCGATCAGGTTGAGCATGAAGCGCAGGTTCGGGCGCATGTACCAGTTGCCGCCCAGCGTCCATGCCTCGGTCTGGCCATCGCGCAGATCGGGCTGGCCGATCAGGTGCTGGTCGCCGCGCATCTGGTCATAGCGCAGTGCCAGTTCGAACGCGCCGGCGGTGTGCTGGAAATCCTTGACCCGGCCGAAGCGCCCGGTCTTGCGGTCGTACACGCGCGATTCCCCGGTGACGAACCAGCTGACCAGGCCGTAGCCGGCCAGCACCTTGCCGCGCTGGCTGCCGTCGTCGAAGGTAGCGCCGCTGAATTCGCCCTGCCACGACAGTGGCCCGCGGACCTGGGCGTACTCCAGCGACCACTTGTTGACGTCGGTATCGCGGCCGGCCGAGAAGTCCACCAGGGTCAGGCGGCTGTTGTCGGAGAGGTGACCGGCCGGGCGCGGGCGGATCTTCAGCCCGGGCACGCCATCGGCGCCCGGGTTGTCGTAGCGCTCATGCGCCAGCGACACGCCCAGGTGCAGTACGTCGCCGGCGGTGGCGCCGGGCGCCCAGGTCGCGCGGCCACCGGCGGCACGGCCCTTGACCTGCCACGCATCGATGCTTTCCAGGCTGTAGGCGCTGGCGGCCCAGGTCATGTCGCCGCGTGCGGCCTGCCAGGAGGCCCCGAGGCGATACAGCGGCGCCAGCGTGGTGCCGGCATTGCCGCGCTCCAGGAAGGTGCCGTAGTTGGAACTGGTGCGGTCATCCAGCGAGAAGAACTGCTTGAACTGGCCCACGGTCAGCTTGCCGGCCTCGCCGAAGCTGCGGCTGACGAAGACATCCTTGGCTTCGACACGGTCGCCGGAGAAATCCGCTTCCAGCTTGTAGTCGACGGCAAAGAACTTGCCGGACACGTCAAGCCACGCGCGGCGGATCTCGGTGTCGTCCTTGTTCGGGATGCCGCGGCTGTCGTTGTGGAAATCGGCGAAGTCCAGGTGCAGGCGGCCGCCGAGGCTGGCCGTGACCGGGCGGTCGTCATCGCGGTCGTCGGCGGCCCAGGCCGGCGTGGCCAACAACAGGGTGCAGGCGGCAGGCATGCACCAGCGCAAGGCTTTCAGTTCCATGGACCCTCCCAGGTACCGGATGTTCGGGGGTGACGCGATGGCGCAGCCTAGTGCCGGGATGCTGTCATCCACCTGTCAGCCATTGCTGCGCCGCAGCGAAACGCACGGATGCGGCCGCACGCGCTAGCATTCCCGCACCTTTCCCGATCCCGACCGATGCGCATCCTGCTGGTGGAAGACAACCCGGACCTGGCCGACGCGATCGTCCGTCGCATGCGCCGCAGCGGCCACGCCGTGGACTGGCAGAGCGACGGGCTGGCCGCGGCAAGCGTGCTGCGTTACCAGAGCTTCGATCTGGTCGTGCTCGATATCGGCCTGCCCAAACTGGATGGGCTGCGCGTGCTGGCCGGCATGCGCGAGCGCGGTGACAGCACCCCGGTGCTGATGCTGACCGCGCGCGACGGGATCGAGGACCGCGTGCAGGCGCTGGATGTCGGCGCGGACGATTACCTGGGAAAACCATTCGATTTCCGCGAATTCGAAGCGCGCTGCCGCGTGCTGCTGCGGCGCACCCGGGGCCAGGCCAGCGAGGTGGTGCAGATCGGTGGGTTCCAGTTCGACAACGCCGCGCACCGGGTCAGCCTGGACGGCCAGCCGATCGAGCTGCCCAACCGTGAGTACCGCCTGCTGGAAATCCTGATGGGGCGGCTGGGGCAGGTGGTCGGCAAGGACGAGATCGGCAATGGCCTGTTCGGCTTCGATGACGAGGCCGGGCCCAACGCGATCGAGCTCTATGTCGGCCGCCTGCGCCGCAAGCTGGCAGACGCGCCGCTGCGGATCGTCACTGTGCGTGGCAGCGGCTACCTGCTTGAAGCACATGACGCCACGCCCGATGGCGGCGCCGATGGCGACTGAGGCCCGCGCGCCGACCTCGGTCCGGCGCACGCTGTGGCTGTACCTGGGTGGCCTGATGGCGCTGTTCGCCGTGGCGTTGTTCTTCGGTGCGCGCGACTACGGCCAGCGCGCCGCCAACCGTTCCTACGATCACCTGCTGGTGTCCTCGGCACTGTCGATCATTGATTCGGTGGCGCTGGTGGATGGGCAGTGGCAGGTCGATCTGCCGTACGCCTCGCTGGACCTGCTGGCGATGGCGCCGGAGGACCGCGTGTTCTATCGCGTCTCCGATGCACGCAACCAGACCGTGACCGGCTACGGCGATCTGCCCGCGCCGCCGCGCGCGCCGACCGATCGCCCGCAGTTGTTCGATGCGCCCTACAGCGGGGAGACCGTGCGTTTCGTGGTGGTGTCGCGCCGGGTCTCCTCACCGTCCGCACAGGCCGAAGTGCGCGTGCAGGTGGGGCAGACGCGACGGGCGCGCGAGGCGCTGGCGCAGGACATGGTGACCCGCGCGCTGGTCGCGATCGTGGTGCTCTCGCTGTTGTCGCTGGCGCTGGTCGCGGTCGGCGTGCACCGTGCGCTGCGGCCGCTGGTGCGGGTCGAACGCGAGCTGTCCAGGCGCGAGCCGTCCGACCTGCGGCCACTGGATGCCGCCACGCCGCAGGAGATGGACCAGATGGTCGGCGCGCTCAACCACTTCATGGGCCGGCTTTCGAGCAGCAATGAAACCCTGCGTGCCTTCATGGCCGAGGCCGCGCACCAGATGCGCACCCCCTTGGCGGCACTGCGTGCGCAGGCCCAGCTGGCGCTGGACGATGAAGATCCGGAGGACATGCGCCGCAGCCTGCAGGCGATCGAGCGCAATGCCACCCACATGAGCCGCCTTCTCAACCAGCTGCTCAGCGATGCCAGCGTGATCCATCGCGCCAACCTGCAGCGTTTCGCCCTGGTCGACCTGGCCGAGATCGTGCACCAGGCCCTGCACGAGGCCTTGCCGCAGGCATTGCCCGCACCTCGCGTGCAGCTGGCGGTGACCAGCGATCCGGCGTGGGTCAACGGCGATGCACTGCTGCTGCGCGAAGCGATCAAGAACCTGATTGACAATGCGCTCAAATACGGCGGCGACGGCGTACTGCAGCTGGCGCTGACCACCGATGACAGCCACTGCGTGCTGACCATCGCCGACCACGGCCCGGGCATCGCACCGGCCGACGCCGAACGCGTCTTCGAGCGCTTCGCGCGTGGCGAAGGCGCGGCGGCCGGCGGCGCCGGACTGGGCCTGGCGATCGTCAAGCGCGTGGTCGACAGTCATGGCGGCCACATCGATCTGGCCAACCGTGTCGGTGGCGGGCTGGTCGCCACCATCCGGCTGCCGAGGAGGCACGCATGAAACGCTGGCATGGCCTGTTGATGTTGCTGTTCACCACCACGGTCTTCGCTGATCCGGGCGATGTGCAGCGCTTCCCGGCGCAGGGCGCGCCCACCGCGCAGCTGCGCATCCACGGCTCGACCGACATCGAAGTCTTCGCCACGGTGATCGCCGATTACCAGCGGCTGCACCCCGGCACGGAGATCGTCTACGAAGATGTGATCGCGCAGGAAATGTATGCGCGCTACCTGCGCGACCGCAGTGGCCCGTCCGCGCCGGACATGCTGATCAGCAGCGGCATGGACCTGCAGACCAAGCTGGTCAACGACGGCCATGCGCTGGCGCACCGCTCGGCGCAGACCGATGCGCTGCCCGGCTGGGCACAGTGGCGGCACGAAGCATTCGGGATCAGCTACGAGCCGGTGGCGATGGTCTACAACACCCGCACGCTGCCGGCGGCCCGGGTGCCGCATACGCGCCGGCAGCTGCTGGACCTGCTGCGCGCGCCGGATGCGCCGCTGCTCGGCCGGGTGGGGACCTATGACGCGCAGCGCAGCAGCGTCGGCTATCTGCTGGCGACCCAGGACGGCCAACGCGGCAGCATGGCCGGCGCCCTGCTCGGGGCGCTGGGCGACAACCGGGTGCAGCTGGAGGAGCGCACCGGGGTGCTGCTCGACAAGGTCAGCAGCGGCCAGCTCTCGCTGGTCTACAACGTGCTCGGCTCCTATGCGCAGGCCCGCATCGATGCGGGTGCGCCGCTGGGCATCATCGAGCCGGAGGACTACACGCTGGTGATGCTGCGTACCGCGGTGATTCCGCGTGGTGGCCGGCATCCGGAAGAAGCCCGCCGCTTCCTCGACTATCTGCTGTCACCGCGCGGGCAGCAGGTGCTCTCCCGCGAGGCGCGGCTGATGCCGATCCTGCCGGCCGCGGGCCAGCGCCGTGGCGCGTCGCCGGAACGCAGCTACCGCCCGATCCAGCTCGGCCCGGGCCTGCTGGTGTACCTGGACGGCCTCAAGCGCCGCCAGTTCCTGGAGGCGTGGCGCGGCAGCATGCAGCAGGAGCGGTGAGGCCGCTGGCGGCCTCACCGCTCCTGCTGCCCGCGCATTCCATCTGCGCCGTCAGGAAGCGGCAGTGACGGCCGCTGGCGGTCAACCTCATTACAATCGACGTCATGAGTGACATCACCGTTCTGGTCGCCGACGACCATCCCCTGCTGCGTGCCGCTGTCGTGCATTCGCTGCGCCAGGCGTTGCCGCAGGTCAATGTAATCGAAGTGGCCAGCGCCGCGACGCTGGAAAGCGCACTGGGCCAGCACCCGGAGATCGAGCTGGTCCTGCTGGACCTGACCATGCCCGGCGCACGCGGGTTCTCCTCGCTGCTGCATGTGCGCGGAGCGCACCCGGACATCCCGGTCGTGATCGTCTCGTCCAACGACCACCCGCGCGTGATCCGCCGCGCGCAGCAGTTCGGCGCCGCCGGCTTCATCCCCAAATCGGCGCCCGCCGAGACCATCGGCCAGGCCGTGGCCGCCGTGCTCGACGGCGGCGTGTGGTTCCCGGCAATGGCTGCGGAACGTTCTGAATCCGATGCCCTGCTGGCCGCGCGTCTGGCCCAGCTCACCCCGCAGCAGTTCCGTGTGCTGCTGAGCCTGGCCGACGGCCTGCTCAACAAGCAGATCGCCTACGAGCTGGGCCTGGCCGAAAACACGGTCAAGGTGCACGTCACCGCGATCCTGAAGAAGCTCGAGTGCCACAGCCGCACCCAGGCGGCAGTGCTGGTGAAAGCGCTGGAGCCGGAAGGGGATGCCGGCGCGGGGCTGTAGAGGCACAACGTCAGCTGCGATGCCGCACCAGCAGCTGTGTCATCAACGCCCGCAACGCCGGTGGGCGTACCGGCTTGGACAGGAAGCCCCAGCCATTCTCCATCGCCTGCGCCTTCAACGCATCGTCGCGCTCGGCGGTGACCAGGATCACCGGTGGGCGTGCCTGCCACAGCGTGCACAGCGCTTCGTACAGGTCCGGGCCATGCCACTGGCCCATGCGCACGTCCAGCAGCAGCAACTGCGGCGTGTTGAAGGCCGAGGCGATCTCCAGCGCCGGCTGCGGGCCATCGGCCAGCTCCACCACGCAGCCCCAGCGTTCCAGCAGCGCGCGGGTAGCCGCACATACGCGCGGGTCGTCGTCGATGCTCCATACCCGGCAGCCGCGCAGGGGGCTGTCGTCGCCCGGCTCGGCGTTCGGCACCGGGGCGGCGGCGGGCAGGGGTACGTCGGCGGCGGCGCCCAGCGGTACGTCCACCGCGAACACGCTGCCGCGGCCCAGAGTGGAACGCAGGTGGATGCGGTGCCCCAGCAGGCGGCCGATGCGCTCGACAATCGCCAGGCCCAGCCCGGCGCCGCGCTCCTGGTCCACGCCGTCATCCAGGCGGCGGAACTCTTCGAAGATCTCGCCCTGCAGGCTCTCGGGAATGCCCGGGCCCTGGTCGTGCACTTCGATGCGCAGCTGATCGCCCACGCGCCGGCAGCCAATGAGCACGCGCCCGCGCGGGGTATATCGCAGCGCATTGGAGAGGAAGTTCTGCAGGATGCGGCGCAGCAGGGCTTCGTCGCTCACCACCACCGCGTGGGTGTCCACCCAGTCCAGCTGCAGACCACGGCCTTCGGCGGCAATGCCGAATTCGCGCGCCAGCGTTTCCAGCAGCGGCGACAGTGCGAATGCATGCACGTGGGTCTGCAACGTGCCGGACTCCAGCCGCGAGATGTCCAGCAGGCTGTTGAGGATGGAATCCTGCGCGGCCAGCGCGGCATCGACATGCTCGCTCAACTCCCGCGCATCGCCGCCCAGCTTGCCGCGCAGCACCGAGACGAACATGCGCGCCGCATTGAGCGGCTGCAGCAGGTCGTGCACCGCCGAGGCCACGAACCGTGATTTGTAGCGGTTGGCGCGCTCGGCCTCGCGCCGTGCTTCGTCCAGATCGCGGGTGCGCTCGGCCACGCGATGCTCCAGGGCATCGGCCAGCGAGCGCAGCTCGCGCGCGGTGTTCTTGTAGCTGGTGATGTCTGCGTAGCTGGTCACGAAGCCGCCGTCGGGCAGGGGATTGCCGCGTATTTCCAGCACGGTGCCGTCGTCCTTCTCGCTCTCGCGCATGTGCGGGCGGCCGCTGCGCAGATGGTTGAGGCGACGCTCGATCGCTTCTTCGATCGGCCCGGGCCCGAGCAGGCCACGGCGCGCGTTGAAGCGGAAAATCTCCTCGATCGGTCGCCCGACCTGGATCAGGCCGGACGGAAACCGGAACAGCTCCAGATAGCGCGCGTTCCACGCCACCAGCTTCTGTTCGTTGTCGATCACCACCACGCCCTGCGGCAGGTGCGCCAGGCTGCGGCTGAGACCGCTGTCGGCCTGCTGGGCGGCCTGCAGCACGCCGTCCTGCGCGGTACGCAGCTCCTGTGCATGCTGTTTGAGCACGCTTTCCAGCTCGCGCCGGCTGCGCTGGCGATGGGCGGCCAGGCGCCGCCGCTGCTGGATGAACAACACCAGGAAGCCCAGTGCCAGCCATGCCGCACCGCCTCCGATGGCGGCACTGCGCCCGGCGCTGGTGGCAGCGCCGGCATCGTGCAGCAGGTGCAGGTTCCACTGCTCCTCGGGCAGCGCCAGGGTCTGCCAGAGCATCTCGCCCGGCAGCACCGGATCGAGCAGGTGGACCATGCGGCCGCCATCGTCGAGCACGCTGCCGGTGCGTACCCGCAGCGGTTGCAGTGAGCGGTCGGCGTACTGGCGGCTGTCGAGCATCTCGCTGCGTTCGGCGGCGCCCAGCGGCCGCAGCAGCCGGTAGCGCCAGGCGTCGCGGTTGGCCAGGAACACCACATCGTGCTCGTCGCTGGCCAGCACCACGTCCGGGCTGGTCAGCCATTCCTGCTCCAGCGCGGCCAGTTCGATCTTGATCACCACCACGCCGATGCGCGCGCCGTCTTCCTCGATCGCCTGCGACAGGTAGTAGCCGGGCACGCCGGTGGTCATGCCGATGCCGTAGAACCGGGCGTGGCCGGTGGCCAGCGCCTGGCGGTAGTAGGGACGGTAGCTGTAGTCCTCGCCGACGTTGCTGCTGGCCTGGTCCCAGTTGCTGGCGGCCACGGCCACGCCGTCACGCCCGACCAGGGTCAGGGTGGAGGCGCGGGTGACCTGGTTGGCGCGCTGCAGTTTCAGGTTCAGCCGCTGGCGGGCGGCGGCATCGGGGCGCCGCTGCAGCGCCCCACGCAGGTCCGGGTCCAGCGCCAGCACCTGCGGCAGCGTGCCGAAGCGGTCGACGCGCTGCTGCAGGCCCTGGGCGTACAGCTCCAGCTGGCGCTGCACCTGGCCGCTCTCGGTGGCCAGCGCGCGGCGCCAGGCGTAGTGGCCGGCCGCGGCCGCGCACAGCACGGTGCCGCCGATCATCACCAGCAGGGTCAACAGCAGGGTGCGGTGGCGGCCGAGCCAATACATGGGCGGCAGTCTACGATCGCGCGGCGGGCGTGGTGTGCACGCCCGCCGCGCCGGTTACGGTCGGCGGCGCAGGGCTCAGAAGTGCATCTGCGCGCGCAGTTCGAAGATTTCCGGCTGGCTGCGCACGCCACGACGGCTGGCATCGACCTTGACGTAGTTCGCCTGGAACTTGAAGTGCGAGGTCAGGTACCAGTTGGCGCCGAGGGTCCAATCGTGCTGGCGGCCGCCGAACACATCGGCGTCATCCAGATCGATGCGGCTGTAGCGGGTGACCAGTTCGACCGCACCGTAGTCGTGGGCCGGCTTGACGTTGGCCACGGCGCCGGCGTTGTACGGGCGCGATTCCCCGGTGAGGATCCAGCTGGCCATCGCGTACTGGCCGTTGCCGGTGTAATCCGGCTTGCCGTCACGGCTGACCGTGGTCTGCAGCGCTTCGCCCTGCAGCGAGAACGGGCCGCGGATCCAGATGCCTTCCAGGCCGGTGCGCACGATCTTGTCGGCGGTGGTCAGCGCACCGGAGTCGACCAGGCGGATGTCGGTCAGGCCGGCTTCCGGGCGTGCGCGCAGGCGGGCGCTGGCCGGGTGCGAGACATCCCGGCCATCGCGGTATCCGCGCGGGTTTTCCTGCGAATAGGCCAGGCCCAGGTGGATCACGTCGCCTGCGGCCTTGACCGGGGTCCACACGGCACGCACGGCCTGGGTGGTGCCGGGGTTGTCGCCCTGCAGGTCCTTGCCGCCATAGGCGCCGGCCTGCAGCAGGTACTGCGGACGCTCCAACACCCATTCGGCACCGGTGCGGCGGCCTTCGTAGAACGCCTGCACGGGCAGGGCGGTCTCCAGGAAGCTGCCGGCGCGCGAGGAGGTGCCCGCGTCCAGGCCGACCGGGGTCTTCATGTAGCCGAAGCGGAAGCGGCCGATATCGCTGCCGAAGAAGGCCTTGCTTTCGAAGCGGACGAACACGTCCAGCCAGGTGTCTGCCTGGAAGTCGTAATAGACCATGGCGTCGTACACGCCCTTCTTCTTCAGGGTGGCGCCGAATTCCTTGCGGCGCACGGCGTCGGCGTCTTCGATGCCGCTGTTGCCGGAGAAGTCGTTGAGGTCGTAGGCGATGTTGGCAGTCGCTGCCAGCTCGGTACCGTCACTGAAGGTGGTCTTGGTCGGCCAGTTGTCCCAGTCGGCCGCGGTGGCGGCGAGCGGGGCGGTGGTCAGGGCCAGGGCGATGAACAGGGGCGTAGGGCGCATGGGCGGTAGCTGCTAGATAAGGGTGGGGCAGAACAACAACGGCCGCGGACGGCAAATCTGAGGGGCTGTCGCCCCCTGATCCGCCGCTGGGCCACCCGCCGCCGTGGGGGCGCGGTGCCGGGCCAGTGTAGGCAGTCCGGCCAGCTGAACCGGGGGGCTAGTACCAATAGGTTATCTGCGTTGGCGAGATGCGGGCGTAAAAAGGCCACGCCAGATGCCGCCCAGCGCGGCCGGCATCCATCGTGACACTGCCGGAGCTTCCCATGCACGTTCCCACCACCGCCCCGCTGGCGGCCAAGCCGCTGCCGTTCTACCGCCAACTGTATTTCCAGGTGGTGGTGGCGATCGTCCTCGGTGCCATCCTCGGCCATTACGAGCCGGCCTTCGCCGAATCGCTCAAGCCGCTCGGCGACGCCTTCATCAAGCTGGTGAAGATGATCATCGCCCCGGTGATCTTCCTGACCATCGTCACCGGCATCGCCGGCATGACCCACCTGCGCACCGTGGGCCGGGTGTTCGCCAAGTCGATGGCCTACTTCCTGTTCTTCTCCACGCTGGCCCTGGTGGTCGGCATGGTGGTGGCGCACGTGGTGCAGCCGGGCGCGGGCATGAACATCAACCCGGCCGACCTGGACCAGACCGCGGTCAACGGCTACGTGCAGAAATCGCATGAGCTGACCCTGGTCGGCTTCGCGATGGACATCATCCCGGCCACCCTGGTCAGTGCATTCGTCGAGGGCAACATCCTGCAGGTGCTGTTCGTGGCGGTGCTGTTCGGCATCGCGCTGGCCCTGACCGGCGAGAAGGGCCGCCCGGTGCTGACCTTCCTGGAGGCGCTGACCGCGCCGGTGTTCCGCCTGGTCCACCTCCTGATGAAGGCCGCCCCGATCGGTGCGTTCGGCGCGATCGCCTTCACCATCGGCAAGTACGGAGTGGGCTCGCTGGTCAACCTGGCCTGGCTGGTCGGCTCGTTCTACCTGACCGCCTTCCTGTTCGTGGCGGTGATCCTGGGCGTGGTCTGCCGCCTGTGCGGGTTCTCGGTGTTCAAGCTGGCCCGCTACCTCAAGGCCGAGCTGCTGCTGGTGCTGGGCACCTCGTCCTCCGAATCGGCGCTGCCCTCGCTGATGGAGAAGATGGAAAAGGCCGGCTGCAGCAAGTCCGTAGTGGGCCTGGTGGTCCCGACCGGCTACTCGTTCAACCTGGATGGCACCAACATCTACATGACCCTGGCGGCGCTGTTCATCGCCCAGGCGACCAATACCGAGCTGACGCTGGGCCACCAGATCGCCCTGCTGCTGGTGGCGATGCTCAGCTCCAAGGGCGCCGCCGGCGTCACCGGGGCCGGCTTCATCACCCTGGCCGCGACCCTGGCCGTGGTGCCGGAAGTGCCGGTGGCCGGCATGGCACTGATCCTGGGCGTGGACCGCTTCATGAGCGAATGCCGCTCGCTGACCAACTTCATCGGCAATGCCGTGGCCACCGTGGTGGTCTCGCGCTGGGAAAACGCGCTGGATCGCGACCGCCTGGCGATGGTGCTGGACGGCCGCGAAGCCGAGCTGCCGCCACTGGTGGTCGACGAGCTGCCGTCGAGCCTGCCGGCCCCGGCGCACTGAGCCCGATGGCCTGATTGTGTGGTGCATGGTCGTGCCGTTCCTGCCGGGGCGGGACGGCCATGTTTTGTTTTGAAGGCCTGGTGCGCGGTGCTGGATTATGTGCGGTTGCAGCATGACCGCGACAGCGTAGCGACAGGTCCGTCCACGCCAACGGGGGTATGATCCCCTGTTCCTCTCGCCCATTCATCTGCAGAAAGCGATGTCCAACGAAGATTTCAAACAGGCAGCCCTCGACTATCACCGGCTCTCGCCGCCCGGCAAGATCAAGGTCACCGCGACCAAGCCGATGTTGACCCAGCGCGATCTGTCGTTGGCGTACTCCCCGGGCGTCGCACACGCCTGCGAGGCGATCATGGCCGACCCGCAACAGGCCAGTGAACTGACCGCCCGCGGCAACCTGGTCGCCGTGATCTCCAACGGCACCGCCGTGCTGGGCCTGGGCAACATCGGCCCGCTGGCCGGCAAGCCGGTGATGGAAGGCAAGGGCGTGCTGTTCCAGAAGTTCGCCGGCATCGATGTGTTCGACATCGAGATCGATGAGAACGACCCGGACAAGCTGGTCGACATCATCGCCTCGCTGGAGCCGACCTTCGGTGGCATCAACCTGGAAGACATCAAGGCGCCGGAATGCTTCATCGTGGAGCGCAAGCTGCGCGAGCGGATGAACATCCCGGTGTTCCATGACGACCAGCACGGCACCGCGATCATCGTCGGCGCGGCCGTGCTCAACGCCATGCTGGTCACCGGCAAGAACATCGAAGACGTGAAGCTTGCCACCACCGGCATGGGCGCGGCGGGTATTTCCTGCGTCAACATGCTGGTCTCGCTGGGCCTGAAGAAAGAGAACATCCTCGCCTTCGACCGCGACGGCGTGATCCACACCGGCCGCACCGACCTGGACCCGGAGAAGGCGCGTTACGCGCGTGATACCGACAAGCGCACGCTGGCCGAGATCGTCGATGGTGCGGACATCTTCCTGGGCCTGTCGGCCCCGGGCATCCTGACCGCGGACATGGTCAAGACCATGGCCAAGGATCCGGTGATCTTCGCGCTGGCCAACCCGACGCCGGAGATCATGCCGGAAGTGGCCCGTTCGGTCCGCCCGGACGCGCTGATCGGTACCGGTCGTTCGGACTACCCGAACCAGATCAACAACGTGCTGTGCTTCCCGTACCTGTTCCGTGGTGCGCTGGACGTCGGCGCGACCGCGATCAACGAAGAAATGAAGATCGCCTGCGTGCACGCGATCGCCGCGATGGCGCGCCGCGAGGCCAGCGACCTGGGCTCGGCCTATGGCGATGAGACCCCGAGCTTCGGCCGTGATTACCTGATTCCGCGTCCGTTCGACCGCCGCCTGCTGGTGGAGCTGTCGGCCGCCGTGGCGCAGGCCGCGATGGATTCCGGCGTGGCCACCCGTCCGGTCGCCGACATGGGCGCGTACCGCGAGAAGCTGGCCCAGTTCGTCTACCGCACCAGCCTGATGATGAAGCCGGTCTACGATCGCGCGCGTTCGGACAAGCAGCGCGTGGTGTACGCCGAAGGCGAGGAAGAAGTGGTGCTGCGCGCGGTGCAGAACGTGGTCGACGAGGGCCTGGCGCAGCCGATCCTGATCGGCCGCCCGGACGTGATCGAATCGCGTGTCGAGCGCCTGGGCCTGCGCATGAAGGCCGGTGTCGACTTCGACATCACCAACATCAACGACGACCCGCGCTTCAACGAGTACTGGCAGTACTACCACAACCTCACCGGCCGTCGCGGCGTGACCGTGGCCGCCGCCAAGAACCTGATGCGCTCGCGCCCGACGCTGATCGCGGCGGTGATGGTGGCGCGCGGCGAAGCCGACGCCATGCTGACCGGCGTGGTCGGCCGCTTCCACAAGAAGCTCGGCTACGTGCGCAGCGTGCTGCCGCTGGAAGCCAAGGTGACCTCCACCTCGGCGATGACCGGCGTGATCAACCAGCAGGGCGTGTTCTTCTTCGTGGATACCCACGTGCAGGAAGATCCGACCGCCGAGCAGATCACCGAAGCCACGCTGCAGGCGGCGTACCGCATGAAGCTGTTCGGCATCGAACCGAAGGTGGCGCTGCTGTCGCACTCCAACTTCGGCAGCCACGACTCCAAGGACGCGCTGAAGATGCGGGCGGTCCGCGAGATGCTGCTCAAGCGCAACCCGCGCTTGAACGTGGATGGCGAGATGCAGGGCGATACCGCATGGGATGAAGCCCTGCGCCAGAAGCTGCTGCCCAACAGCACGCTCAAGGGCCGCGCCAACCTGTTCGTGCTGCCCAACCTGGAAGCGGCCAACATCGCCTACAACCTGGTGCGCGTGTTCACCGACGGCGTGGCGATCGGTCCGATCCTGATGGGCGTGGCCAAGCCGGTGCACATCCTGACCACCAGCGCGACCTCGCGCCGCGTGCTCAACATGACCGCCATCGCGGCCGTGGATGCGCAGATCCGCAAGCAACTGGAGGCGGAGAAGAACGCGTAAGGCGTTCTTTCCCCCTCTCAGTTGCCAGAACGCGCCCTTCGGGGCGCGTTCTCGTTTCGCGCAGCGAAACGGGTAGCTGCCGACCGTTGGTCGGCAGGCCTCAGTGAAAGGAGCCGACGCGACGGTCCCTTTTTTGCCTTTGCCGTGCGGCCGTTGTGGCACCTGCATCTGCCACACGCGCGCCGCGCAGCCGTCACCCTCCTGCAACCTCCCAAGCGCCCAATACCCCCACGCGGCCCGGCCGTGGTGGCGCTCCGGTGGGAGCGTCGCCACCCTGGGCCCGACCAGATCCTCCACGGTCAGCCACGGGAACGGTGTCATGCGCCATCGACGAACCAAGCGGTATTTCCAACAGCTGTTCGCGCTCTACGCGGGGTTGGTGGACGCGCGCTGAAGACCGTACCGACCCACGGCCGGTACCTGCCATCGCCCCGATGGCACCGGTAGTGCCGGCCGCTGGCCGGCTCCTCCCGGATGCCGGCCCACCACCTGCAATCAGCGTGCCCGCACGTACTGTTCCCACAACGCCGGCAACGACACGCCGCTGAGCGTTTCCCACAGCGCCGGCGTATAGCGCCCCTCGCGCAGGGCGCCATCAAGCGCCTTCACCAGCCCGGGATGCTGCGCCTCGCTCCAGGCCAGGAACGCACCGGTCACCCGATAGCCGGTATCGAAGTTCTGGTCCGGCTTGACCTGCGTCGGCAGCGCCCATCCCGCCCCGGCGTTGTCCTTGCCGTAGCGGTCGCGGGCGTAATCGGCGATGCCTTCGACCAGCCAACCCGGCACGCGCGCATTGGCGTATTCCGGGTAGCCCTGCACGATGTGCATCGCCTCGTGGGTGACCAGATCGATGTCGCCCGGGTGCGTGTGCAACCAGGCCGGGTTGATCGTGATCGTCGCCGCCTGCGCCTTCTCACCGACAAAGGCGATGCCGTCGTACGCCGGATCGATGACGATGCCGACCTGCGTCGGCGCGGCCGGATGGAAGTCGGCACGTTCGCGCAGATACGCGCCGAAGAAGGTCTCGATGATGCGCTCGCGCACCGGCGCAGCCAGCGCATCGCTGGCGTCGCGGTAGTGCAGGATCACGCCGTCGCGGGTCTGCGTGGTTTCGAACGCATGCACATCGGCGACCCCGGCGGTGACGAGCAGGGCGGCCAGCAGGCCACGGGTGATCGGCAGGGCGGTCCTCATCGTGCCGGCACCGGCGCGAGCAGCTCGACTTCCGCCAGTTGCAGGCGCCCCGGTGCACCGATGCGCAGCCGGTACTCGGCGTAGCGTCCCGGCTGGGCGATGCGGAACGGGCGGGTCTGCATCGCCCACGCGAACGCCTCGCCGCGGCGCTGGTCGACCTGCATCCAGCGGCCACCGGCGGTGCGCGCCTCCAGGGTCCATTCACCGCCACGGATGGGGCCATTGCCGCTGGTCAGCGTGTACATCGACGGCGTGCCCGCGGCGACGTTGCTGAAGGTGATCGTGCTCGAGCCGCCCAACGGCAGTGCCGTGGCGGCATCGTCATCGATCAGTGCCTCCGCCGCGCGACCATCGCCGAGCTGGGCGGTGGCCCCGCTGCCCAGCAGATCATGCAGCAGGGCCGGCTGCTGGCCGCGCGCGGTGAGCGAGCGCGGCGCATCGTCGGGACCGGTGCCCCAACGCGAGGGTTCCGGGCCCATGACGAAGTCCAGCGTGGCGCCCTTGGCGAGCAGGTCGTGCGGCAGCCAGGTCCTGGTCCACGGCGTACCGTTGACCTTCAGCGACTGCACGTAGATGTTGCGGTCCGAGTTCTCCGGTGCGTTCACGGTCAACACCGCGCCGCCCTGCAGCTCGACGCGGGCGTGGCGGAACAGCGGCGAACCGATCACGTACTCCGGCGCGCCCATGCGCAGCGGGTAGATACCCAGCGAGGCGAACAGATACCACGCCGAGGTCTCGCCGTTATCCTCATCGCCGGGGTAGCCCTGGCCGATCTCGCTGCCCAGGTACAGGCGCGACAGGATCTCGCGCACATGCTGCTGGGTCTTCCACGGCTGCCCGGCATACAGGTACATCCACGGGATGTGGTGCGCCGGCTGGTTGCTGTGCGCGTACATGCCCATGCGCACATCGCGTGCTTCGGTCATTTCATGGATGGTGCCGCCGTAGGAGCCGGAGAACGCGGCATCGGCGGTTTCCGGCGTGGCGAAGAACGTGTCCAGCTTGGCCGCCAGCTGATCGCGGCCGCCGTACAGCGCCGCCAGGCCTTCGCCGTCGTGCGCGGCGGTGAAAGCGAACGTCCAGCCGTTCGATTCGGTGTAGTCATGGCCCCACACGCGCGGGTCGTAGTCCTTGGCCGCCAACCGCCAGCTGCCATCCGGCTTGCGGCCCTGGAAGAAACCGGCGGCGGGATCGAACAGCGTGGCATAGGTGCCGGCGCGGTGACGGAAGTAATCCGCCTCGGTCGCATAGCGCTCGCGCGCGGCCGGTGTATCGGCCTGTTTGGCCAGCGCCTCGGCCATGTTGGCCACGCCGAAATCGTTGAGCGCGCCTTCCATCGTCCACGACATGCCTTCATGCACATCGGCGGTGGCGTAGCCGCGGAACGTGGAGCGGTCCATGCCCTTGCGCCCGACATGGCGATCGGGCGGGACCACGGTCGCGTTCTTCAGCGCGGCCGCATAGGCCTCCTGCGCGTCGAAGCCGCCGATGCCCTTCAACCACGCATCGGCGAAGGCCACGTCCGAACTGGTGCCCACCATCAGGTCGGCATAGCCGGGCGAAGACCAGCGGGCCACCCAGCCGCCGGCGCGGTACTGCTCCAGGAAGCCCTGCACCAGTGCGCCGGCATCGTCCCTGGTGAACAGTGCGTAGGCCGGCCAGGTGGTGCGGAAGGTATCCCAGAAGCCGTTGTTGACGTAGACCTTGCCATCGCGCACCGGCGCGAAGCTGCGCGTGGCGCTGCCATCGGTGTTCTCATCCGAGGCGCTGGCCTGGCTGGCGTAGCGCCAGTCCGGCGCGGCCGCGGTACCGGCGTTCTCGTGCCCGGAGTTGGGGTAGAGGTAGAGGCGGTACAGGTTGGAGTACAGGGTGGTTTTCTGGTCGTCGGTGGCATCGCCCACGTCGAAGCGGGCCAGACGCTGGTCCCAGGCATCCTGGGCGCGCGCCGCCACGCGATCCACATCGTCGGCGGCGGCCAGTTCCAGCGCGAGGTTGTGGCGGGCCTGCTCGACCGAGATCAGCGAGGTGGCGATGCGCATGGCGACGCGGCGGTCGGTGCCGGCGTCGAACTTGATGTAGCCGGTCGGGCGGCCGGTCTTCACCGTCCCGCTGCTGCGCCACGGGCGGTCGAAGCTGGCCACCACGTACATGCGGGTGGCGCCGGTGGACAGGCCGCTGCGCGTGTCGGTGTAGCCGGAGAGCGTCTGCGTCGCCGCATCGAGGGTCAGCCCGCCGCGCGCGTCGACGTTGTCGAACAGCAGGTTGGCATCACCGCCTTCGGGGAACTCGAAGCGGAAGATCGCGGCGTGGTCGGTCGGTGCGATCGCGGCGGCGATGCCGTTGTCGAAGCGCACGTCATAGCGGTACGGGCGGGCGTGCTCGTTGTCGCGGGAAAACGTGAGGGCGCGTTTGCTGCGGCCGGCCTCGGGCACGCCCCGGCTCGCCGACGGCATCACCTGGAAGGTCTGGCGGTCGCCCATCCACGGACTGGGCTGGTGGCTCAGCGCCAGCGCCTGCAGGCGAGGGCGGTTGGCGGCATCGTTCTGTTCATTCCAGCGGTACAGCCAGGTCAGCGAGCCGGCATCGGTCACCGGCGTCCAGAAATTGAAGCCGTGCGGCACGGCCGTGGCCGGGAAGTTGTTGCCGCGCGAGAAGGTACCGTTGGCCTGCGTGCCGCGGGTGGTCAGCACCCAGTCCGAGGGCCGCTGTGGCGTGCTGCGCGGCTGCGCTTCCAGGCGGACATCGTCGATCCAGCCGGCCACCGGTGCGCCGTCGGCGCTGGCGACCTCCAGCTCCAGCGCGACCACGCGGCGACCGCGCAGGGCCGGGACATCGCCCAGACGGACGGCTTTGCGTGCCCATTGCTGCGGGTACAGCGTCTTCGAGTCGCCCTGTGCCCGCGCACCCAGCGCAACGCCGTGGTGGTCGCGCGCGGCACTGGCCGAGACGCGGGTGCCGTCATCGAGCACCAGGTCGAGCGAGACGTAGGTGGAGGCCACGGTGTCCTTGCCGACGATCTCGGGCAGCACCAGCCAGGAGAGGGTGGTATCGGCGTCGATGGTCAGGTCGGTCTGGAACAGCGCGCGCCGCGCCGCGCCACCGGCGCTGGCGTAGTGCAGCGCGTGCAGCCCGCTGTAACCGACGCCGGGCTTGGCGGCGTAGGGGGAGGTGGGGCCATTGCCGATCCGCACCTGCAGCGCGCCGTCGCTGGCGGCCGGAGCCGGTTGGCCCGGCTCGAAGGAGGTCTGCAGGCCCTGCGCGGCGGCCGGCAGGGCGATCGATGCGCAGGCCAGCGCCAGGGCGAGGGGAAGGGCGCGGCGGGCGGGGCGCAGGTCGGACAGGGTCATGCAAGGGTCTCCCGGGAAGGGCAGGCGGCAGGCAGGACCCGCATCGATGGCCACGGCGGACGGCGTCGCCCCAGCCATCGGCAGACGGCAGGAAAGAGGCGATGCATGTCCGGTGGGGGTCGGGCAGGCGATCGGGTCGATGATCGGTACCCGACTGATCCTGCATCACGACAACTGGCCCTGACAAGTGCAATTAGTTCGATCTAAATCCGGCAAATTCGTTTCATATCGAATTGTTGACAATGCATTTGGATCGATTTAAAAACAGCGGTGGTCCGTGTCGACGCTGCGTCCGGTCCTGCACCGTGGCATGCCGCGTCCGGCGGCCTTCCCCGGCCGCCAGATGCTAGAATCGGCGGTCTCGCAACCCCCTTTGTGTGTCCACGCCATGAGCCATACCGCCACCGCGCCCGCCAATGCCGAGAAGCGTTACACCGTGCACCGCAGCGACCTGCCGCTGAGCTGCCCGACGCCGGAAATGGCGCTGTGGAACTCGCACCCGCGCGTGTACCTGCCGATCGAAGACGAGCCGAACTGCGAGGCCGCGTGCCCGTACTGCGGCGCCGTGTTCGTGCTCGCCGACTGATCTGCGGACCACACTGTGCGCCGACTGACCGTGGTGCAGCTGCTGCCGGCGCTGCACTCCGGCGGGGTCGAACGCTCCACCCTTGAGATCGCCTCCGCCCTGGTTGCCGCCGGCCACCGGGCCATTGTCGTGTCCGCCGGTGGGCGCCTGGTCGAGCCCCTGCTCGCCAGTGGCGCCGAACACCTGACCCTGGACATCGGCCGCAAATCGCTGCTGACGCTGCGTCACGTGCTGACCCTGCGCAATCTGTTCAACGAGGTGGGCGCGGACATCGTGCATGCGCGTTCGCGGCTGCCGGCCTGGCTGGGGCTGTATGCCGTGCGCAACCTGCCGGTCGCCACCCGCCCGCACTGGGTCACCACCGTGCACGGGCTCAACTCGCCCGGCCGCTACAGTGCGGTGATGACCAGTGGCGAGCGCGTGATCTGCGTGTCCAACAGCGTGCGTGAGTTCGTGCAGACGCATTACCCCAGCGTTCCGGCCGAGCGCCTGCAGGTGATACCGCGCGGTGTCGATGTCGCACAGTTCCCGCGCGTGGGTCGGCAGGATCGGCGTGCGCGCCTGGCCGTGGCCGAGCAGCATCCCGCGCTGGCCGGCGACGCACCGTTGCTGTTGTTGCCTGGCCGTGGCACCCGCCTGAAGGGGCATCGCCACGCGCTGACGCTGCTCGCCGGGCTGCACGCTGCCGGTGTGCCGGCCAAGCTGTGGATGCCCGGCACGCGCGAGCCGGGCCGCGAATCCTATGTGGCCGAGCTGGAAGCGCAGGCGCGCACCCTTGGCGTGTTCGATGCGGTGCTGATGACCGCGCCGACCTCGCGCATCGCGCAGGCCTATGCGGCCAGCGATCTGGTGCTGCAGCTCTCGGACAAGGCCGAAGCGTTCGGCCGCACCGTGGTCGAAGCGCTGTCGGTGGGCCGCCCGGTGCTGGGCTGGAACCATGGCGGCGTCGGCGAGTTGTTGACTCAGCTGCAACCCTCCGGCGCGGTACCCTTGGGCGACGCCGATGCACTGCTGGCGCGCGCGCAGCAGTTGCTGCTGCAGCCGCCCTCACTGCCGACGCGGATCCCGTTTACCTTGCAGGCAATGCAGCGTGACACGCTCCAGCTCTATACCTCCCTCATCGGCTGAGCCCACCCTCGCACCGGGTTCGCCAGGCTCCCGCGCGGGCCGCTGGGCCCCGTGGTGGGTGATTGCGTTTGTCGCGTTGTGGCCGCTGCCCGGCATCGCCGAGGGCGTGCTCGTGCTTGGCGCGCTGTACGCGGCGGTACGCATGGTGCAGCTGCGCCTGCAGGGGAAACAGCGTCTGCTCAGCAGCCCTGCGTGGGCACTGACCAGCATCCTGTTCCTGGGCTACTGGCTGCCGCAGGCATTTTCCGCCTTCGATGCGATCGATCCCGGCACCGCATGGCGCAAAGCCGCCGCCGGCCTGCGCTATCTGCCCTTCATGTGGCTGGTCGCGATTGCCGTGGCGACGCCACAGCGACGCGCGCTGACACTGGGCGGCCTGGCGCTGATCACCGGGCTGTGGACAGTGGATGCGCTCGCCCAGGCAATCGTCGGCACCAGCCCCTTGTTCTGGTCGATGGACCAGCTCAAGTGGGCGTTCAGCGGGCACGGCCTGTGCGCGCCCGAAGAGATGGCGTTGGTGGATCGCCTCAGCGGCGTCCTCGGCCCGTGCAATCTCAAGTTCGGCCAGGTGCTGGCCAGTCTGTCGCCGTTCCTGCTGTTCGCCGCCTCACGCCGCGCCGGCATCCTCGGCTGGTCGCTGGTGGCGGCCGCGGTCGGTGTGGTGCTGGTATTGGCCGGCTCACGCGCGGCGTGGCTGACCTATGCGCTGGTGCTGGTGTTCTCCGGTTGGCGCCTGATCGGCGTACGCGGGCTGTTGGCCTGCCTCGCCGTCGGTGCGGTGGCGGCGGTCGTGCTCACCGTGAGCGTGCCGCAGGTCGGGGACCGCGTGGCGCGCACTGCCATGGCCTGGGAAGGCGAGAGCGATGGCGTCAACCAGGCCTTGTCTGGTCGCGCGCAGATCTGGTCGGCGGCCACCTGCATGATCGAGGCGCACCCGATCAACGGTGTCGGCGCGCGTGGGTTCCGCGATGCCTACCCGGGCTGCAACCCGGACCCGGCCGCGCAGGAAGTCTGGGGCGCGGGACCGGCATTGCATGCGCACCAGATCCTGCTCGAGATCCTCTCCGAAACCGGCATCCTCGGCCTGCTGCTGTGGTTGGCGGCCGTGGCCCAGGCCTGGCGCGCGTGGCGCTTCGCACCGCCCGAGGCCCGCGAACGTGCGCGCCCGGCGATGCTGGCGCTAGCGGTGACCGTATTCCCGCTCAACACCCATCTGGCGTTCTACTCCACCTTCTGGGGCGGCCTCACGCTGCTGCTGGCCGCGCTGTACGCGGGCAGTCTGTTGGCACGCGACGACGGGTAGAGCCACGCCATGCGTGGCTGCTTGTGGCCCGGGTATGGGGACATACCGACGCACATGCGCGCCATCCACCGATGGGCTCCACGCCCCGGCCAACGCACTCTCGTGCGAAAGCGTAGAGCCACCCATGGAGTGCCTTTACCGGTAGTAATCGCTCCGCCCACCGGGCTGGCGCTTGAACCGGCGGTGGATCCACAGGTACTGGTCAGGCGCCTCGCGCACCATCGCTTCGATGGCCTGGTTGACGCGCGCGGTGTCGGCCTCGACATCCTCGCTGGGGAAATTCTCCAGCGGTGCGCCGATCTTCAGGAAATACTTCCCGCCTTCGCGACGGTGGAAATACGGGATCACCGCACAGCCGGTCATCCGGGCCAGCTGGTGCGTGGCCGTGATGGTCGAAGCGGTGTGGCCGAAGAACGGCACGAACACGGTGTCCTTGCCGCGCATGTCCTGGTCCGGCGCATACCAGAGGAAGCCGCCCTTCTTGAGGTGCCGCACCGTCGCGCGGATGTCCTCGTTGGCGTACATCGCCTTGGCGTAGCGCAGACGGCCGAACTTCACCGCCCACTCGTACACCGGGTTGCGGTGCTTGCGGTACATGCCGGACAGCTCGACGTGGTCGCACAGCAGGCGGCCACACATCTCCAGCGTCATGAAGTGGCCGGACACCAGCAGGACGCCGCGGCCCTCGGCCTGCATGCGGTGCAGGTGCTCCAGCCCTTCGATCTGCACCTGCGGGCGGATGCTGTCGATGCTGCCCCACCAGGCCCGCGCGAACTCGAAGATGCCGACGCCCAGGGCGTCGAAGGAGTCGCGCAGCAGGCGCTGGCGCCAGGCGTCGTCCTTCTCCGGGAAGCACAGCTTCAGATTGACCTCGGCGGCGCGCCGGCGGCTGCTGGCCAGCCGGTAGGCGACCGTGCCGACACCCCGGCCGAGCGCGCGCTGCAGCATCCACGGCAGGCGGGCGATCGCGAAGGCGAACAGCATGAAGGCGAAGGTCGGCCAGTGGCGCGGGTTGCGCAGGGACGGCCGGGTGGCGGTGGAAGCGTTATCGGACATGCCTCGATTCTAATGGATGCGCCCGGATGCGTCCCGGCGGGCCCTCACGGCGGCGCGGCGTGTCTTCCCCGCGCCGCTCCCGTATCCTTTGCGCATGCGTAAAAGCCCTGTCGAATGGATCCTGCGCGGCCTGTACTCGGCCGTGCTGTACCTGCTGTTGCCGATCACCGTGTACCACCTGGTCTGGCGGGGCTTCCGGGTGCGCGAGTACTTCCAGCGCTGGGATGAGCGCTATGCCTCCTATCCGCACTCCAGCGGCCAGCCGCGGGTATGGCTGCACGCGGTCTCGGTGGGCGAGGTGAACGCCGCCGCGCCGCTGGTGAACGCCCTGCGCGCGCTGCGTCCCGACATCCGCTGGGTGATCACCACCATCACCCCGACCGGCTCCGAGCGCGTCCGCGCGCTGTGGGGCGATGCGGTCGACCACGTGTACCTGCCTTACGACGTGCCGGGCAGCGTCGGTCGTTTCCTGGGCCACTTCAAGCCCAGCCTGGCCCTGATCCTGGAAACCGAACTGTGGCCGAACCTGCTGTTCGGCTGCCGCGACCGCCGGATTCCGGTCTACATCCTCAACGCCCGGCTGTCGGCGCGTTCGCTGCGCGGCTATCGCCTGCTGCGGCCGTTGATCGGTCGCGCGCTGCGCACCGTGACCTGCGTGGCCGCGCAGTCGGCCGACGATGCCGATCGCTTCATCCAGCTCGGCGCCCGTCCGGATCAGGTGCAGCCGCTGGGCAATCTGAAATTCGATATCGCCACGCCGAACGTGCAGGAGTTCATCGCGCGCTTCCACGACCTGGTGCCCGCCGAGCGCCCGGTCTGGATTGCCGCCAGCACGCACGAGGGCGAGGAGCAGGCCACCATCGATCTGCATCGCCGCCTGCGCGAGGCGGTGCCGGGGCTGCTGCTGTTGTGGGCGCCACGGCATCCCGAGCGCTTCCCGCGGGTGGAGGCGCTGGCCCGCGAGCAGGGCTGGAAGGTCGCCACGCGCCGCCAGCAGCAGTGGCCGCAGGCCGATACCGATGTGTTCGTGATCGATACCCTCGGTGAGCTGATGTCGTTCTATGGCTGCGCACAGGTGGCCTTCGTCGGTGGCAGCCTGCAGGCCATCGGCGGGCACAACCTGCTGGAACCGGCGGCGATGGGCACCGCTGCGGTCACCGGGCCGCACCTGCACAACTTCGCCGAGATTTCCCGGCGCATGCGCGAAGCAGGGGCCGTGGTGATCGCGGAGGATGCCAACGGTGTCGGCGACGCGTTGCTGGCCCTGCTGCGCGATCCCCAGGCGCGCGAAGACATGGCCCGCGCCGGCTGTGCCCTGGTGAGCAACGGCCGCGGCGCGTTGAAGCGCACCGTGGCCCTGATCGCGCCGCAGCTGCCGCCGCCGGTGGCCTGACCGGCGCAGGCCTGATCGCCCTGCCGGGCGACCCCGCCTGACCACGCCTCAGCCCGCCGCGACGAGCAGATCGCCCAGGAAGGCGTACGCAAAGCCGAAGTAGATGAACACCCCGATCAGATCCATGACCGAGGTGATCATCGGTGCCGACAGCGTGGCCGGGTCCGCGCCGATGCGGCGTGCGGCGAATGGCAGCAGCGCGCCGATGATGCCGCCCAGCGCGGTGCACACCAGCATGCTCGAGCCCACCACCAGCAGAACGTCCATGCCCACGCCTTTGCTGAAGTACGCCAGGATCGCTTCGAGCAGGGCGATGGTGATGCCCAGCGCCGCGGCCACCGGCAGTTCGCGCTTGATGACGAAGCCCACATCGCGCCAGCGCAGTTTCAGCTCGCCCAGCGCCATGCTGCGGATCACCAGCGTGGCCGACTGGCTGCCGGTGTTGCCGCCCATGTCCACGATCGGGGCGATGAAGGCGGCGAGCACGATCACCTGCGACAGCAGTTCCTCCTGCGCGGCGACAAAGGTGCTGGTGACGATGCCGAAGCAGGTCAGGATCGCCAGCCAGAACACACGCACGCGGAACATCTGCTTCAGCGGCGTGCTGCGCACGTCCAGATCGTTGCCATGCGCACTTACCGTGCCGCCGAAGCGGGCCAGCTGCGAAGCATCCTGTTCCTTCTCGATGTCCATCGCATCGTCGACGGTGACGATGCCGATCATGCGATCGCCGCCGTTGGTCACCGGCAGGGCGAGCAGATCGTAGCGGCGGATCAGCTCGGCGGCCTGCAGCCGTGGCCAGTGCGCCTGCGCGGACACCGGCTGCTTCTGCATGATCGAGGCCACCGTACTGTTCTCGTTGGCCAGTACCAGGTCGCGCAGCGCCACGGTGCCGCGCAGGCGCAGCGTGCGGTCGAGCACGAACAGGGTGTTCACCGTTTCGCTGTGCAGCGCGGTGGCGCGGATATGCGTGAGAGCCTGCGCCACGGTCATTTCCGGAGATACCCAGACATAGTCGGAGGTGGTCGCCGAGCCGACCGTGCCTTCGGGATAGGACGCCATCTTGAGGATGTCATCGCGTTCCGCCTTGGTGAGCGCGGGCAGCAGTTTCTGCTTGGCGTCATCCCCCAGCCGGTTGAACAGATCGGCGCGATCATCCGATGGCATGTGCTCGAACAACTGCACCACCGCCTCGCGCGTCATCGCGGCCAGCAGCTGATCCTGGCGGATCTCGGCGAAGTGCGCGAACAGCTCGGCGCGTGCCTGGGGATCGAGCAGCATCAGCAATGGCAGTGTCTTCTCCACGCTCAGTGCATCGAATGCATCGACCAGATCGGAGGGGTGCGTGGTCGCGGCGATGCTGACGAAACCAGCCGCGTCGAGGGAGAGCGAGAGGGTGCGGATCGAGAACAGGAGGTCTTCGCGGTTCATGGTGGTGCTCCAACAGGCGGCGCAGTGCAGTAGCGATGCGCGGTAAACACGGATGCGGTTGTGTCAGTCGATGAGCTCAGCCGGCAGTCACGGCGTCACGGCGCAGCGGCGAGAGTGATGCCGAGCGTGATCCAGTGGCCGTCGCGCTGGTGATGGACGCGTCCAGCGAGCAGGTCCACGCTGGCACCCCGCCAGAGCGCATGGCGCACGCCGAACTGACTGCTGCGCTGGCGCGTGGCATCGCGCGCAGTTTCAGCCAGCAGCGACCACTGCGGGGCGGTGTTGATTTCCATGCCGATGCCCTCGGTGCGACCGCGTGCCGCGGCCGTGCGCGCCCAGCCCAGGTTGACGTGCAGCAGGGTGTGATCGCTGGCCCCGAGTGCGATGGTCAACGGTGCATTGATGCCCCAGTCGTCGCCACGCAGGCGGTGCCAGTCGTTGCCGACACCGGCACTGAGCGCCATGCCCCAGCGTCGCTGGTCGATGTCGCGCAGCACGCGCTTGGCACCCAGCGCCCATTGCGTGTCGGAGGCAGCGCGTTGATGGCTGACACCGAGCGACCATTCGGTATCGGCGAAGGTGCAGGCCGGTACGGCGGTCCACTCGGCCCCGGCATGGGTATGACGGCCCCAGCTTTCCAGCTGGCAACGACCGGCATCGGTGATGGAGGCGTCGTCCACCATCAGGCTGGCGGCGGCGCGGGTGTCGAACGGAAGCATCGCCACGGCCACGAGCGGCAGGGCGAACAGACGGGAAGCGTGCATGGGCAATCTCCAGGCAATCGGAAACGCCAGCGGCACCCCTCTCTTGGGGTCGGATGGAACTGCGGTGCGGATGATGCGAGGCGGGCGAGCGTGTCAGCTGCGCCGGAAGGCCCCGTCCTGTGCGGACGGAACCGACCTTGGGGTCAGTGGGTCCGTCGGCTCAGGAGCAGCAACGAGATCGACTATGACTGTCCAAGGAGGGAGCCTCTGGAGGGAAAGGGAAGGTGGTGCGGGGCGGACCATAGTCGTCCCCCGCCGAAGGGTCAAGCCATTTTCCACGGCAGGTGCCGGGCGGTGGACCGGTTCACGGCGGAGAGTGTGCACGGGCAGGTGTTGCACGCGGCATCCTGCGTGGCGTTGATCGCGTGTGCGCCGCGTGCGGTGTGTCGCGATCGGCATGTTGCACGCAAAAAAAAACCACCCGCACGCGGGTGGTTTTTCTGTCTCGCCGTGCGCCGTCGATCAGTTGACGGTGGTGCTCGGCGTGGCGGCCTTCTGCGTCAGCAGGCGGTTGATGTCCTGCAGTTCGGCGATGTCCAGCGTGCCGACGGCCTGGCCCAGCTGCAGGCGGTTCTGCAGGAAGGTGTAGCGGGCGTTGGCGTAGTCCAGCTGCGCGGAGAACAGGATGCGCTGGTTCTGGATCACGTCCAGCACGGTACGCGTACCGACTTCCAGGCCGACCTGCGAGGCGTCATAGGCGCTCTGCGCCGAGACCACCGCCAGGCGACGCGCTTCCACTTCGCTGATGCCCGCGACCAGGGTCTGGTAGGCATTGCGGGTGTTGCGGTCCAGGGCACGCTTCTGCTGCTCGTAACCGTCCTGGGCGATGTCGCGCTGGGCCAGGGCCTGGCGCACGCCGGACTGGGTGGCGCCACCGGAGAAGATCGGCACGTTCAAGGTCAGGCCGACGCTGTTGGTGCGACGGTCCGGGCTGAAGCTGTCAGCGCCGACCACATCACCCCAGCTGGCCGACTTGCCGGCGGTGGCACCGAGCGACAGCGTCGGGTAGTGCGCGCCGCGGGCGGCCGAGACGCCGGATTCGGCGGCGTTGACCTTCAGTTCCTGCGCCTTCAGCGCCGGGTTCTGCGCGACGGCTTCGGACACCAGCGTATCGATGGTGGCGTACTTGGCCGGCAGCTCCGGACGGAAATCGGCGGGCAGGGCGCGCAGGTCGGTGACCGGCTGGCCGGTCAGCTCGGTCAGCGCCTGGTAGGCGTCGGCCAGCGTGTTCTGCGCGATGATCGTGTTGGCGCGTGCCTGGTCGTACTGGGCGCGGGCTTCGTGCACGTCGGTGATCGGGGCCAGGCCCACTTCCAGGCGCTTGTCGGCGAAGTCGAACTGCTTCTTCGCCGCCGCTTCGTTGGTCTGCGCGGCCGACAGCGATTCGATGCCCACCAGCACGTTGAAGTACGCCGCCGAGGTGCGCACGATCAGGTCGTCGTTGGCCGAATCCAGGGTGAAGTCGGCCGCCTGGCTCAGCTCGCGCTGCGAACGCAGGTTGGCGAACTGGGTGAAGTTGAAGACCGTCTGGCTGCCGTTGATCGTGTAGTTCCGGCTCTTGGTGGTGAACGAGCTGGAGGTCAGATCATGGTTCGGGTTGGTGCGGGTGCGGTTGAGCGAGGCCTCGCCGTTGAGCTGCGGCAGCAGGGCGGCACGCGCCTGCACGGCGCCTTCCTTGTCGTACAGGCGGGTCGACTCGGCAGCCGAGAGCTGCGGATCGCCATTGCGCGCCATTTCGTAGACCTGCAGCAGGTCGGCGGCAGAGGCGGTCATCGGCAGCAGGGCGGCGGCCAGCGCAAGGGCGAGGGATCGGCGGATCATTGCGGCTTCCTTGGACTCAGAGTTGGAACTGGGGTGCCGGGGCGGCACCGCGCAGGTAATCGATATCGGTTTCGAACAGCGATTCAGTGGTGCCGTCCGCCTTGACCAGCACCGCTTCCATGACCGGCGACAGGCCACGGATCACGAACAGTCGACCGCCGGGACGCAGCCACTGGGTGAAACGTGACGGGATGACATCCACCGCGCCGGTGACGCAGATCGCATCGAAGCGTCGCTCGGTGTCCCAGGTCAGGGCGTCGGCGGTTTCGATGCGGACGTTGTTGCCCAGGCCGGCCGCGTCCAGGCGCGCGCGCGCGGTCGTGGCCAGGTCGGCATCGATTTCCAGGCTCAGCACTTCGCGGGCCAGCTCGCCCATGCAGGCGCTCAGGTAGCCGCTGCCGGTGCCGATTTCCAGCACTTCATCACCCGGCTGCAGATCCAGCGCCTGCAGGGTGCGGCCTTCGATGACCGGCTTCATCATCTTCTGGCCGTTGCCCAGCGGCAGCTCGATATCGGCGTAGGCCAGGGCCCGGTGCGATTCAGCGACGAACGCCTCCCGCGGCAAGCGTGCCAGTACATCGAGCACGCGGATTTCCAGCACATCCCAGGGGCGGATCTGCTGTTCGACCATCAGTTCGCGGGCGTGGGAGTAATCGATCGTCATGAGGTTCTATATCCAGCGCAGTGGGCCGGCCATTTTACCGGTGCCGGGAGCCGGCGGCGCGCTGAGAGCATCGCTGCCGTCGCGCCGGGGTCGCAGTGCCGGAAGTCACCGCGACCTCCGGTCCATTCAGTTTAGTGCCGCCGGGCATACGCCCGCAGGAAAAAGTCGACGCTGGCGCTCACGTGGGCGTCGGCATCGCACTCGGCCGGGGCCGGCCGCAACCCGCACATCATATGCGTATGCAGCTCGCCCTTGATCAAGGTCAGGAACTGGATCGCGGCGGTCGGGAAGTCGGTGATCTCCAGCTCGCCGCGGGCGGTACGGGCACGCAGGAACTCGGCCAGCGCATCGGTGGTCCGCTGCGGGCCGGCCAGCCAGAACATCTCGCGGATCCGGTCGTCGGTATCGGGCGACATCATCACCCGCTGCACGGCCACCGCCGCATCGGAGGTGATCAGGCCGAAAAAGGCGTGGCCAATGCCCATCAACTGGTCGCGCAGCGGGCCTTCGATGTCGGTGACGAACAGTTCGTCAGGCAGCATCTCGGCGCACTTGGACTGCACAGCTTCGGTGAACAAGGTCTCTTTGTCGCCGAAATGGCTGTAAACGGTCAGTTTGGAGACGCCAGCCTGGGCCGCGATGCTGTCCATGCTCACGCCGTTGTAGCCTTGGTCGACGAACAGGGATTTCGCTGCCTCGAGGATGGCCGCACGCTTGCCCAGATCCTTCGGGCGCCCCGGTCCGGCGGCCTTGGCGGCCGGCTTGGAGGGCGATGTGGAGGAGGTCGGATCAGTCATCCAATCAATACTAGACCAATCGGTTCGATATTTATACTATACCGGCTGGTTCAATATTGAAGCGTTTGGAACAGAGCGTTTCCAGCCGCTTTTCCCGGGTTACTTTTCAGGTCCAGGACCTCATGAACAACATGCGATGGATGGGTGGTGGGTTGCTGGCGATCGCGCTGGCAGCATGTGGCAAGCAGGACGCCGAGCCGGTGGCGCCGATCCCGGTGCTGGTGGTCCACCCCGGCACCGTGGCCGGACAGGAACTCGCCGCGTTTCCCGGTGAGATCCGGGCCCGCCAGGAGAGCCCGCTGTCGTTCCGGGTCGGGGGCAACCTGATCAAGCGTCATGTCGATGCCGGCCAGCGCGTGCGCAAGGGGCAGCTGCTGGCCGAGCTGGATGCCGCCGACTACGCCTCCCAGGCCAGTGCCTCGCAGGCCCAGCTCGCTGCCGCCGAAGCCGATCTGATCCGCGCCCGCGATGATCAGAAGCGTTACGCGACACTTGCCGAGCAGCAGCTGGTCAGCCAATCCGCGCTGGACAGCCAGACCGCCGCGTTCAAGGCCGCGCAGGGCCAGGCCAATGCCGCCCGCGCGAATCTGGCCGTGGCGCGCAACCAGGCCGAGTACGCGCAGCTGCGCGCGCCGGCCGACGGCGTGATCGCCAGCCGCCAGGCCGAAGCCGGGCAGGTGGTCAGTGCCGGGCAGACCGTGTTCACCCTGGCCGCCGATGGTGGACGCGAAGTCGTGATCGCCCTGCCGGAAAGCAACATCCGCGATTACCAGGTTGGCCAGCCTGTGCAGGTGGAACTGTGGAACCGCCCGGGCCAGCTGCTGGCCGGCACGATCCGTGAGATCGCCCCGGCCGCCGATGCGCAGGCGCGGACCTACGCCGCCCGCGTCAGCCTGGCGCCCGAAGCACTGACCGAAGTAGAGCTGGGCCAGAGCGCACGCGTGTTCGCCGCGGCCGGCCGCCAGGGCACGCTGCAGTTGCCGCTGGCGGCAGTACAGCGCGGCGCCGATGGACGCAGCAGTGTGTGGGTGGTCGATCCGGCCAAGCGCACGTTGAAGGCCACGCCGGTGACGGTCGGGGCGTATGCCGTGGAATCCGTTCCGGTGCTGAGCGGGGTGAACGCGAATGATTGGGTGGTGGCCGCCGGCGGCCACCTGCTGCGCGAGGGCCAGCCGGTGACGGCGGTGGACCGTCAGAACCGCCCGGTGCTGGCACCGGCCGCCAAGCCTGCCGCGCCTGCCGCCGGCAAGGGGAACTGATCCCGTGCGCCGCTTCAATCTCTCCGAATGGGCGCTGGGCAACCGGCCACTGGTGCTGTTTGCGATGCTGGCCTTCGCGATCATCGGCGCGTGGTCGTACAAGCACCTGGGCCAGTCCGAGGATCCACCGTTCACCTTCAAAGTGATGGTGGTGCGCACGAATTGGCCCGGCGCGACCGCCGAACAGGTCTCACGCCAGGTCACCGAACCGATCGAGAAGGCACTGCTGAACACCGGGCAGTACGAGTTCATCCGTTCCTACTCGCGCCCGGGCGAATCGCAGGTCATCTTCGTGGCGCGCGACAGCCTGCGTTCCAAGGCGATTCCCGACCTGTGGTACCAGGTGCGCAAACGCGTGGGCGACATCAAGCCGACCCTGCCGCGCGAAATCGTCGGGCCCTTCTTCAACGACGAGTTCGGCGACACCTTCGGCAACATCTACGCGCTGACCGGGCAGGGCTTCGACTACGCGGTGATGCGCGACTACGCCGATCGCATCCAGCTGGAACTGCAGCGCGTGCCCGACGTGGGCAAGATCGAGCTGGAAGGCCTGCAGGACGAGAAGGTCTGGATCGAGCTGTCCAACACCAAGCTGGCCACCCTGGGCGTGTCGCTGCAGCAGGTGCAACAGGCATTGGCCGACCAGAATGCCATTGCCGCCACCAGCTTCTTTGAAACCCCGACCGACCGGGTGCAGCTGCGCGTCACCGGCCAGTTCCAGAGCGTGGAGGAGATCCGCAGCTTCCCGATCCAGGCCGGCGACCGCACCGTGCACCTGGGCGACATCGCCGAGATCAAACGCGGTTTTGCCGATCCGGCGTCGCCGAAGATGCGCTTCATGGGTGAAGACGCGATCGGCATCGCCGTGGCGATGAAAGACGGCGGCGACATCCTCAAGCTGGGCAGTACCCTGGATGCCGAGTTCGAACGACTGCAGAAGACGCTGCCGGCCGGCATGCAGCTGCGCAAGGTCTCCGACCAGCCGCATGCGGTGGAGGAGTCCGTCGGCGAGTTCGTGCAGGTGCTGACCGAAGCGGTGGTGATCGTGCTGCTGGTGAGCTTCTTCTCGCTCGGCCTGCGCACCGGCCTGGTGGTGGGCGTGACCATTCCGCTGGTGCTGGCGATGACGTTCTTCGTCATGCATTACTTCGGCATCGGCCTGCACAAGATTTCCCTCGGCGCGCTGGTGCTGGCGCTGGGCCTGCTGGTGGACGATGCGATCATCGCGGTGGAGATGATGGCCACCAAGATGGAGCAGGGCTACGACCGCCTGCGCGCGGCCAGCTTCGCGTGGGAGTCGACCGCGTTCCCGATGCTGACCGGCACGCTGATCACCGCGGCCGGCTTCCTGCCGATCGCCACGGCCGCCTCCAGCACGGGCGAATACACCCGCTCGCTGTTCCAGGTGGTGACCATCGCGCTGGTGGTGTCGTGGATCGCCGCGGTGCTGTTCATCCCGTACCTGGGCGACAAGATGTTGCCGGACCTGTTCAACCCGCAGCCGCCCAAGCCGGACAGCCTGGCGGGGCGCTGGCATGCCCGTCGCCTGCGGTGGGCCGACCGCCATCCCGCGTTCGCGCGCTGGATCGCGCCGAAGGTGCATGCGCACGACCACGATCCGTACCAGCGACCTTTCTACGTGCGCTTCCGCGGTTTCCTCGATGTCTGCCTGCGCCATCGCTGGTGGGTGATCGCTGCGACGGCCGCCCTGTTCGTGTTCTCGTTGCTGATCTTCCGCTTCGTGCCCCAGCAGTTCTTCCCGGATTCGACCCGCCCGGAACTGATGGTGGACATCGAACTGGCCGAGGGTGCCTCGTTGCAGGCGACCCAGGCCCAGGCGGCCAAGCTGGAAAAGCTGCTCAAGGACCGCGAGGGCATCAGCAACTATGTGGCCTACGTCGGCACCGGCTCGCCGCGCTTCTACCTGCCGTTGGACCAGCAGCTGCCGGCCACCAACTTCTCGCAGTTCGTGGTGCTGACTGAAGATGCCAAAGCCCGCGAAGCGACCCGCGACTGGTTGCTCAAGGACGTGATTCCGCAGTTCCCGGACGTGCAGATGCGCGTGACCCGTCTGGAGAACGGCCCTCCGGTCGGCTACCCGGTGCAAATGCGCATCTCCGGCGAGCATATCGCGCAGGTGCAGGCCATTGCCCGGCAGGTGGAAGCCAAGGTGCGCGCAAACCCGCACGTGATGAACGTCAACCTGGACTGGAGCGAGCCGAGCAAAGTGGTACGGCTGGTGATCGACCAGGACCGTGCACGCGCACTGGGTGTGAGCAGCGCGCAGGTGAGCCAGTTGCTGGGCACCTCGTTGTCAGGCATGAGCGTGAGCACCTACCGGGAGGGCAACCGCCTGATCGAGATGCTGCTGCGTGGCCCGGACAACGAGCGTGTGCGGCTGGACATGCTGGGCAGCCTGGCCATTCCGACCGCCAGCGGCACCTCGGTGACGCTGTCGCAGGTGGCGCGCCTGGAGTACGTGTTCGAGGACGGCATCATCTGGCACCGCAACCGCCTGCCGACGGTGACCGTGCGCGCCGACATTGCCGACGCGAAGCAGCCGCTGGACGTGGTGCAGCAGATCCTGCCGACACTGGAGGGCATCCGTGCCGAGCTGCCGTCCGGCTACCTGCTTGAAACCGGCGGCACAGTGGAGGATTCCACCCGCGGCCAGGATTCGATCAAGGCCGGCATGCCGCTGTTCCTGATCGTGGTGGCCACGCTGCTGATGCTGCAGCTGCGCAGCTTCTCGCGTGCGGCGATGGTGCTGGTCACCGCGCCGCTGGGCATCATCGGCGCGACCCTGTTCCTGCTGCTGTTCCGCGCGCCGTTCGGCTTCGTGGCGCTGCTGGGGACGATCGCGCTGGCCGGCATGATCATGCGCAACTCGGTGATCCTGATCGATCAGATCCAGCAGGACATCGATGCCGGGCATGACCGCTGGCACGCAATCATCGATGCCACTGTGCGTCGCTTCCGCCCGATCGTACTGACCGCGCTCGCCGCGGTGCTGGCGATGATCCCGCTGTCGCGCAGCGCGTTCTACGGCTCGATGGCGATCTCGATCATGGGCGGTCTGATCGTCGGCACCGTGCTGACCCTGGTGTTCCTGCCGGCGCTGTACGCCGCGTGGTTCCGGGTGAAGCCGGACGAGGCGAAGACCAGCGAAGGCTGAGGGACGATGAAGCCGGCCGATGGCCGGCTTCATTCTTTCGGCGCGCCGGGACTGCCTGCCGTCTTCGCGATAGTGGCAAGCGTAAAATGCACATCGGATTCTCTTCGGTCGCGCATGATGCTGCTACGTTTTTTCTCTCCGCTCGCTGCTGCCGCGGCCGTCGCCATGTCGATGGCCGGTGCGCCGCCAGCGCAGGCGAACACCGCTGCCAGCTTCCAGCGCGATCTCATCGAGCTGCTCGAATGCCGCGCCTCACCGGCGGCAATGCAGGCGGTGACGACGGCGCTGCGTGGCGCACTGTACGGAACGCCGCGGGAGCGTCCGGCCCATCTGCAGGGCTGGGACTTCACGCGCAGCGGTGACGGGGACGACACGACGACTTTGATCGACATGCCGGACGCGTTGACGGTGCACGGCATCACAACGCACCGCGTGGTGGCCGATGATACGGGCTTCTCGATTCCCGTCGACGCCGGGCAGCGTGCGCGCATCGTCAGCGGGAACGGGCTGCGGCTGCGGTCGAGCAACCTGCGTGAGCCGTTCCAGGTCTGGTCGGCACCAGAGGCATCGGGCGATGCGTCATTGCCTGCCGCACTCGTGGTGCGCAGCGATGGGGAGGGCTATCGGGTGGGATGTGACTACCCCGGTCCGATGCGCGAGGCGCGTGTTCCATCGCGATTGCTCGAGACGGCCACGGCCAGTGATATTGGCGCGGCGCTCGAGTGTCGGGCGGACGACGCTGCCATGCAGCGCATCGCGAACACGTGGGAGCGTGTTTCGGAACTGTCGCCGCTGGCGTGGCCGGACAATGTCAGCGCGGTGGCCGAGCGTGAGTACGGTGTCGGCGGACAGACGATGTCCCTCCTCGCCGTCACGCTGGACCACCCTGTGATGCTGCAGGGGCTGCCCGTACAGTCGCTCGGCATCGCCCAAGGGGGCTATTTCGCGGCGGACATGGGCGATGCGCCGCTGAAGGCGGTGCTCGATGCCACGCGCCTGGGGGTGGCGGAGCGACAGGTAGAGGGGTATTGGATGCGCGAAGCAACGCGGGAGGCGTCCTCCGGATACACGCGCGTGCGGGCATTCAGCGTGATACCCACCGACAGCGGTGCCGTGCTGGCCGGCTGCATGACGAGCGAGGTCCGCTCGGCGGACTGATCGCTGCGCCCGTTCATCGGTCTGCCCTCAGTAAACACCCTGCGCCAGCATCGCGTCGGCCACCTTCACGAAACCGGCGATATTGGCGCCGTCCACGTAGTTCACGCTGCCGTCGGCGCGCTTGCCGTGGCGCACGCAGTTGGCGTGGATGTCCTTCATGATCCCGTGCAGGCGCTCGTCGACATCGGCGTGATGCCAGGACAGGCGCTGCGCGTTCTGGCTCATTTCCAGCCCCGAGGTGGCCACGCCGCCGGCATTGCTGGCCTTGCCCGGTGCGTACAGGGTGCCGGACGCGAGGAAGACGTCCACCGCCTCCAGCGTGGCGGGCATGTTGGCGCCTTCGGCCACGCACAGCACACCGTTGTCGACCAGGGCGCGGGCATCATCTTCGTCCAGTTCATTCTGGGTGGCGCAGGGCAGGGCGATCTCGGCCGGGATGTGCCAGGGACGCTTGCCCTCCAGGTACTCGAAGCGTTTGTCGTCGGCCAGCTCGGACAGGCAACCACGGCGCTCGTTGCGCAGTTCCACCACCTCCTGCAGCGCCGCTTCATCGTAGCCATCGCGGGCGTACAGCGTGCCGCCGGAATCGGAGAGCGTGAGCACTGTCGCGCCCAGCTCGATGGCCTTGATCGCGGCATGCTGGGCGACGTTGCCGGCGCCGGAAATCAACACCTTCGCACCATCGGTATCGCGACGGGCATGGTGCAGCATCTGCTCGACGAAGTAGACGGTGCCGAAGCCGGTCGCTTCCGGACGCATCAGGCTGCCACCGTAGGAGAGGCCCTTGCCGGTGAACACGCAGGAGGCATCGTTGGTGATCTTCTTCATCATGCCGGTCATGTAGCCGACCTCGCGCGCGCCGACGCCGATGTCGCCGGCCGGCACGTCAGTATCGGCACCGAGGTGACGGTGCAGTTCCAGCATCAAGGCCTGGCAGAAGCGCATCACTTCGGTGTCGCTGCGGCCCTTGGGATTGAAGTCCGAGCCGCCCTTGCCACCGCCCATCGGCAGGGTCGTCAGCGCGTTCTTCAGGGTCTGCTCGAAGGCAAGGAACTTCAGGATCGACTGGTTGACCGACGGATGGAAGCGCATGCCGCCCTTGAACGGGCCGATCGCCGAACTGTGCTGCACGCGCCAGCCGCGATTCACATGGGTCCTGCCGGCGTCATCAGCCCAGGCCACGCGGAACTGGATCACCCGCTCCGGCTCCACCAGCCGCTCCAGCAGCCCTTGTTCGAAGTAGCGGGGATGACGCTCCAGGAACGGCCACAGGCTCTGGATCACTTCTTTCACGGCCTGCAGGAATTCCGGCTGATGCGGATCGCGCTGGGCCACGTGGTTGAGAAATTCGGCAGCGGAACGAGAGTTCAAAGGCTTTCCTTGTTGGGGGCCAGCCGCTGGCAGCGACGTGGCCGACGGGACAGGGAGGCCGTGCGGGATGTACAGACAGGAACGCGGCCTCAGGCCGCGTTCGTAGGGTCATTGCAACTTGGCAAGGACCGCGTCGGTGGCTGCGGCGGTACTCACCGCAAAACCCTTGGCGGCGAGATCGGCGGTGAACACGCCGTCATCCAGCACGGCATATACCGCTGCCTCGACCGTAGCAGCCTCTTCGTCCAGCCCCAGTGAATGGCGCAGCAGCATCGCCGCGCTGAAGATGGTGGCGTAGGGATTGGCGATGCCCTTGCCGGCGATGTCCGGCGCGGATCCGTGGATCGGTTCGTAGATGCCGACCGCGCCGGGCTCGCCCAGCGAGGCCGAGGGCAGCAGGCCGAGCGAGCCGGCCAGCATCGAGGCTTCGTCGGTGAGGATGTCGCCGAACATGTTCTCGGTCACGATCACGTCGTACTCGCGCGGCTTGGCCAGCAGGTGCATGGCCATCGAATCGACCAGCTGGTGCTCCAGCGCGATCTCCGGGAATTCTTCGCGGCCGATCCGCGCGGCGACGTCGCGCCACAGGCGCGAGGTTTCCAGCACGTTGGCCTTGTCCACCGAGGTGAGCTTGCCGCGGCGGGTCTGTGCCAGCCGGAACGCGGTGCGCATGACGCGCTCGATCTCGTCCACGCTGTAGCTGCACAGGTCGCTGGCGGTGTCGGCGGTGCGGGTCTTCTCACCGAAATAGATGCCGCCGGTCAGTTCGCGTACGACGACGAAGTCCACGCCTTCCAGCAGTTCGGCCTTGATCGGCGAGGCGCCGAGCGCGGCCGCGTGCGTGCGCACCGGGCGCAGGTTGGCGTACAGCCCCAACGCCTTGCGGATCGCCAGCAGTCCTTGTTCCGGCCGGACCTTGGCGTTGGGATCGGACCACTTCGGCCCGCCCACCGCACCGAGCAGGATGGCGTCCGCCTTGCGGCAGGCCTCCAGCGTGGTGGCCGGCAGCGGCTCGCCGTGGCGATCGATGGCGATGCCACCGATGTCGTGTTCCTGGAACCCGAAGGTGTGCCCGAAACGGGTGGCGACGGCCTCCAGCACCGCCACGGCGGCGGCGGCGACTTCCGGACCGATGCCGTCACCCGGCAATACGACAATCTCAGCGTGCATGTTCACTCTCGTAACGTTCAATGTCAGGGGTACGGCCCAACAGATACCCCAATTGGTCCACGCCTTCCAGCAGGCAGGTCTGCGAGAAGCCATCCAGCGGGAAGACATACACGCGCCCATCGGGCGTGCGCAGTTCGCGCGCGGCCACATCGATGGTCAGTGCGTCATCCGGGCGCTGCATCAGCGTCTGCACATCGGCTTCGTCCAGCACGATCGGCAGCAGGCCGTTCTTCAGCGAATTGCCGCGGAAGATGTCGGCGATCTCGCTGCTGACGATGGCGCGCAGACCCAGGTCGGTCAGTGCCCACGGTGCATGCTCGCGCGAGGAGCCGCAGCCGAAGTTGCGCCCGGCCAGCAGGATGCTGCGGCCGGCGTTGTGCGGCTGGCTGAAGGCGAACGCCGGGTTCGGCACGCCCTCGCTCTGCCAGCGCCAATCATTGAAGGCGTACTTGCCCAGGCCGACGCGTTCGGTGGTGGACAGAAAGCGCGCCGGAATGATCTGGTCGGTATCGATGTTGGTCTCGCGCAGCACCACGCTGGTCGAGGTCAGGGTACGGAAGCCGCTCATCAGGCCACCTCCAGCGTGGCATACAGTTCGCGTGGGTCGGCCACGCGGCCGTTCACCGCCGCCCAGGCGGCCGTCATCGGCGAGGCCAGCAGGGTGCGAGAACCGGGCCCTTGGCGGCCTTCGAAATTGCGGTTGCTGGTGCTGACCGCCAGTTGGCCCGGCGCGACCAGATCGCCGTTCATGGCGATGCACATCGAGCAGCCCGGCTCGCGCCATTCGGCACCGGCCGCGCGCACGATCACATCGATGCCTTCGGCTTCGGCCTGGCGCTTGACGATTTCCGAGCCCGGCACCACCAGCATGCGTACGCTCAGGGCGACGCGGCGGCCCTGCAGCACCTGCGCCACTTCGCGCATGTCGCTCAGGCGGCCGTTGGTGCAGGAGCCGACGAAGACCACATCCACCGGCGTGCCGGCCAGGGTCTGCCCGGCGTGGAAGTGCATGTAGTCCAGGCCCTTCTGCGCGGCAGCGTCGTTGGACGCCGGGATCGGCTGGTCCACGGCGATGGCGGTACCGGGGTGGGTGCCCCAGGTCAGGGTCGGGCGGATGTCGGCGGCCTCGATGTGGACCTCCACGTCGAAGCGCGCACCGGCATCGCTGCGCAGCTGCGACCACGCGTTGACGGCGGCATCGAAGTCGGCGCCCTTGGGACCACGCGGGGTGGCGGCCACCCAGTCGAAGGTGATCTGGTCGGGGGCGACCATGCCGGCACGCGCGCCAGCTTCGATGGACATGTTGCACAACGTCATGCGCTGCTCCATGTCCATCGCTTCGATCGCGCTGCCGCGGAACTCCAGCACATGACCGGTGCCGCCGTTGACGCCGATCACGCCGATGATGTGCAGCACCACATCCTTGGCGCCGACGCCCTGGGCCAGCACGCCATCCACGGTGATCGCCATGGTCCTGGCTTTGCGTTGCAGCAGGCACTGGGTGGCCAGCACATGGCCGACCTCGCTGGTGCCGATACCGAAGGCCAGTGCGCCGAACGCCCCATGCGTGGACGTGTGGCTGTCGCCGCAGACGATGGTCATGCCCGGCTGGGTGAAGCCCTGCTCGGGGGCGATCACGTGCACGATGCCGCGGCTGGCCGACTGCAGGTCGAACAGTTCGATGCCATGTTCCGCGCAGTTGGCGGCCAGCATCGCCACCTGTGCTTCGGAGGCGGCGCTGGCGTAGGGCAGCTTGCCGTCGGCACCGGCCGGCAGGGTCGGGGTGGAGTGGTCCATCGTCGCCTTGGTCCGGTCCGGCCGGCGCGGGGAGAGGCCGCGCTCGCGCAGTTCGGTGAAGGCCTGCGGGGAGGTCACTTCATGGATCAGGTGCAGGTCGATGTACAGCACGGCGGGCGCGCTGTCGGTCTCGGGAACGACGACGTGGGCATCCCACAGTTTGTCGTACAGGGTGCGGGGAGCTGGGGTCATGGACTGGCCTTGCTGCGGTTCGGGGTGCTTCATGGGTGCTCAGGCCGCGGCGGTCGCCGCGGGCTGTTCGGTCGTCGCGTTGCGCTGGCGCAGCAGGCGGTTGGCCACTTCCAGCCACGCCAGCGCGGAGGCTTCGATGATGTCGCGGCTGGTGCCGGTGCCTTCGTACTCCACGCCCTCGTGGCGCACGCTCAGGTTGGCTTCGCCGCGCGCATCGGCGCCGATGCCCACACTGTGCACGTGGTAGCTGTCCAGCATCAACTGCACGCCGGTGGCGGCCGACAGTGCACCGAACAACGCATCGACCGGACCATCGCCCTGCGCCGTCTCGGCAACGCGGTTGCCCTCCGGGTCGGACAGCTCGACCAGCGCATTGGCGCGGCTGCCGACATCGCTGATCGTCATCGAGGCCAGGCGGTAGCCGTTCTGGGTGGCGCTACCCTGCATCAGGGTCTGCAGGTCGGCATCGGTCACCACGCGCTGCTGCTCGCACAGCGCCTTGAACTGCTCGAAGACCAGCTTCAGTTCTTCCTCTTCCAGCCAGAAGCCCAGCGCACGCAGGCGCTGGTCGACCGCGGCGCGGCCACTGTGGCGGCCCAGCACCATCTGCGAGGACTCCCAGCCCACGTCTTCCGGGCGCATGATTTCGTAGGTGCCACGGTGGCGCAGCATGCCGTGCTGGTGGATGCCCGACTCATGCGCGAAGGCGTTGGCGCCGACGATCGCCTTGTTGCGCTGGACCGGCATGCCGACCAGGCGCTGCAGCAGCTGCGAGGTGCCGACGATGCGCGGCGTATTGATCCGCGTGTCTTCTTCGTAGAAGGCGTTGCGTACCTTCAGCACCATGGCGATCTCTTCCAGCGAGCAGTTGCCCGCGCGCTCGCCGATGCCGTTGATGGTGCATTCGACCTGGCGCGCGCCGCCTTCGATGGCGGCCAGCGAGTTGGCCACGGCCAGGCCCAGATCGTTGTGGCAGTGTGCGCTGAAGATGATGCGGTCGCTGTCCGGCACGCCGGCGATCACGCGCTGGAACATCCCGCGGATCTCTTCCGGCGTGGTGAAGCCGACGGTGTCGGGCAGGTTGATGGTGGTCGCGCCGGCGGCCACGGCCACGCGGGCGACCTCGATCAGGAAGTCCTCCTCGGTGCGCGTGGCGTCTTCCGCGGAGAACTCGACGTCATCCACATAGCCACGGGCCAGGCTGACGTGCCTGTGCACCGATTCCAGCACCTGCTCGCGGCTCATGCGCAGCTTGTGCTCGCGATGCAGCGGGCTGGTCGACAGGAACACATGCAGGCGCGCGTTCGCCGCGGCCTCCAGCGCCTTGGCCGAGGTTTCGATGTCGGCGGCCAGGCAGCGCGACAGCACGGCCAGGGTCGGGCGGCGCACTTCGCGGGCGATCATCGCCATGGCTTCGCGGTCGGACTGGGAGCTGGCCGGGAAGCCGGTTTCCATAACATCCACGCCCAGTTCGTCCAGTGCGCGGGCCATCACCAGCTTCTGCTGCGGGCTCATGCTGCAGCCGGGCGATTGCTCGCCATCGCGCAGGGTGGTGTCGAAAATTCTAATTCGGGGGGAGTTGGGCATGGTCACCAGGAGGTCTCCTCGACAGCAATGTCGGATGGAATGGCAGAGGTAGGAATCGAAACGGATATCGGGGGTGTCGCGAGCACGGTTGGTAGGGGCGGGCGTGTTCGCTCGCTGGCGCGGCGGCGCGGTTTGCGCGGGGGACGGGGACGGATGTCGGCCAGCAGCTGGGCCAGTACCAGTGCATCGATGTTGCCGCCGGAGACCACCGCGCACTTGCGCTTGCCGGCGACGCGCCGGCCGGCGGCCAGCGCCAGTGCGCCAGCCCCTTCGGCGATCACGTGTTCTTCCAGCGCCAGCCGCACCAGGGTTTCGCGCAGCTCGGCTTCACGCACGATCACCACGTCGTCCAGCAGCGCACTGCAGAGCCGGCGGGTCAGGAAACCGGGGATCTTTACCTTGACGCCGTCGGCCAGGGTGGGGACCGGGGCGATCTCGCGTACGTCGCCGCGCATGGCGCGGGCCATCGAATCGACGCCCTCGACCTGCGCACCGACGATACGCACGCCCTGCGATTTCAGGGCCAGCGCCACGCCGGACGCCAATCCACCGCCGCCGATCGGCACGATCACCACGTCCGGTGCGTGCGGCGCCAGCTCGATGCCCAGGGTGCCCTGGCCGGCGATCACGTCGGGGTCGTCGAAGGCGGACAGGAAGCGGTAGCCATGCTGGTCGGCCAGCGCGCGGGCGAAGGCGTAAGCCTCGTCGTAGCTCTCGCCATGCTGGCGGACGGTGGCGCCCCAGTGCGCCACGCCGGCGATCTTGGTGGCCGGCGCGCCGTGCGGCATCACTGTGATCGCGGGGATGTTCAAGCGGTAGGCGGCCCAGGCCACGCCCTGGGCGTGGTTGCCGGCCGAGGCACAGATGACCGGGCGGTCATCGCCGCGTTCACGGCCGGCCAGCAGGGCATTCAGTGCGCCGCGTACCTTGTAGGAGCCGGTGCGCTGCAGGTTTTCCAGCTTCAGCCACACGCCGAAGCGCTCGGCGTAATGCAGCGGCGTGGGCGGCAGGAAGCGGCGCAGCCGTGCCTGCGCGGCCAGCACATCGGCGACGCTTACGTCGCCTACATCCGGTTCCTGCGGGGTACGGCTAGCCGGCATCACACACCCGGCCATGGCCATCGTCGCGGAGCGGCGCGCGCTGCCACGGCGCACGGTGCGACGCACGACCAAGAAGACACCTCCGTACCGGCACCGATGCAACGGTGCGGGCGTTCATGCGGATACTCCGGGTTCCAGCGCGCTGATGCGCACCGAAACACAGTCGTAGATCTTCTCGATCTGGCGGCGCAGCGTTTCCGGCGGACGCGTGCTGTCCACCACCAGCTGCAGGTGCCAGCGGCCGTCATCGGCGGCATTGGGCGCACCGGCGATCGCGCGCGGCGCGAAGCCGCGGCGTTCGGCCATGCCGATCACGCGCAGCAGGGCGCCTTCGGCGGGGGTCAGCACCAGGTCAAGCCGGTATTGCATTGGGGAACTCCTGGGACTGATGGGCGGGGTTGCTTTCCAGCATCGTGCTGTTGGCGTTGTTGGGCGGCACCAGCGGCCACACGTTGGCACGCGCATCGATGGCGACATGCAGCAGCGCCGGGCCGGGCTGGGCCAGCATCGCGGCCAGGCCACCTTCGACATCGTCACGCGCTTCGATGCGCGTGGCCGGAATGCCGAACACCTGGGCCAGCGCGGCGAAGTCCGGGTTGTCGGACAGATCGATCTCGCTGTAGCGCTCGGCGAAGAACAGCTCCTGCCACTGGCGGACCATGCCCAGCGAGCTGTTGTCCAGCAGCACGATCTTCACCGGCAGGCGGCAGCGGGCGATGGTGACCAGCTCCTGCACGTTCATCATGAAACTGCCGTCACCGGAGACCAGCACCACGGTGCGGTCGGGGCAGGCGAACTGCGCGCCCATCGCCGCCGGCAGGCCGAAGCCCATGGTGCCCAGCGCGCCGCTGGTCAGGTGGTTGCGCGGATGGTTGAAGCGGCAATGCTGGGCGACCCACATCTGATGCTGGCCGACATCGCAGGCGATGATCGCGTCGCTCGGCGCCAGCTCGCTCAGGCGCTTCAGCAGCGCCGGGGCGTAGATGTGCTTGCCCGGTGCGTCGTAGCGCGGGGCGAAGCGTTCACGATGACCCTGGCAGCGCTGGCGCCAGGCGTCCTGCGCGGCCGGTACCGTGGCGGCCGCCGTCAGCGCACGCAATGCGGTGCCGACGTTGCCGGGCACCGCGATGTCGGCGGTGCGCAGCTTGGAGATCTCGTAGGCATCGGCATCGATGTGCACGACGCGCGCGAACGGGGCGAACTCGTTCAACTTGCCGGTGGCGCGGTCATCGAACCGCGCGCCGACCACGACCAGCAGATCGCTTTCCTGCACGGCCATGTTGGCCGCGCGGGTGCCGTGCATGCCCAGCATGCCCAGGTAATGCGGATGCTGCGGCGGCAGCGCGCCCAGCCCACGCAGGGTCAGCACGGTCGGAATACGGGTCGCCTCGACGAAGGCACGGAAGTCCTCCACCGCATCGCCCAGCGCCACCCCACCACCGGCATAGATCACCGGCTTCTCTGCCTCGGCGATCGCGGCGATGGTCTGCGCGATGGCCTCGTCCTGCGGCGCCGGCGGTGCGACCACGGTGGACGGCACGTGGTCGGGCAGATGCGAAGCATCGGCCACCTGCACGTCCTTGGGCAGATCGATCAGCACCGGACCGGGACGGCCCTCACGGGCGATCCGGAACGCATCGGCGACCACCTGCGGCAGGTCTTCGACGCGGCGCACCAGCCAGCTGTGCTTGACGATCGGCAGGGTCAGCCCGAACACGTCCAGTTCCTGGAACGCGTCGGTGCCCAGCAGCGGGGTGGCGACCTGGCCGGTGATGCAGACCATCGGCACCGAATCCAGCATCGCGTCGGCGATGCCGGTGACCAGGTTGGAGGCGCCCGGGCCGGAGGTGGCGACGCAGACGCCGACCCGGCCACTGGCGCGGGCGAAGCCGTTGGCGGCCAGGGCCGCGCCCTGCTCGTGGCGGACCAGGATGTGCTTCAGCCCGGAATCCACCAGGGCGTCATAGAACGGCATGATGGTGCCGCCCGGATAGCCGAACAGCGTATGCACGCCCTCGGCTTCCAGGGCCTGCGTCAACCAGCGTGCGCCGTTGCGGGGCGCGGTGCTGTGGGCGGAGGTATTCATGCGGTGACCTTTACGAAAGCGGGTGGGGGAGCCGCGCGTTTTACGCGGCTTGACTTTGCAACCAGACCATCTTGGCGCGCAGTTCCTTGCCTACCTTCTCGATCGGGTGCTCCAGGTCGGCCTGCTTGAATTTGTTGTAGTTCGGCAGGCCCGCTTCGTACTCGGCGACCCAGTTCTTGGTGAAGGTGCCGTTCTGGATATCGGTCAGCACGTCCTTCATGCGCGCCTTGGTGCCGGCGTCGATCACGCGAGGGCCGCTGACGTAGTCGCCGTACTGCGCGGTCTCGGAGATGAATTCCAGCATGCGGGTGATGCCGCCTTCGTAGAACAGGTCCACGATCAGCTTCAGTTCGTGCAGCACTTCGTAGTACGCGATCTCCGGCTGGTAGCCGGCTTCGACCAGCGTTTCGAAACCGGCCTGCACCAGGGCCGAGGCACCGCCGCACAGTACGGCCTGTTCGCCGAACAGATCGGTTTCGGTCTCTTCCTTGAAGGTGGTCTGGATCAGGTTGGCGCGGGCGCCACCCAAGCCACCGGCGTAGGCCAGGGCGAACTCGGCGGCCTTGCCGCTCTTGTCCTGGTAGACCGCCCAGATGCACGGCACGCCGCGGCCGATCTCGTACTCGCGACGGACCAGCGCACCCGGGCCCTTCGGCGCGACCAGCACCACGTCCAGATCCTCGCGCGGTTTGATCATGTCGAAATGCACGTTCAGGCCATGCGCGAACAGCAGCACAGCGCCCTGTTTCATGTTCGGCGCGAGCACGTCTTCGTAGAGCTTCTTCTGCACCATGTCCGGGGTCAGCACGGCGACCAGGTCGGCGTCCTTGACCGCTTCGGCCGGGGCTTTGACGGTGAAGCCGTCGGCCTGGGCCTTGACCTCGGTCGGACCGCCCGGGCGCAGCCCGACGACGACATCGAAGCCGGATTCACGCAGATTCAGCGCGTGCGCGCGGCCCTGGCTGCCGTAGCCGACAACAGCGATCTTGATCTGGGGCAGGTCGTTGGTGCTCATGGGGGAGGTCCTTTGGAGGCAAGAAAAAAGAGGGCCGACGGTCAGCGACGCGTCGGCCCATCAGGGGAAGGGGGGGCGCCGGCCTGGCCGCGACCACACGCGAACGCACCCGCCGTGGGGGCGGTGGGCATCGGCTGGCTCGAGGTGGGCTGGCGGGTCATGGTGGAAGGCAACTCGGAGGGGAGGATGGAAATCGAAGGGTTCTGAAACGAAAAAACCCGCACCTGGTCGGGTGCGGGTTTTGATGGATACCTGGCAGTCTTGCTTACACGCCGGTCCGTCCCGCACCTGTTGGTTGGGTAATAAGTACGAGGACGAGAAGCGAATGGACGGAGGCCGCGCCGTGGTCGGCGTGCTCGGTGGATTCGCGGGTGGCTGTGCGCTGCAACATGAGATCGAGAAAACCACACGGGTTTTGGCGGTGTCAACCCTGGGAACGCAATTTTCATCAGTTTCGCCTGCATCCACCGCAAGGCCCCGTCCCGCAAGGATGGTTGCGACTGAAAGCGTTCGGGTGAACCGGAATTCAGCATTTTGGCGCGCCGTACTGCGCGGATTCGAGGCCTGGTTCCCTCGGTGCATGACCATGGTGGGATGTCATCCGGAGGCATCTGCCGCCACCATCGGGGGGCTACCACCCATCAGGAACCACCCCGTGTCCTCACGCCTTGCCCGCGGCCTGCTCGCCGCCGCCGTCCTGTGTACGCTGCCCGTCGCCGCGATCGCCGCCGACCGGATCACCGGCCACACCTTCGCCACCCGCTCGGAGGTGATCGCCCCGCACGCGATGGCCGCCACCTCCCAGCCCCTGGCCACCCAGATCGCGCTGGACGTGATGAAGTCCGGCGGCTCGGCGGTCGATGCCGCGATCGCCGCCAATGCCGCGCTCGGTTTGATGGAGCCGACCGGCAACGGCGTCGGCGGTGACCTGTTCGCGATCGTGTGGGACCCCAGGACGCAGAAGCTCTACGGTTACAACGGCTCGGGCCGCTCGCCGAAGTCGCTGACCCTGGCCGAGTTCCAGCGCCGCGGGCTCAAGGAGATCCCGGCCACGGGTCCGCTGCCGGTCTCGGTGCCCGGCGCGGTCGACGGCTGGTTCGCCCTGCACGAACGCTTCGGCCGCAAGCCGATGGCCGACAATCTCGCCCCGGCGATCCGCTACGCCCGCGAAGGCCACCCGGTCGCCGAGGTCATCGCCTACTACTGGGACCGCTCGGTCCCGCGGCTGTCCAAGTATCCCGGCTTCACCGAGCAGTTCACGATCGATGGCCATGCCCCGCGCAAGGGCGAGCTGTGGAAGAACCCGAACCTGGCGCACACCCTCGAGCAGATTGCCCAGGGCGGCCGCGACGCCTTCTACAAGGGTGACATTGCCCGCACCATCGGTACCTACTTCAAGGCCAACGGCGGCTACCTGAGCTACGACGACCTGGCCAGCCATCATGGCGAGTGGGTCGAGCCGGTGAGCAGCAATTACCGCGGCTACGATGTGTGGGAGCTGCCGCCGAACAGCCAGGGCATCGCCGCGCTGCAGATCCTCAACGTGCTGGAAGGCTACGACTTCTCGAAGATTCCCTTCGGTTCACCCGAACATGTGCATCTGTTCGTGGAGGCCAAGAAGCTGGCCTTCGCCGACCGTGCGCGCTTCTACACCGACCCGGCCTTCCATCCGGCGCCGGTCGACAGACTGATTTCCAAAGGTTACGCCGCCGAGCGCCGCAAACTGATTTCGATGGACAAGGCCCTGAGCGAAGTGGAGCCGGGCACGCCGAAGCAGCTGAAGGAGGGCGACACGATCTACCTGACCGTCGCCGATGCGGACGGCATGATGGTCTCGCTGATCCAGTCCAATTACCGCGGCATGGGCAGCGGCATGGCGCCGCCGGGCCTGGGCTTCATCCTGCAGGACCGCGGCGAGATGTTCGTGCTGCAGAAGGATCACCCGAATGGGTACGCTCCGGGCAAGCGGCCGTTCCAGACGATCATCCCGGGTTTCGTCACCAAGGATGGCAAGCCGTGGATGAGCTTCGGGGTGATGGGTGGTGCGATGCAGCCGCAGGGGCATGCGCAGATCGTGATGAACATGGTCGACTTCGGGATGAATCTGCAGGAAGCGGGTGATGCGCCGCGCATCCAGCACGAGGGGTCGACGGAGCCGACCGGGCAGGCGACGGCGATGAGCGACGGAGGCGAGGTGAATCTGGAAACCGGCTTCCCGTATGAGACGGTGCGCGCGCTGATGCGCAAGGGCCACCGGGTGGTGTTCGCGGATGGTCCGTACGGTGGGTATCAGGCGATCCTGCGTGATCCGGAGACCGGGGTGTACTACGGCGCTTCGGAGAGCCGCAAGGATGGGCAGGCTGCGGGGTACTGATTTCTTGTGCTCCGTAGAGCCGGCCGCTGGTCGGCAGGAGCACAGGGCAGTGCTCAGGGCAGAAGCGTAGAGCAGGGCGCGTTCGGGGGTGGGGGTAGTGGGGGGGGGGGGGGGGGGGGGGGGGGGGGAGGGGGGCCGGCCGGGGGGGGTTTGCGGGACACGCCGTGAATCCATCCATGGAGGCTCATGTCGCCGCATCCATGCGGCTCATGGTCCCGCCAACCCACCCAGGCCGACCCACCCACAATGGGTCGGTGCGCATGGCAAAAGCGCACACCGCCGAAGCGGTAGAGCCACGCCATGCGTGGCTGCTCTTCCCAGGCAATTATCCGACGTAGAGCCACGCCATGCGTGGCTGCTTTGCCTCAACCAGGATCCAAGCGTCAGATGCACGCTGCTGCGCCGAGCTTCGCCCGGCGGCTCTCCCCGACACCACCTTGAATCTGTGAGCGGGACGGGGCGGGTGGGTTGTCGGGACCATGAGCGCCATGGATGGCGCGACATGAGCCTCCAAGGACGGATTCACGGCGTGTCCCGCCCACCCCCCCCGGCCCGCCCACCGATAGCCCGGAAGGCGGGACGCTCTAGGCGTTCCGCTCAGGGCGCTCGAGCCGCCTCGTCGCGCGTCTCTTCCTGCGCCGCGATCTCCCGCTCGATCCACTCGTCCATCAACCGTCGCGCACGCTGCGCACGGCGCCGCTGCAGTGCATGCTCCATGTCCAGCACCCGGTACAACGACCACATCACCGCCAGCATCAACAACGCGAACGGCAAGGCCGCGATCGTGATCATCCCCTGCAGCGCATTGAGTCCGCCGGCCAACAACAGCACGCCCGCGATCAACGCAATCGCCACGCCCCACACCATCCGGCGCGCCAGCGGCGGATCGCCGGCCTCCTCCGTCGACATCGTCGCCAGCACCAGCACCGCCGAATCGGCCGAGGTCACGAAGAAGATCATCAGCAATACCAGCGCGATCACCGACAACACGGTCGGCATCGGCAGGCTGTCGAACATCGTGAACAACACCGTCTCGTAGCCATTGCCCAGCGCCTGCGCCAGGTCCACGTGGCCGAAGATCTGCGACCACAGCGCCGTGCCGCCGAACACCGAGAACCACAGGAAGCCCAGCACGCTCGGTGCGATCACCACGCCCAGCACGAACTCGCGGATGCTGCGCCCTCGCGACACGCGCGCGATGAACGAGCCCACGAACGGCGCCCACGCGATCCACCAGGCCCAGTAGAAGATCGTCCAGTCGGCCACCCACGTGCTGCCCGAGAACGGCGACATGCGCAGGCTCATCGTCACCAGCGAATTGAGGTACGAACCGATGGTCGTGGTGAAGGTATCGAAGATGAAGCCGGTCGGTCCCAGCACCAGGATCAGCGCCAGCAGCAATGCCGCCAGGCCGAGATTGAAGTTGGACAACCACTTGATGCCGCGGTGGACACCGCTGGTGGTGGAGGCCATGTACAGCACGAACGCCACCGCGATGATGGTCAGCTGCACCGGCACCGAGGCCTGGATGCCGAACACGCGCTCGAGACCGGCCGCGATCTGGATCGTGCCGAAGCCCAGCGTCGTTGCCACACCGATCGCCGTGGCGACCACCGCAGCGACGTTGACGACCGTGCCCATCCAGCCACGGTGATGCGCACCGATGATCGGCTGCAGCAGATCGCTGATCAGACCGCGGCCATTGCGGTTGAACTGGAACCACGCCATCGCCAGGCCGATCAACGCATAGATCGCCCACGGATGCAGGCCCCAATGGAAGAACGCATATCGCATCGATGCGCGCGCCGCTTCCATGCTCTGCGGTGCCAGTCCTTCCGGCGGTTTCACGAAGTGCGAGATCGGTTCGGCCGCGCCCCAGAACACCAGGCCGATGCCCATGCCCGCGGCGAACAACATCGACATCCAGCTCGCATTGGAAAAATCGGGCTCGGCATCTTCGCCGCCGATGCGCAGTGAACCGAAGCGGCCGAAGGCCAGGTACATCAGGAACGAGAGGGTGATGAACACCACCAGCAGGTACAGCCAGCCGGTGCTGCGGATGATGGTGGACAGGCCGCTCTGGACGACCTCGTTGAAGGGGCCCGGCGCGAGGCCGGCGATCAGCACCAGCAGTGCGACCAGTGCGATGGAAATGCGGAACACCATGAAGGCGTGTCTCCGATCAGTAGGGGCGAGCCGAGGCTTGCAATCTCCAGCGGCACAGCGGCAACGACTGGGGCGGATCAAGCCGGTCGAGGCCGGTCAGTACGGACGTCAATGGCGTCGAGCAGAGCGCGGTGCGCGCACGATCCGGGGCTTTCACCCCTGTATCGCACCGCATACCGCGCCGCAGCATGGTAGTGCATCGGGTGTCGGCGCTTTGTTCACATCCACCCCGCACCCGCCAGCACGCGCCTTCGCCCGTGTGCCCCGCGCGCTTGCCTTTGTGGTCTAATTCGCCCCGAAGCGGGGGTACCGCGGCCCAGTGGCCAAGGTTGAGACAGTCCCTTCGAACCTGATCCGGTTGATACCGGCGTAGGGAAGCTTCGCATCTGCAGATGCATTGCGCCGTAGGGCCACCGCGCCCGGAGACCGCCCGCAATCCGTCCGTCGAGCGCCGCCGTTTCGTCCCTCCCATGCGAATCCCTCGCATAGAACCGCACAGTCCCTGTGCGGGGATTGAACCTAGGACGATGCCTCGATGAACGCACAGCTCTCCGCCCTGCAGCAACAGGCCCAGCAACTCTCCGAATCGGTCACCCGGCCGATTCCCGGCTCGCACAAGATCCACGTGCAGGGCTCGCGCAGCGATCTGCAGGTGCCGATGCGCGAGATCACGCTGACCCGCACGCCCACCTTGTTCGGCGGCGAAGAGAATGCGCCGGTCACCGTCTACGACACCTCCGGCCCGTACACCGACCCGGGTGTCGCTATCGACCTCTCCGCCGGCCTGCCTGCGCTGCGGGCCGCCTGGGTAGCCGAACGTGGCGATACCGAGGTGCTGGATGGCCTGAGCTCCGCGTTCGGCCGCTCGCGCGAAACCGATGCCCGGCTCGATGCGGTGCGCTTCCCGTCGCGCCTGCAACCGCGACGCGCGTTGGCCGGCGCCAACGTCACCCAGATGCACTACGCACGCCGCGGCATCATCACGCCGGAGATGGAGTTCGTGGCCATCCGCGAGAACCAGCGCCTGGACGCGATCCGCGATGCCGCGCTGCTGAAGCAGCACCCCGGCGAGTCCTTCGGCGCCTCGATCCCGAGGATCATCACGCCCGAGTTCGTCCGTGACGAAATCGCCCGCGGCCGCGCGGTGCTGCCCAACAACATCAACCACTCGGAAAGCGAGCCGATGATCATCGGCCGCAACTTCCTCACCAAGATCAACGCCAACATCGGCAACAGCGCGGTGTCCTCCGGCATCGCCGAGGAAGTGGAAAAGCTGGTCTGGGCGATCCGCTGGGGCGGCGACACCGTGATGGACCTGTCCACCGGCAAGCACATCCATGAAACGCGCGAATGGATCCTGCGCAACTCGCCGGTGGCGATCGGCACCGTGCCGATCTACCAGGCCCTGGAGAAGGTCGATGGCCGCGCCGAAGAACTGAACTGGGCGATCTTCCGCGACACCCTGATCGAGCAGGCCGAGCAGGGCGTGGATTACTTCACCATCCACGCCGGCGTGCTGCTGCGTTACGTGCCGCTGACCGCCAAGCGCGTGACCGGCATCGTCTCGCGCGGTGGCTCGATCATGGCCAAGTGGTGCCTGGCGCACCACAAGGAGAACTTCCTCTACACGCACTTCGAGGACATCTGCGAGATCATGAAGGCCTACGACGTGACCTTCTCGCTGGGCGACGGCCTGCGCCCGGGCTGCATCGCCGACGCCAACGATGCCGCGCAGTTCGGCGAACTGGAAACCTTGGGCGAGCTGACCAAGATCGCGTGGAAACACGACGTGCAGACCATGATCGAGGGGCCCGGCCACGTGCCGATGCAGCTGATCAAGGAGAACATGGACAAACAGCTGCGCGAGTGCGGTGAAGCGCCGTTCTACACCCTCGGCCCGCTGACCACGGATATCGCGCCGGGCTACGACCACATCACCAGCGCGATCGGCGCGGCGATGATCGGCTGGTACGGCACTGCCATGCTCTGCTATGTGACGCCGAAGGAACACCTCGGCCTGCCCAACCGCCAGGACGTGCGCGACGGCATCATGGCCTACCGCATTGCCGCGCACGCCTCGGATCTGGCCAAGGGCCATCCCGGCGCGCAGGTGCGCGACAACGCATTGAGCAAGGCGCGTTTCGAGTTCCGCTGGGAGGACCAGTTCCACCTTGGGCTGGATCCGGAGAAGGCCAAGGAATTCCACGACGAGACGCTGCCCAAGGACGCGCACAAGCTCGCCCACTTCTGCTCGATGTGCGGCCCGCACTTCTGCTCGATGAAGATCACCCAGGACGTGCGCGACTACGCGGCGGGGCAGGGGTTGGATACGCAGCAGGCGCTGGAAGCCGGCATGGCGGAGAAGTCCGCACAGTTCCGCGATCTGGGCGCCGAGGTGTATCGCCAGGAGTGAGGCAGCGGCCGGGGCGGTGCGCGCCGCCCCGGCCATCATCCAGTGCCCGCGCGATTCCGGCTAAGCTCGGCGCGACCAGGCAGGGGTGGGGACAATGATGGCGATAGCACGCAGCACCAAATGGTTGGCGATCGCGCGCCGGCATCCCTCGGCGTGGCTGCTGGCGGTGCAGCTGCTGGGCGTGCTGCTGTACCCGGCGATGGACGAGGCCGGCGCAAGCCGCGCGCTGTTCGGTGCGTTCGGGATCGCGGTGCTCGGCCTGGCCCTGTGGGTGGTACGCCGCAGCCCGTTGGGAATGTGGGTGGCGCTGGTGCTGGCGATCCCCTCGGTGGTGTTCTCGATCTCGGGCGCGCTGCTGGGACGTCCGGCGCTGGTCACCACCGCCCAGCTGCTCGAATGCCTGCTGTACTTCTATACCGCCGGCAGCCTGATCGCCTACATGCTGCAGGACCACAAGGTCACCCGTGACGAGCTGTTCGCCGCGGGGGCCACCTTCACGCTGTTGGCCTGGGCATTCGCCTTCGCATTCGCGGTGTGCCAGCAGTGGTACCCGGGGAGTTTCGTGGCCACCAGCGAGAGCGAACTGCGCACCTGGATGGAGTTGCTTTATCTGAGCTTCAGCTTGCTGTCCGGGGTTGGACTGAGCGATGTGGTGCCCATCCATGCGCAGGCACGGGCGCTGGTGATGCTGGAACAGTTCGCCGGCGTGATGTACGTAGCGCTGGTAGTCTCGCGCCTGGTCGGGCTCACGATGATTCGTCGCATACAAAGCTGAATCGCGCATAAAAAATTCGCGCCCGAAGGCGCGAATGCTGAATCAATTTATGTGGATTCGTCGGCGAGAGAGAGCCTGGTGTTGGCCACACGCACAGGTGCGGTTAACCCACATAGGCTAGTATTCGCGCGCTTCAGTGTTTTTGCGCTTTGCGCTGATGCCTTGTGCGGAATCTGGCGGTTCGTTCGGTCGTTGTCGATTGTGATGAATGCTGCGTTCCAGTAGTCCTGCATTCACTCGTGTCACCGGAATGATCATCAACGACAGTGAGCGAACGTCAGCCGATGTAGTTCGAATCGGCGATTGCACCGTCATTCTTTCCTCGCGGGAAGTGATGGTGGTGGGCGTGCGTCGCCCGCGTCGATTGACGCCCAAGGCGCTGGGCGTACTGAGGGCATTGATGCGCTCGCCGGGCGCCGTGGTGACCCGCGACGAACTGTTCGCCGAGGTCTGGCCGGATACGCTGCCCACCAACGACGTGCTGACCCAGGCCGTCACCCAGCTGCGCAAGGCCTTCGCCACCGACGAAGAGGCCGGTACCGCCTATATCGAAACCATCGCCAAGACCGGCTATCGCCTGCTCGTGCCCGTGAGTGCGGTCGAGGACGTGCGGGGCCTGGCGGCGATGGACGGCGTCGACCCCGATGCGCTGGACGCCACCACGGTGCTGCCCCCGGCCACCGCGCCGTCGCGCAGGCGCGTTGACGGGCCGCTGCGTCGGCAGTGGCGCCGCACCCGGCGTTACATCCTGCTCGCCATCGGCGTGGCGATGTTGATCGCCCTGCTGGTCATGGCGGCCCTGCTGGTACAGCGCGAACGGCCCGCCACGGCGGTGGACGCCGCGATTGAGGACGGCACCCGGGTGATCGGCAGCCCGCAGCGGCCGTACCGGCTGATCACCGCCACCTCGGGCTTCGAGACGTATCCCACGCTGTCGCCGGATGGCTCGCAGGTCGCCTACGAGGCCGATACGCCGGCACGCCAGGGCAGTGTCATCAAGGTGCAGACCTCCGGCAACGCGCCGGCACGCGTCCTGATGGATACGCCGGCCACGTATTCCGACCGGTTCCCGAACTGGTCGCCCAACGGGCGCGACATCGCCTTCGCGCGGTTCGGTCCGGATGGCAGCTGCGAGGTCATCATCGCCAGCGCCACCGGCGGTGCCCTGCGTCATGTCACCCGCTGCGATGGCACCGAGCTGCTCAGCTTCGACTGGACCCCGGACGGTCGCGGCCTGCTGTTCGGCTCACTGTCGGGCAAGTACGCGCATCGCGGCATCCGTACCCTGAACATCGCCAGCGGCAGCTGGACCGCGCTCGACTACACGATCGATGCGGACAGCTTCGAGTACGCGCCGCGCTATTCGCCCGACGGGCGCTGGATCGTGTTCGTGCGCAATCCGCAGGTCGGCGACCTGTGGCGGATCCCGGCAGAGGGCGGTACGCCGGAACAGCTCACCAACGATTCCGCTGAAATCCGCGGCTGGGCCTGGCGCAGCGACAGCCGCCACATCGTGTTCGGCCGCCGCGTGGACAGCGAAGCGCGCCTGTATGAACTGGACACGCGCACGCGCACGCTGCGCGACCTGGGGCTCGACGATGCGCAGGCGCCGGCGTTGTCGCGCAGCAACAACATGCTGGCCTTCATGCACCGCCGGGCGCAGTTCGGGCTGTTCAAAGTGCCGATCAACGCCGACGGCCCGGGCGCGCCCGAACGCCTGTTCGCCTCGGGCGGGCGCGATGCACAACCCATGATCGCGCCGGACGGCCGGCAGCTGGTCTTCAGCTCCAACCGCTCCGGCAGCTATGCGCTGTGGTGGGCGGACCTGCAGCGGCCTGAATCGCTGCGGCCGATCGAAGGCCTGCGCCCGGAGACCCGCCAGATTCCGGACTGGTCGCGCGACGCCCGCCATCTGCTGGTGCTGGGGCGTGATGAACACGCCAATCCGGCCATCTTCGAAGTCTCCCCGCGCGACGAGCAGACCGTGCGCCTGGCGGTGCCGGTGGCGCAGCCGCTGCAGGCCCTGTATGGGCAGCGGCCGGAACAGCTGCTGGTGGTCGAGCGCGATCGCGACGAACGCATGCGTCTGTCGCTGTTCGATCGCACCGCCACGCCCTGGCGCCTGCTCGGCAGTATCGAAGGCGTCTCCCAGGCACGCTATGACGTGGCGGGCGAACGCGTGCTGTTCACCCGCTTGTCGGCCAGTGGCCTGTGGTCGGCCGATGCCGCGCTGACGCCACAGAGCATCCGCCAGGTCCGCAGCGATCAGCCCTCGCGGTGGCGGTACCGCGCATGGACGGTCTCCGGCAACGGGCAGATCGATTACCTCTCCAACCGCGCCGACTGCGCCACCGTGTTTGCCCGCCTCAGCGCGACCTCGGGCGACGGCGCGCACTGCCTGGACGCGGATCGGCTGGGCACCGGCAATGGATTCAGCGCAAGTCCGGACGGTAGTGCGGTCTATGTGGCCCTTGCCGTGGCCGATGGGTCCGACATCGGGGTCATGAGTCTGCCTGAAGCGACCTCGTCATTCTTCCCGGCCTTCTCCAACCTGCTGTTTATGAAGGGAAAAGACCCTTCGTAAGTTCTTCGTGAGGTTGTCGTGGCGAATTCGGATCAATCTCGCCAAGACGTCCTGAGGGCAGTCGCCTGATTTGGCAAAACTGCACGCCAGCAAAGGCAAACTCACGGTGCAGTCATGCGTCAGCTCTCCCTGGCCGATCGCGGTCAATCTCTTTCCCTGGACAAGGCCATCGACGATGGCGCGTTGCCGAACTGCCTGGGCGTTGCCCGGTTGGGCAGCCTGCAGACCGCCGGCACGACGTTCACGGTCTGGATGCAGGTGCGTGGCAGCGCATGGGTGGAATCCAAGGAGGGCAAGTTCCGTCTGCGCCAGCGTGAGTGGATCGCCTTCGAGAAGGACTCCAAGCCGATGGTGCAGGCCGGACGTGATGGCCTGTGCATCGGGTTGAGCCTGTCGCCGGACGCGCTGCGCGCGCTGGGCGAACTGGCCGACTGCAATCTCTACGCGGGCCGCGGCACGATGACCCGCGGCGAAATGCGCGTGGCGATGCGCCTGTGGCGTGACGCACTGACCAGCGACCGGCCGATGCAGGGCCTGCGCCCGGCGTTGCTGCACCTGGCTGCGCTGCAGCAGGGCATGGCCACCGGCGTGCAGCGTTGCCCGGGCCGTTCGCGCAGCCGCAAGCGCCAGGTGTTCGGGCGCATGCAGCGTGCGCGCCTCTATCTGGAAGGCAACAGCCACCGCGTGGTGCGCATCGGTGAACTGGCCGAGCTCACCAACTTCTCCAGCTGGTACCTGTCCAAGACCTTCCAGAGCCTGTACGCGGAGAGCCCGCAGTCGCTCTCGGCGCGCCTGCGCCTGGAGCGTGCGGCCGATCTTCTGCGTGATACCGACATGATGGTGGGCGAGGTGGCCGCGGCCAGCGGGTTTGACAACTGCTGCAGCTTCGCACGGGCGTTTCGGGCCCGTTTCGGGTTGTCCGCGTCACGCTACCGTGAGGCAGGTGCGAACCTGTCGCCAGAGTCGGCAAAGTCTTTGGTTGCATCACGCAAATAATTAGCTGCAACGCAATCGTAACTTTCCGAGGCGGTTTAACACGCTACTAACGTACCTCGGAGAGATAAATGAATTTTCGTACTCCTGCAGTGCGGCTGGGCCTTCTGCCCGCCGGCATTGCGCTCGCGCTCGTGCCGAGCTTTGCCTCGGCGCAGGAAGCTGCTGCCGGCACCACTGACCTGGACCGTATTTCGGTCACCGGCTCGCGCATCCGCGGCGCCAACATGGAGACCCAGCAGCCGATCCTGACGATGACCCGTGAAGCCCTGGAAAAGCAGGGTTTCTCGAGCGTCGCGGACGTGCTGAACAACCTGACCTCGGCCGGTTCCCCGGCCATCTCGCGTTCGGATTCGCTGTCCTCCGGCGAGAACGTGGGCGGCTACTACGTCGACATCCGTAACCTGGGCGCCCAGCGCACGCTGGTGCTGATGAACGGCAAGCGCCTTGGCGCGTCCACCTCCGGCCTGCAGGATCTGAGCCAGATCCCGATGTCGGCTGTCGAGCGCATCGAGATCCTGAAGGACGGCGCGTCCTCGATCTACGGTTCGGACGCCATCGCCGGCGTGGTCAACGTGATCACCCGCAAGAACATCGACGGCGGCGAAGCCAGCGTCCGTGTTGGCCAGTTCGGCAACGGCGACGGTGACGAGCAGCAGTACTCGATGACCCTCGGTGCAAAGGGCGAGCGCGGCAGCCTGACGCTGTCTGCCGAGTACTCCAAGCAGGATCCGGTGTGGGCCAAGGACCGCTGGTACAGCCGTGACGGCTCGCTGGGTCCGAACTCGACCAGCGAAGACTGGAGCCCGATCAGCCAGAATGGCAGCTGGTGCAACCCGACCCTGTTCGACTGCACCAAGGGCACTGCCGTGTGGCAGACCCTGAACGCGGGCGGCAACCCGAAGAACGCCGGCGATTACCACGAGCTGACCTCCGACGAATTCGCCAACGCCAATGAGCAGATGACCCTGCTGACCGGCGTCAAGCGCAAGTCGGTGTACATCAACGGCACCTACGACTTCACTGATTCCATCAGCCTGAACACCGACCTGCTCTACAACGAGCGTCAGACGTTCCAGCAGATTGCCGGTTACCCGTACCAGTCCGCTGCATCGAACATCAACACCCCGCTGTCCGGTTCCAGTGCGTTCAACCCGCTGAGCCAGGACATCAGCTTCCGCCGTCGCCTGTGGGAAATGCCGCGTACCAGCGAAAGCCAGCTGAAGACCCTGCGCTTCGCGCCGACCGTCAGCGGCTACTTCGAGCTGGCCGGCAAGACCTTTGACTGGGACGTGGGTGCCCTGTGGAACCGCAACGAGTCGATCGTGACCCAGCGCGGCGACATGAGCCTGATCGCTTCCCAGCAGGCCCTCGGCCCGTCGTTCGTCGACGCCGGTGGTGTTGCCCGTTGCGGCACCGCCGCCAACCCGATCCTGGGCGATTGCCGCCCGTGGAATCCGCTGCTGCCGTACGGCGTTGCGGGCCAGGGTTCGCTGGCTGACCAGGAACTGCAGGAATTCCTGTTCCCGACCTTCACCACCCGTGGCGTGACCAAGACCACCAGCTTCACCGCCAACCTGGCCGGTTCCATCGTGACCCTGCCGGCCGGCGACCTGGGCTTCGCCATGGGCGTGGAGCACCGCAAGGAAGAAGGCAACTATGTGCCGGACGCCTTCGCGCAGTCGGGCAAGTCCACCGGCCTGGGCCAGAAGCCGACCCAGGGTGAGTACGATCTGAACGAGGTCTACCTCGAACTGAACGTGCCGATCCTGGCCGACATGGCGTTTGCCAAGGAACTGACCTTCAACGTTGCCAGCCGTTATTCGGACTACAGCAACTTCGGTGGCACCACCAACAGCAAGTTCGGCCTGACGTGGCGTCCGATGGACGAGCTGCTGGTCCGCGGTACCTATGCGGAAGGCTTCCGCGCTCCGACCATCTCCGATCTGTACGGTGGCCTGAGCTCGAGCTTCGAGTCGTACATCGATCCGTGCGGCGTCACCGCGCCGGGCAGCGTTGCCGGCAACGGCCCGTGCTCGGCCGCTGGCGTTCCGGCCAACTACACCCAGATCGGCCAGGGCAACAAGGTCTGCTCGACCCTGCCGTGCCAGTCGGGTGACCAGTTCGTTTCGGGTGCCAACCCGAACCTGACCCCGGAAACCTCCAAGAGCAAGACCGTCGGTCTGGTCTGGAGCCCGCGTTGGGTGCAGGGCCTGGACGTCTCGCTGGATTGGTACCGCTACGAGATCAGCGACATGATCATCGAAGACAGCGTCGACCGCATCCTGCGTGACTGCTACGTGCTGGGCAACTCGGCCCGCTGCGAAGGCGTCGTTCGTGCACCGGACGGCCACGTGAGCGCGCTGACCTACGGCACCGCCAACCTCGGCAAGATGGAAACCGAAGGTTACGACCTGGGCATCAAGTACCGCCTGCCGGAGCTGGCCATCGGCCAGTTCAACATCGATTGGCAGACCAGCTACCTGTCCAAGTACGACGAAGCCGGTGAAAACAGCAACGGCGACCCGATCATGATCGGCATGGTCGGCCAGTCGGGTGACACCACGCTGTTCCGCGTGCGCTCGAACCTGGGCGTCAACTGGGCGATGGGTGACTTCGGTGTCAACTACACCGCGCGTTACTACTCGGGCCTGAGCGAGTCGTGCATCTCGATCGGCTGCACCGACCCGAACCGCTTCGCCAACGGTGAAGCCGCTCCGCTGCGCAAGACTGGCTCCAACACCTTCCACGACCTGCAGGTCAGCTGGCAGGCTCCGTGGGATGCCACCATCGCAGTGGGCGCCAACAACGTGTTCGACCACAAGGGTCCGCTGATGTACTCGGCACCGAACTCGAGCTTCGCCTACTACGGCGGTTTCGATATCGGCCGCTTCCTGTACATGAAGTACACCCAGCGCTTCTGATCCATCGAAGCAGTGGTGCAAAACAAAGGAGGGCGGACCGCAAGGTCCGCCCTCTTTTCATTGTGGGGTAAGGAAATTCTGAGTTTTAGCGGATGGTGATCTGCTTCACATTATTGGGTGAATTTCAGTTGATACCGTCAATCGGTCCAATGACGGACGATGGAGGGCTCGATATGAAAATGACGTTCGCTCAGAAACTCGCCGGCGTGTTCCTTGGCACACTGGCTGTGGCGGGAAGTGCATCGGCCGGCCTCATTGTCTGCAAGGGAGGCCGTTACTGCGACACGCTGCGCATCGAGTGCGTCAACTCTGGCGAACTGCCCGCCGCCTGCGAGCAGATGTGGCGCCTGTGCGTGCTGGACGCCTGTCCGCAGCGCTGAAACGACGATGGCGCGCCATGACGGCGCGCCATCCTTTTTACATACCCTCGCGCGCTCAGGCGTCGCTGGCAACCAACCCCATCAATCCATTGGCGTGATCGCGCCACTGCGGCAGCTTGTTGAGCACGCCGGCGCGCTGCAGGTACTCCTCGTCGACCGGGTCGCCATTGATCAGCGCCAGCGCCACGTGCACCGCGCCGGTCACCCAGAAGCTGCGGGTGTTCGAGCGTTGCGGCTGCAGGTGGAAAGCCACGGCCTCGATGATCGGCATCGGCAGGCCCCACAGTCCCAGTAGATAGGCACCCGCCTCGGCGTGGCCCGGGCGATCGTCGGCCGCGTCGTCCGGCGTGCGCTCGTTGCGCACGCCCGGCAGCAGCAGGCCGATGTCCGCCAGCAGGGCGGCGGTGGCGCCGAGTTCCGCGCTGGAGTCGGGCAGCAGCTTGGCGGCCAGGCGCGAAGCCAGCAGCGCGCGCTGCTGCAGTGAGTTGCGCTCGGCCCCGGACAGTGGCTGGGCGGAAAACACTTCGCTGGCCAGTACCAGGTCGCGCAGCGTCGACAGCCCCAGGCGGGTCACCGCCGTGCGCAGGTCGGAGATGATCCGGCCATTGTTGAAGAAGGCGGAGTTGGACAACTGCAGCACCTTGGCCGCGATGGCCGGATCGGCCGCGACCAGCTTGGCCACGTCGGCGGTATTGGTGTCGTCGTCGTGCTCCAGCGCCTGGGTGAGGGTCAGGTACAGATGCGGCGGGGAGGGCAGCTTCTCGATCCGGCCGATGGCGCTGCGCAGGCGCGCGCTGTCGAGCAGTTCGCGCAGCTCTTCCAGGCTGGTCAGGGCCTCGAGCAGTACTTCCGGGGCCAGCGGCATCGGGAGGAAGCGATGGGCCACGCCGATCAGGCGTGCCGGCGGCGGGCGGTTGCCGTGCTCGGCATCCACCAGCGCGATGCGGATGGTCTCAGGGCGCAGCGTGCGGATCTGGCCGAGCAGCGTGGTGGCGTTGAGATCGGGCAACTGGGGGCACACGATCACCGCATCCACGGGCGAACCGGCGACGATGCCCATGGCGCTCTGGCCATCGGTAGCGGTCAGTGGTTGCCACTCTTCCCCAAGATCGGCAATGAATTCCAACAGCTCAGCCGACAGGCTGGCTTCGTCCCCAACAAGCAGAATGCGCACGACACGGTCCCCTGGCTGACCACGGTGAAACGCACCGTGGACGGTGTGAAGAGACGCAATGTACCCAATCCGGCACGAATAGTGATGTGCCGCATTGAAAAAACGTGATGCGCATCGCTCCGGCAGCGCTGTGCCGGAGCGACGGGGTCACTCTCAGGCGATATTGCCGAGGTAGCGCTGGTGCGCTTCGACCAGGATCTTCTTGGCTTCGGCGGCGCCGCCCCAGCCGTCAAGCTTGACCCACTTGCCCTTTTCCAGGTCCTTGTAGTGCTCGAAGAAGTGGCCGATGCGCTCCAGCCAATGGCTGGACACCTGCTCGATGTCCTCGACGTGGGCATAGCCACTGAACACCTTGGAGATCGGCACGGCCAGGATCTTCTCGTCGCTGCCGGCTTCATCGCTCATCTTGAGCACGCCGACCGGACGGCAACGCACCACCGAGCCCGGGACCAGCGGCAGCGGCAGCACCACCAGCACGTCGGCCGGATCGCCGTCGCCACACAGGGTGCTCGGCACGTAGCCGTAGTTGCACGGGTAGCGCATCGGGGTGGAGAGGATGCGGTCGACGAAGATCGCGCCGGTTTCCTTGTCCACTTCGTACTTCACCGGCTCGGAATCCTTCGGGATCTCGATGATGACGTTGATTTCTTCCGGCGGGTTCTTGCCCGGCGAAACGAGTTCCAGACCCATGGGTGTGCTCCAGCTGAGAGGGGGTAGGGCGCAAAGTCCGCCATTTTATGCCTTTGCCGGCCGCCGTGCAGCGGCCGGCGGCGCAAAGGGTGTTTCACCGACCCTGCCGCGGGCGGGAGAGCCGGCACCACTGCCTGAAATCCCCACCCAGCGGCGCGGCTGGCGCCGATGTCCCCGCCCGGCGCGGCCGCCGATCATGGCAGCCAACCCGTCTGGAGCCTGGTGATGATGCTGATGAACCCGCTGGCGACCGTATCGCTGGCCTTGGGACTGCTGCTGGCAACCGGCGCCAGTGGCGCCTCCGGCCGGCAGGACGCCTATGTCGACCTGGTCGACTTCCCGCACCAGGAGGCCAACTGGGATCGCTTCTACGCCCTCGAAGACCACCTGATTCGCGCATTCCACGATATCTGTGGCGACACCTACTGCGAGGGCGAGTACAGCAACCACATCGCGCTGCAGTTCCGCTGCTCGGTCCATGCGGGCAGCGGCACGGTCCACGCCTGCAGCCTGGTGATCGGCGCCGGCAACCTCGAGGTGGACGGCGGCACCGGCCAGGTGGTCCCTGACAGCCGGACCTGGGCCTGCGCCACGCCATTGGGGGCCAACACGCCGGTGGAGGCGCTGCATGCGGTCCTGGCGCTGGGCGACCCGTTGCGCAGACCGTTGCCCGGGTCGGGCCGATCCATGCACGACGCCCTGATCGACTGCCTCAACTGACCGGTTGGGGCGTCCCTCTCACTTCGTACAGGAATACTGCCGATGAAGAGCTTCATTCCGCGCGTGCTGCTGGTGCTTGCCAGCTGTACTGCCGTCGCCACCGGCCATGCTGCCGGGCCCTACGTCGATGCCCGGGTGTACCCGACCCAGTCCGAAGGCTGGGAACGCTTCCGTGCGGTGGAAGCGCGGCTGGTGCGCGGCTTCGATGACATCTGTGGCGACACCTTCTGCGAAGGCGAATACCACAACCTGCAGGCGTTGCGTTTCCGCTGTTCGGTGGAGGCCGACACGGGGCGGGTGGGGGAATGCCTTTGGACGTTTACCGGCAGCACCGCACGCGTGGACACCGCCACCGGCCGCATCGCGGTCGACGCACGGACCTGGGCCTGCCGGGCACCGCTGCAGGACGACACGCTGCTCCCGGTTCTGCTGCAGACCCTTGAGGCGGGCGACGCACTGCATGTCGCGTTGCCGGGAACCTCGGACAGCATCTATGACGGGCTGACCGAGTGCCTGTAGTGCCGCGCGCTCAAACGTGACTCATTCTCATTTGGGGAGTAACATGCCGCGCCTTACGGATGGCCGCCCTCCGGCGGTCCCGCTTCGTGCATCGGCCCCATGTCCTCCAACGCCACCACCCTCACCGAGCTGTTGATCCGCGAGCGCCCGGCGCTGCTGCGTCTGGTCCAGCGCATCCTGGGCAGTGACGGCGGCGCAGAGGATGTGATCCAGTCGATCTGGTTCAAGGCCCGCAGCGTGGACGGCGGCCAGTCGATCAGCAATCCCCGGGCCTACCTGTATCGGTTGGCGGCGAACCTGGCGACCGATCATGGCCGTGAGCGGACCCGGCGCTCGCGGCTGTTGGCCGACCACTATCTGTGGGGGCCGGATGAGGTGCTCTCGACCGAAGAGCAGGCGATGGCGCAGGACGAACTGCAACGCGTGCTGGAGGCGGCCGAGCATCTTCCCGAACCCACCCGTACCATCTTCCGTCTCAACCGGTTGCAGGGCATGACCCAGGTCGAGGTCGCCAGACGCCAGGGCGTGTCGGTGACAACCGTCGAGAACCACGTGCGCAGCGCGCTGCAGCGGCTGGCCTGGGCGCGCAGCGGGCGCTGAGCGTCATGCACGCGGGCTTGGGGAAGCCCGTTTCCCATCCGTCTTGATCATAATGCCGTCCCTTCCGGCCTCTTCCCTCTTCCCTCGTCCGCGCGCGACCGCGCGACTCCCGCCAGCCATGAGCCCGCACGAACCGCCTTCGATGTCCCGACCCTTGCCGCCGTCCGATCCTGCTGCCGTCCAGGCCCGTGCCTGGATTGCCTGGCTGGCCTCCGGAGCGGTCGAACCGACGCAGATGCAGGCGTTCGAGCAGTGGCTGGCCGAGCCGGACAACCGCCGTACCTTCGAATACGAGCGCCAGCTGTGGCGCAGCCTCGGGCCGCGTCCGGCATCGGCCCCGGCCGGGGCACGGTCGCGGCATCGCGCACGCTGGCCCGTCGCCGCGGCCGCCACCGCGGCGCTGCTCGCACTGACCTGGGTGGCACCGGAGGCGTGGCTGCGGCTGCAGGCGGATCACCGCAGCGGGACGGGCATCCAGTCCGTGGCGCTGCCCGATGGCAGCCGCGCCGTGCTCGATGCCGACAGCGCGATCGCGGTCCGCTACGACGGCCAGGTGCGCCGCATCGCGCTGCTGCGCGGGCAGGCCTGGTTCCAGGTGACGCCTGATCCGGCACGTCCGTTCCAGGTGGATGCGCAGGGTGGCGTGATCGAAGACATCTCCACGGCGTTCGCGGTTGCGCGCGAAGACGATCACGTGGAGACGATCGTCGAACAGGGACGGGTCCGCGTCGCGGCGTCCGATCGCACTGGCTGGACCTACCTGGATGCCGGCCAGCGCGCGCGTTTCGCCGCGGGCGAGCGGGTGACGCGGCAGGAGGACGTGGCGCTGGACCGGATCGCGGCCTGGCGTGAGGGTGAACTGCTGATCGAGGCGGCCGGTGTCGAGGATGCGGTCCGGCGCATCGCGCGCTATCGGCCCGGCGCTACGTTCGTGCGCGGGGATCTTTCGACCCTGCCGTCGGTCAATGCGGCCTTCCGCATCGACCGGCCAGAGCAGGCCCTGGACGCGCTGGCGGTGAGCGCTGGACTGACCGTCACCCGGCTGCCGATGGGCGTGGCGATCGTCGCACCGGCCACGACCCCGATTACGACGGAGTAATACCGCACGCGGTGCCGTCATGGCATCTGCGCGCCAGGCAAGTCACGCACGCGCATTGGTCTTGGGGCTGCGCCCCGTTCGTTCGTCTTATCCGGCATAACGTACCCGCCGCCGCCACGTACGTCCGCTGCATCCGCACCTGCGTGCGGGTGACCCGCCTCTGCGGCACTGATCCTCTGACAGGTTTTTCCATGCGCATTTCCACCCGCGCGGGCCATCGTCCGCGCCCGTCACGTCTCTGCATCGCCCTGCTCACTGCCGGCCTGGCGGCCGCGCCCGCACTCCCGGCCCTGGCCCAGTCCGGCCCGACGTCCGCTGCGGCGACCCTGCGTTTCGACATCCCCGCCCAGCCGCTGTCCGATGCCCTGCGCACCTACATGCGCCAGTCCGGGGTGCAGGTCGCCTATCCGGCCGCGCTGGCCGAGGGCGTGATCTCCAGCCCGGTGACCGGGCAGATGGACGCGCCGGCGGCGTTGCTGCGCCTGCTGCAGGGCAGTGGGCTGAGCATGCGCCCGGTGGGCCCCGACGCGGTGACCCTGGAGCGCGCGGCGGTGGCGGCCAGTGACGATGGCCTGATCGTCACCGACGCGCTGAGCGTGGCCGGTGACCGCATCGACGGCGGCAGCGATACCGAGCGCGCGCTGGGTGTGTACCGCACCGCCGGCTCCAGCGCCTACATCGCGCGCGCCACCATCGAACGCTTCCGCGGCAGCTCCACTGCGGACATCGTCAAGGGCGTCGCCGGCGTCACTGCGGGTGACCCGCGTACCGCCAACGCGCTGGACGTGAACATCCGCGGCATCCAGGGCCAGAGCCGCATCCCGGTGATCATCGATGGCGGGCAGTCGACCATGGACACCTACCGCGGTTACGCGGGCCAGTCGCAACGCACGTATCTCGATCCGGACCTGATCTCCAACATCACCATCACCAAGGGCCCGAGCCTGGGCGTCAACGCCTCCGGAGGCATCGGTGGCGTGGTCGAGATGGAAACGCTGAAAATCGAGGACGTGCTGCGCGACGGCCGCGATGCCGGCCTGCGCGTGCGCACCGGCATGGCCAATGCCAGCGCCAACAACGTACCCGCCTACGACGCCGCACCGCGTACCGACCGCAGCGCGCTGGGCAGCCAGTTCTTCAACATCGCCACCGCCAAGCACTGGGATCGTTTCGACCTCGTGGCGGCCTACGCATGGCGCGAGAACGGCAACTATTTCTCGGGCAAGCACGGCTACGACGATTTCCCGCAGACCCGGCGCACTCTGGCGCCGTTGAATCCGCCTGACACCGAAGTGTTCAACACCTCCTCGCGCTCGGAGTCGTTCCTGCTGAAGGGCACCTGGCGCATCGACGACAACCAGACGCTGGAAGCCGGCTATCGCCGCTATGAAGGCACCGCCGGCGAGATCATGGCCTCGCAGATCATCCGCGTGGACCGCGACCGCGTGCCGCAGTGGGATCCGGGCCATGTCGACATGGATGCCTACAACCTGCGCTACCGCTTCAACCCGGACAACGAGCTGATCGATCTGAAGGCCAACCTCTGGTACACCGACGCCGACAGCCTGATGTACAACGGCCTGACCGGGATCACGCCGTGGTACTTCGATCGCCGCACCGAGTGGTACGACGGTCCGTCGTTCAACACCGATCCGGGTTACAAAGATGCTTACCGCAACGAGCTGACCCAGACCCGGCTCGGCTTCGACGTGGGCAACACCACGCACCTGGATTCCGGTGCCGGCCTGTTCACGCTGGACTACGGCCTGTCCTTCAGCGACGAGGACGTCGGCCCCGGCCCGCACTCGCCGGTGATGCACGACGATCTGGTCAACAACCGCTTCCTGCGCAACGCCGAGCGCAAGGAATACAGCGCGGTGGCCTCGGTCAAATGGCTACCGGACGAGCATTGGGAAGTGGTGCTCGGCGGGCGCTACAACCGCGTCAACGTGCATGACCGCAACCGCCTGGCCACGCCGGATAGCTACGGCGTGATCGGTCAGTACCGCTACACCCAGCTGCTGGATGGCAACCCGAACCTGCCGGCATGGCGGGCCAAGCGCATCGCCATGCTGAACTGGTATCCGGATGCCAATGGCCAGTTCACCGAGGCCTCGCTGCTGGCCTCGCCGTACGAGAAGGGCACGGTCGGCGACATCACCGGCTGGAACTTCTACGATGCGGATGACGCCGAAGATCTGCGCGTGCCGGTCAGCTGGACCTGGTCGCAGCCGATCCGGCGCCGCGACAGTGCCTTCATGCCCAGCGCCAGCGTTGCCTACCGCTTCGATGAAGACACGATGGTGTACGTGAAGTACGCCGAAGGCGTGAAGCTGCCCAGCCTGTTCGAAACCACGCTGGGCCTGTTCACCGCGGCCAAGCCGACCGGTGAGCTCAAGCCGGAGCGGGCAGGGACCTGGGAAATCGGCGCGAGCACGGTGCGGCACGGCCTGTTCACCGAGGGCGACCAGGCCGGGTTCAAGCTGGCCTACTTCAATACGCGCATCGATGATCTGATCACCCGCGACTACCGCACCCTGTCGGCCGGCCTGATCCGCAACGTGGACCGCTTCAAGGTGTCCGGCGTGGAGTTGCAGTCCAGCTATGACAGCGGCACGGTGTTCGCCGATCTGTCCGCGCATTACTACATCGAGGCCAAGACCTGTGCGCCGGACATCGCCGCCGAGCGCCGCGCCTACGGTATCCAGCGGAAGATCGAGGAACTGAAGAACACGCCGGACTGTGTCGATGGTGGCTTCGAAGGGTCGTACAGCAACACCCAGAACCCGCCGCGCTACAACGTCAACCTGACCCTGGGTTCGCGGCTGTTCGACCAGCGCCTGAGCTTTGGCACCCGGGTGATCCACAACGCCGGCCCGATCAGCAGGCTGGACAAGGAATGGAACGTCGGCCTGTCGGCGATCCAGCAGCTGTACCGCCCGGCGACCATCGTCGACCTGTTCGCCAGCTGGCAGGCCAGCGAGCAGTTCGCGGTGGACCTCAACGTGGACAACCTCACCGATCGCTACTATCTCGATCCGCTGGCGCTGGGTGTGATGCCCGCACCGGGCCGGACCGTGCGGCTGGCGCTGACCTACCGCTACTGATGCCCGGACACGACAGGGGCCGGCATTGCCGGCCCCTGCGTGCATCCGACCGGCACACACCGTGCCCGGCCGCTGTCAGCATCGCGCGACCGATCAGCCGGCGTTGGCCTGCTGGGTCGCATCGGCGTGCAGGGCTTCGCTGAGCTCATCGACCACGATCGCCCATTCCGCATCCGAGCGCAGCTGCTCGGTGAGGAACTGGCGCTGACCGTCGTTCCAGTACGGCGCTTCGATCAGGCGGATGTCGTTGGGGAGCTGGTGGTCGCGGATGAAGGCCGCGATCGCCGCCTCGCTGGCGTCCAGCCCGAGCTGCAGGAACAGGTTGGTCATGCGCGGTTCGGTCGTGATCATCGTGTCATTCCAGTGGCAGGGCGTGGTCCGTATTATCGGGGCAACGCCGTGACGGTGGCATGTGACGGACGCAACACGGGTCCACGCGACACGGGCTTGGGGTTGCACCCGTGCCAGACGTCTTCAACAGAGAACCGCGCCCACTTCCCCTGCAAGCACTGCCATGATCGTCATCGATACTCCCGAAGCCACCCGCAGCCAACGCCTCAAGGCCGCCACCCGCGACAGCCATGGCGCGCTGGACAAGCGCATCATGGCCGGCGACATCTTCGCCAGCCGCGACCTGTTCGCAAAATTCCTGCGCGTGCAGTACCGCTTCCACCGCGATATCGATGCGCTCTACGGCAACCCCGCGCTGGACGCGCTGCTGCCCGATCTGGATGAGCGCCGCCGTCTGCCGCTGATCGCCCGCGATCTGGCCGACCTGGAACAGACCCTGCCGCTGCCGGCGTCGACGCGCCTGGATGGCGATCTGCCGCTGCCGGCCGCGCTGGGCTGGCTGTACGTGGCCGAAGGCTCCAACCTCGGTGGCACCGTGCTGTACAAGATGGCGGCCAGGCTTGGTCTGGACAGCGATTTTGGCGCGCGCCATCTGGCCGCGCATCCGGATGGCGCGGCCCGCCACTGGCGCGAGTTCACCGCCGCACTGGATGGTGTGGCGCTGACCGCCGCGCAGGAGCAGCAGGTGATCGATGCGGCCGATGCAGCCTTCCGCAGCGTGCACGGTCATGTCGAGGAAGAATTCGCATGATCGCCGCCCGCGCCACGCCCGCGGTGCCGGACACCCACGGCCGCCCGTGATGCGCTGGCTCTGGTTCGGTCTGGGCTGGATCATGGTGGCGCTGGGCGTCATCGGCGCCCTGCTGCCGGTGATGCCGACCACGATCTTCCTGATCCTGGCTGTCGGCTGTTTCGCGCGCAGCTCGCCGAAGTTCGAACGCCGGCTGCTCGAGCATCCCCGTTACGGGCCCCCGCTGCGCCTGTGGCGCGAGCAGGGCGCGATCAGCCGCAAGGGCAAGGCCTTCGCCGGGGCCGGCATGGCGTTCGGCTTCGTCATGTTCTGCTGGGGCGCGCATCCGTCCTGGCCGCTGCTGCTTGGCGTCGGGGTGTTCTTCGCGGCCAGTGCGGCATATGTGCTGTCGCGGCCCGCGCCGCGGCCGCCCGGCGTGCCGGTTCCCCCGTCGGAGCGCTGAACGCGGTGCCCCGCCTGCGCGGATCCACACCGCATCACCCCGATACTTCTCCGCCTCCCTCTTGCCTCCCTCTTGCCTCCGGTGCTGCCCCGCGCCGCGACGCCCCTGACAGACGACCCTGCTGATGACCCTGCCGATCGATGTTCCTGCCGCCGTGGCGGCATTGCCGCATGACCTGACCCCTTGGGGCATGTACCAGGCCGCCGATGGCGTGGTTCAGACCGTGATGATCGGGCTGGCACTCGCCTCGATCGCCACCTGGACGGTGCTGGTCGCCAAGACCTGGGAGCTGGGCCGGCAGCGCACGCGGTTGCGCCAGGCCCGCGCGCTGCTGCTGCAGTCGGCGCACCTGCCGGCGCCCCGGACGCATGCGCTGCTCGACGAGGGCGCGGCCCACGCGCTGATCGACGCGGCCCGCACCGAGCTGCGCCTGTCGCAGGACGCGCACGATCCGGTCGGCATCAAGGAGCGCGTCGCCTCGCGGCTGGAACGCATCGAACTGGCGCATGCGCGGCAGCTGCGCACCGGGGTCGGCCTGCTCGCCAGCATCGGCGCGATCGCGCCGTTCGTCGGCCTGTTCGGCACGGTGTGGGGGATCATGAACAGTTTCATCGGCATCGCCCACGCCAACACCACCAACCTGGCCGTGGTCGCCCCGGGCATCGCCGAGGCGCTGCTCGCGACCGCCCTGGGCCTGGTCGCGGCGATTCCCGCCGTGGTGATCTACAACCACTTCACCCGCGTGCTGGCCGGCATCCGCGGCCTGCTGGGCGATCTGTCCGCCGGGGTGCAGCAACTGGTCTCGCGCGATCTGGACCGGCGCGGCAACGCCTCTGCCGTGCGCGACGCGCGCTGAGGAGCGGCCATGGCCATCAAGACCGCCCGCCACGACGACGACGCGCTGGAAGAAAGCCACGAGATCAACGTCACCCCCTTCATCGATGTGATGCTGGTGCTGCTGATCATCTTCATGGTCGCCGCGCCGCTGGCCACGGTGGATACGCCGGTGGACCTGCCGGCCAGCACCGCAAAGCCGCAGCCGCGCGATGGGGAACCGGTGTTCCTCTCGGTGCAGGCCGATCTGTCGCTGAGCATCAATGACGTGCCGGTCGGCACGGACGGGCTGAAAGCCACGCTGGAACGGCTGACCGCCGGTGATCACGAGCAGCGCATCTACCTGCGCGCCGACCAGGCCGTGCCCTATGGCGAGCTGATGCAGACCATGAACGCGCTGCGCGCCGCGGGGTATCGCCGGATCGCACTGGTTGGCGTGGAGCAGCGCAGCGAATGAGCCGCGACACTCCTGCATCGCTGCGTTGGGCGGGCAGCCTGGCCCTGGTGCTGGCCGCGCATGCGCTGCTGATCGGCGGCGCGGTGTGGTGGCAGCAGCGCGCGCCGGTGCTGGTCAGTGATATGCCGGTGGAAGCGGTGATGGTGGAGCTGGCGCCGGTCCCGGAGGCGCCGACCGCGCCACCGAAGGAGATGCCGCCCGGGCCGTTGCAGCAGGAGCAGCATCGGCCCGAGCCCACGCCGGTGCCCAAGGTCGATCTCCCGCCGGACGACACGCCGGACGCGCAGGACGTCCTGCGTCGCGAGACACCCCGCGAAGAAGAACCGACCGACCAGCGCAACGTGGAGCAGACGCTGGCACCGCCGGATGTGTCGGCGCGACCGTCCGAGCGCTACGCCGCCACGCAGACCGTTGCCGGCCGCCAGGGCCCTGCGGCCGTCACCTGGCAGGGCCTGCTGCTGGGCCATCTGGAACAGTTCCGCCGCTACCCGCGCCAGGCCGAGCGCCTGCGCCAGCAGGGCGTTGCCTATGTGCGCTTCTCGGTGGACCGGCAGGGCAACGCCTCCAACATCCGGCTGGGACAGAGCAGCGGCCATGCGCTGCTGGATGAGGAGACCCTGGCCACGGTGCGGCGCGGCAGCCCGTTGCCACCGCCGCCCGCGGAGATCACCGGCGACCCGGTGGAGGTGATGGTGCCGGTGACGTTCTTCCTCCGGCGGCGTTGAGGCGTGGCGCCCCGCACGCGCTGCACGGACGCGCTGGCATGAGGCCAGCGCGTCCGTCATTCCTCAGAGCAGCGGCACCAGCAGCAGGGCCACGATGTTGATGATCTTGATCAGCGGATTGATCGCCGGACCGGCGGTGTCCTTGTAAGGATCGCCGACGGTATCGCCGGTCACCGCGGCCTTGTGCGCCTCGCTGCCCTTGCCGCCGAAGTGGCCATCCTCGATGTACTTCTTGGCGTTGTCCCACGCGCCGCCGCCGGTGGTCATCGAGATCGCCACGAACAGGCCGGTGACGATGGTGCCGATCAGCAGGCCGCCGAGCGCACGCGGCCCGAGCAGCAGGCCGACCACCACCGGCACCGCGACCGGCAGCAATGACGGGATGATCATTTCGCGGATCGCCGAGCGGGTGAGCAGGTCCACCGCACGGTCGTACTGCGGCTTGCCGGTGCCGTCCATGATCCCGGGAATCTCGCGGAACTGGCGGCGCACTTCCTCCACCACCGCACCCGCCGCGCGACCCACCGCCTCCATCGCCATTGCGCCGAACAGATAGGGAATCAGGCCGCCGATCAGCAGGCCGATGATCACCTCATGGTTGGACAGGTCGAAGGCGAAGACCTCGCCGGGATTGGCGGCCTGCAGGTTGTGCGTGTAATCGGCGAACAGCACCAGCGCGGCCAGGGCGGCCGAGCCGATCGCATAGCCCTTGGTCACCGCCTTGGTGGTGTTGCCGACCGCATCCAGCGGATCGGTGATGTCGCGGATTTCCGGCGGCAGTTCGGCCATCTCGGCGATGCCACCGGCGTTGTCGGTGATCGGGCCGTAGGCATCCAGCGCCACGATCATGCCGGCCATCGAGAGCATCGCGGTCGCGGCGATGGCGATGCCGTACAGGCCACCGAAATAGTGCGCCAGCCAGATCGCCACGCACACCGCGATCACCGGCAGGGCAGTGGACTTCATCGAGACACCGAGGCCGGCGATGATGTTGGTGCCGTGCCCGGTGGTGGAGGCCTGCGCCACGTGCTGCACCGGCTTGTACTGGGTGCCGGTGTAGTACTCGGTGATCCACACGATCAGCCCGGTCAGCACCAGCCCGATCAAGGCGCAGAAGTACAGGTTCAGCGCACCGTGCGCGTTGTCCGGCATCAACTGCGTGGTGATCGGGTAGAACGCGATCGCCGCCAGCACGCCGGACACGATCACGCCCTTGTACAGCGCGCCCATGATCGAGCCGCCGGGCTTCACCTTGACGAACAGCGCGCCGATGATCGAGGCGATGATCGACACCCCGCCCAGCACCAGCGGATACAGCACCGCATTGGCACCGGCCTCGGCGATCATCAGGTTGCCAAGCAGCATCGTCGCGATCACCGTGACCGCATAGGTTTCGAACAGGTCGGCGGCCATGCCGGCGCAGTCGCCGACGTTGTCGCCCACGTTGTCGGCGATCACCGCCGGGTTGCGCGGATCATCCTCGGGAATGCCGGCCTCGACCTTGCCCACCAGGTCCGCGCCGACGTCAGCGCCCTTGGTGAAGATGCCGCCCCCCAGTCGCGCGAAGATGGAAATCAGCGATGAGCCGAACGCCAGCCCGACCAGCGCATGCAGCGTCTGCGCCACATCCAGGCCCAGCTTCAGCAGCAGCGCGTAATACCCGGCCACGCCCAGCAGGCCCAGGCCGACCACCAGCATGCCGGTGATCGCACCGCCGCGGAAGGCGACGTCCATGGCCGCGCTCAGGCCGTTGCGGGCGGCTTCGGCCGTGCGCACGTTGGCGCGCACGGACACGTTCATGCCGATGTAGCCGGCCGCGCCGGAGAGCACGGCCCCGATCGCGAAGCCGATCGCGGTGTACCAGCTGAGGAAGAAGCCGACCAGCACGAACAGCACGGCACCGGCGATGGCGATGGTCAGGTATTGACGGTTGAGATAGGCGCGCGCGCCTTCCTGGATGGCGGCGGCGATTTCCTGCATGCGGGCATTGCCAGCCGGTTGCCGGAGGATCCAGCGTGCCGACACGATGCCGTAGAGAATCGCGAGAATGGCGCAGAACAGCGCCAGAGAAAGCCCGTAACGTTCCAGCATGTCCCCTCCCGGGTGATGGAATGACATCCAGTGAACGGATGAACTTCTCCACGCGGGGGCACAACGGGCTGCAACCATGAACCAACCCGTTCAGACCGTGCCCGGTCTTCAAGCGTGTGGCGGTGTTCAGCAATCCCTGGTGACCCGAGTATGCGGGCAAATCCTCGATGCATGCCAGCAAGGATTACAAACCGCATGCGCGTGCCCGGATCGCCACCGACGGAAGTAGTGCCGGCCGCTGGCATCGGTAGTGCCGGCCGCTGGCCGGCAACCACGCCGATCCGGACGACGGGCCGCCTTTGCCACGCCGTTCAGCCACCCACTGGCAGCCTCGGCCCATCCCCAGCCGTTGGAGCCCTGCCATGTCCCCCCGTCATCTGTTGTGGCTGGCCCTGTTGCCCGCCGTGTCCTCCTTCGCCGCCGAGACCCCCGAACTGCAGCGCGCCGCGGGCACCCCGCAGGCGGTGGGCGCGGCCCACACCCTGCGCCAGATTCCCGAAGCCTGCGCGCGGCTGGAAGGCGTGTTCACCGGCGAAGCGGCCCAGCCATACAAATTCGCCGTGGTGCGCACCAGCGAGCAGTGCCAGCCGCGTGCCCGTTTCGTCGATTACGACAAGGCGCAGCCCAGCGAAGCCAAGGGCTGGAAACTCAACGATGTGATCCGCGTGCCGAATGCGTCGTGCCCGGCGCAGCAGGCCGTCGTCCGTGTGTGGCGCATGCCGGTCACCACCAAGCCCGAGCTGGATGGCCAGGGCCAGTCGCGCATCTATCTGGAAGACGCCAAGAAGCAGGCCGCGGCCGGCAAGATCGCCCAGGTGCCGATGTTCGCCGCGCAGATGAAGGTCGAAGGCAAGGCCTGCAACTGACTTGACCACACACCGGTAGTGCCGGCCGCTGGCCGGCTCCACGCGGACCGTCAGATCCCCGATGAAACCGGCCACTGGCCGGCTCCCAGGACTCTGCCGCACACCGCGCTGCCGGCCAGCGGCCGGCACTACCTGAGCGCCGGACAGCCCCAAGGTGCCGGCCAGCGGCCGGCACTACCCGAACGCCGGACAG